>JBBSNT010000261.1:0-6448 GCA_038260485.1 Aggregatilineales bacterium | reverse complement strand
CTGGCGGATTTGCTGCGGATCGTTCATCAGGTCGCGGAAGAAACAGGCTTGGAGCGAATTCGCTTCCTGACCAGCCACCCGAATTGGATGAGCGACAAGCTGCTCGACACTGTCGCCGAACTGCCGCGCGTGATGCCGCACATCGAAGTGCCGGTACAGGCGGGCGACGACGAGGTGCTGGCGAACATGAAGCGCGGCTACACCGTTGAGCAATATCGCCGCTTGGTGGAGAACATTCGTAATCGCATCCCCGGCGTGGCGATTCATACCGACATTATTGTCGGCTTTTGCGGCGAAACGGACGAGCAGTTCCAGCGGACGCTTCAGCTGTTGGGCGAACTCAAGCTCGATAAAGTCCATCTGGCACGCTACAGTCCGCGTCCAAATACGGTCAGCGAGCGCCGGATGGTCGATGACGTGCCGGAAGACGAGAAAAAGCGCCGTCACGAACTGATCGACGAACAGCAGGCGCGCATCTGCGCCGAGATCAACGGGCGCTTTCTGGGGCAGACGCTTCCCGTGCTGGTTGAAGAGCAGCACAAGGGCAAGTGGCGCGGACGCACACCTCATAATAAGATTGTCTTCTTCGAGGACGCGCAGGATCGGCGTGGTCAGGTGGTGGACGTCGAGATCATGTGGACGGGGCCGTGGAGTATGCAAGGGCGGCTGCCGTCTGCAGAGCCTGTTCTCGACCCGCTGGTGGTGATCGCGGGTTAAATCGGACTCTATATGGCACTCTCGTTGCCGCGCTTTTCCAAGCTCTGCTTGCGAAGCTGACTCGATATTGTAATCTATAGGCACCGAATCGAGATTTCGAGCACAAGTAATCTTTTTGAGGCTTTACGGTTTTTTGACGTATACTTTGTGGAGCAACGTCGTAAAGCCCTTTTGAGAGTGCTATGACGAACGCGGTTTGGGCTACGCACGATTGGAGGACCCGGCACGATGCCACCTGTGAAAAGCGGATATTATTATCCCAACAAGTTTGCTCGCCTGACCATGGAAGCCATGGAAGAAATCATGGGGCGGAATGGACTAAACGCCATTCTCAACCTAGCTGGGCTGCAAGCCTACGTTGACAACCTGCCGCCTGATAATCTGGAAAAGGGATTTGACTTTGCCGACTTTACGGCGCTGAACATCGCCCTTGAAGATATGTACGGTCCACGCGGTGGGCGCGCATTAGCGTTGCGCGCGGGACGCGCGATCTTCGCTGGCGGGCTGCGCTCGTTTGGCGCGTTGGCAGGCGTCGGTGACCTTGCCTTCAAGGTGCTGCCCCTGAACGCCAAATTGCGCGTCGGCGTTCCAGCGATGGGCAACATCTTCTCGCAGTTTTCCGACCAGATTTCCAACGTCTATGAAGAAGGCGGCGACCGCATCATCTATACGATGGAACGCTGCGCCTTATGTTGGGATCGGCAAACGGATCGTCCGGTCTGCTTTATGGCGCAGGGGCTGCTGCAAGAAGGTCTGCGTTGGGTTTCCGGCGGGCGCGAGTTCAAAGTTGACATGACGACCTGTATCTCTAAAGGCGACGATATGAGCCGCCTCGTCATTTACAAAGAGCCGATTTCTTAAGCCGGTTTTCTTTTTCCAAATTCGACGCTATCAACTCTGACCCCGGCGGGATGCCATTCTCTGCGCGGGGTCGTTGATTTTCCTGCTGTGCGTTGAACCATGTGCGTACTGCCCTCGCTCATGCTAAAATGAACGTGTTTGTTACCTCGAAAGCAGCGAAGGGGAAGTGTATGCGCTACCGGATCGCGTTGTTAGTTTGTGCGGCTGTGTGGGTGCTGAGCGCCTGTAATTTGTCTAGTACAGGACCACAGTCAGCCCCAACCCCGACGGGCGCTGCGAGTGGCAAGCCGTCCGTGACGATTTTGTCGCCTCAAGATGGTGCTGAAGTGATTATCAACGAGCAGATTCTGGTCAGTGCCAGCGCCAGCGACTCGGTTGGTGTGACGCGCGTCCAGCTGTTTGTCGATGACCAGATCGTTAAAACAGTCTCGTCGGAAACCCCCGGTGGTGACCCCAATCTGAATGTCCTACTCGACTATACGCCCGATAAAACGGGCGACCTGACGCTGCAAGTAATCGCCTATCGCGGTGCGGTTGCAAGCGATACGGCTGAAATCAGCTTAATCGTGCGCCAAAATCAGGCGCAGGTCACGGCGACGCAGCAGCAAGCCCCCCCGAACAATGTTCCAGTGATCGATCCTTATGATCCGACCTGTCGTTTGCTCGTCAACACGGCGCTGAACTTCCGCACAGGTCCCGGCGTCAGCTATGACCGCATCAGCGTCTTGGCAACTGGAACGGTCGCGCCGATCACAGGGCGCACGGGCGATAACTCGTGGTGGCAAATCCGCGTCGGTGTCTCGACCGGCTGGGTGAGCGGTGGTTACGTGACGCTTTACGGCAACTGCGGGGCAGTGATCATCCCGCCCATTCCGCCGACGCCGACCGCACGCATCACGGCGACCTTCACGCCGATGCCGCCGACAAACACGCTGACCAAGACGGTACAGCCGCCGACAGTCACGCCGACACCCGGCTTGCCGGATTTGATCGTCACGAATCTGAGCGGGCCGACGACGCTCGAGTTGGGCGCGGGGGATACGCCGGTGACGGCGACCTTCTCGGTCACAGTCACCAATACTGGCGCAAGCCCGACGACCCAGTTCAGCAACACGATCACGATTTCGCCGCCGGGGACGGATACCGCGCTGGGTGTGGTTGCCAACCTCAATCCCGGCGAGAGCATTGTCCTCAACATCAGCTTGACGTTCAGCAGCACCGGAACGTACAACATCCAAGCCCGTGCGGATTCGGATAGTCAAGTGACCGAGGCGAGCGAGGTCAACAACGTCGGCTTTACCAATGTAATGGTATCGCCAGCGTCGTAGTGAAATGCGCGAGGGGCGTGCTTCTGATTGCGAGATGATCGCGCCCCTCGTGACTGGATAAATTGACCCTATAACGGATGCGCTGTAGAATCGAAATATGGTCACACAGGTTTTGATTATTCATGGGCAGCTTCCTTTTGCGATCAAGCTGAAACAGACGCTTGAGCGCAATGCCCCATTCGAAGTCCATCCGTTTACCTCGCTTGAATCTGCGGTCGATTACCTTCAAGATCGGGTTCAGGACGTCGCGCTGGTCGATGTTTCGGCGGCCGAGACGTCCGTCGCGGCGCTGATTCAAGACCTACGCGCTGTTCAGTCTGATCTCGCCTTGATCATCACCCCGCGCTTAAATGACGAACAACTGCGCCAGCTTGATGTACAAGGGACGCTCGACGCCGACTTTAACGCCCGCGACCTGATGCAAGTGGTCGATGCCTACTTTCGTAATCACAGCCGACCCAGCCTTACCAGCACGGGATCAACGTCGCGGCTGTCGCGCCGCAGCGCTGATCAGTATGAGATTCCCAAGCAGCCGGACGATCTGCCGGAGTCGAACAGCTTCGATCACGTGATGCTCAGTACAGTCGATTCACGGCTGTTCGATCCGCCTATCCGCGAAGGTGATACGCCTCAGAGTTCCGACGAAGCGTTGGCGGCGCTGTTGGGCAGCGAACCCGCGATGCCGGATCAAGACTTCGACGAGGTGCTCAACGCCTTACCTGCCGACTCGCCTGAGGATGAACCACCGCGCACGGCATTTTCTGAACTTGTCAACTCGATGCGCCCGGAGACACCGCATCGCCCGCTGCCGTCACGCCCGCAGTTTGTAGACTTCATGCTGTCGGGCGGCATGGATTCACTGATTGATGAAATTGAACACCATCAGCAGGATCAAGCGGACGACGACTCTGAGCCGAGCCGCACCTTCGAGCGCTTGGCGCAGGAAGAACCGCCGCTGCCAGCGTTCGAAGAAGCAGGCACGATCAGCGACTTGATTACGGGCGTTCACGAAAAGAGTTTCCACAACGTCTTATCGATCCTGCGTGGCGAGGATGTGGTCGAGGAGAGCGAGCAGCAGCCCGTAGCGCCGCCAACTCATGCAGACTTCGAGATTGATGAGCGTCCCAAGCCCAAACCACCGCTGCGACAGTTGAGCCAGTTCGATTTTGGCGACGACGAGCCTACCCCCGCTAAAGTGATTCTCCAGCGCACGCTCGAACAGTCGATGACGGGTGAATTTTCGCTCGAAGAACTGCTGGCGAACATTGATCGACAGCTTCCGGCACATCGCCCGAAGGTGCTGCCGCTGCCGTCTTGGCTGCGTGAATCGAAACGCCCTGAAGACCCGTATATTATCAGCGAGCCGGAATTCCTACGTCGAGCGCTCCCTCCCGATTTGCCCGAAGCCATCCCCTATGAGCCGACGCCGGTCGAGAATCCGTCAGAAGACATCTATCCCGACCAGACGACTCAGCCCGCGCGTGGGCAGCAGATTGAGGCACATCCCGAAAATCTCGAAACGGAATGGCTGGAACAGCAACCCCGCTCACGCGGCGATACGGTGCTCTATCCGCCGCCGGAGACGCTACCTGAAGCAATCCCCGCAGACGCAACCGTTGTTCATCAGGACGTTCAGCTAGAGCCAGAATGGGACGAGGCGGAAGCGCAGCTCGAATCAGACGCAGAGGTATGGGACTCATGGGCTGAACCCGAATTCGCCGCGGAAGCGCCGGACGCTGAATCGGGCTGGTACGATTTGGAGTCGAAGGACTTCAACACGCAGTTTGAACTGATGGCAGCGTTCGAAGTTGTCGATGAAGAAATGGGTATGACGTCGCCTTCCGGCGCGCTCTATACGGAAGTGTCCGTTGAGGAAGCACCGCAGCCGGAACAAGACCCGTATATCGCGCAACTTGCCTTGAGCCTGACCGATGCTTCACTGGAGACGACCGCCGAAGCCGTGCTGCTAACGCGCAATCAACAGATCGTCGCATATTCAGGGCAAATGCCGGAAGAAGAAATCGAAGAACTGCGCGAAGTGATCGCGGACGATTGGGACGCCCAACCCGGCGGCGGACGGATTCGCTTTGTCACCGCGCAGGGCAGTGGCACGGATTACATGCTCTATTCGCGCCGCACCGAGGACGACCTGACGCTCTCGCTGATATTCGCCGGAACGACTCCGCTGCGTGACATTCGGCGGCAGGGGCAGCGCTTGATCAATGCGCTGCTGAGCGTGCCTGAAGCCTCGGAAGTGTCGGGAACGCTGCCGTACGTCGCGCCGCCACTGCCCGCCGCTGAGCCGGAGGATGCCGTGCGTGCGCCTTATGCCTGCGTCTGGCTGCTGAGCGACCCGAACGCTTCTCTTGATCAATCGGCGTCGCAGGCGATTATCGCCGGATTAACGGTGCAGCTTCACGAACAGCAGTGGCGCATCCACGCGCTGCAAGTGCGTGAGGATCACGTTTATCTGTTGGCGGAAGTCCCCGGCGAAGACCCCGCTTATCAACTCGTGCGCGACCTCAAGCGCCGCTCCGCCGAGATCGTCCACGCGCAGAACGCCACTTATCCCGCTGATGGGTTGTGGGCAGATAGCTATCTGGTCGTCACGCCGGGGCGCGAACTCGACGTCGAGGAAATTCAGGAGTTCATCAACTTCGAGCGGATGAGCTAAACACGTCCTTGTTGTGCTATAATCCGCTCAGATGTTCGCAACCTGCCGGAGAAAAACCGATGGCACTTCGCCCCGTAATTTATCTTCTCGATGGGCATGGACTCGCCTACCGCCACCACTTCGCCATGATGAGCCGACCCTTTATCACTGCCAGCGGCGAGATCACCAGCGCGGTGTTCGGCTTCACGCGCACGTTGATGGACATCCTCGAAAAAGACAAACCCTATTACCTCGCGGTCGCCTTCGATGAAGGCTTGAGCGGGCGCGATGTGCTCTACGCTGACTACAAAGGCACGCGCGAGAAGATGCCCGAAGAACTCTCGACGCAGATCGTGCGCATCCGGCAGATGGTCGAAACCTTCAATATTCCGATCTTGTCGATGGAAGGTTACGAAGCTGACGACCTGATGGGAACGGTCGCGCGGATGGCGGAAGCCGAAAACGTGGATGTGCGCATCATCACGGGCGACCGTGACCTGCTGCAACTGCTGACCGATCAAACGACGGTACGCATGATCATTCCCAAGCAGGGAGCGCCTGACGAAATTTACGACGTGGCGAAATTCCGCGAGAAGTATGAACTCGACCCGCCGCAGTTGATTGACCTCAAGGCGTTGGAAGGCGATACGTCCGACAATATTCCTGGCGTGCGTGGGATTGGGCGCAAGGGGGCGACGAAGCTGCTTCAGGAATATGTCACACTTGAAAACATCTATGCGCACATCGATGAGATCAAGGGCGCGACCCAAACCAAGCTGATTGAGGGGCGCGACTCGGCGTTCCTCAGCTACAGGCTGGCGACGATTCTGCGCGATGTGCCGTTCGAGTTCGACCTGACCAAGTGCGTCGCCCACGATTTCGACAAGCG
>JBBSNT010000260.1:0-6483 GCA_038260485.1 Aggregatilineales bacterium | reverse complement strand
TCGACCGGAGTCGGTTTCGTCGAGAATAGTAATCTTCGGGTTCAGTACCGCCATTTGCAGCACTACGGCACGCTTCTTTTCGCCACCGCTGAAACCTTCATTAAGGTAACGCCCGGCGAAGCTGTGATCCATTTGTAGGTAGTCCATCTTTTCGCGCATCAAGCGGCGAAAATCGCTGACAGAAATACCTTTACTATCGGGGTCTTCCGCTTTCATACGGGCGTTAATCGCCAAGCGCAGGAAATTCGCCAGCGTCACGCCGGGAATAGACACGGGATACTGGAAAGCGAGGAACAGACCTGCGCGATTACGCTCGTCAGGTTCCATTTCCAATATATCTTTGCCGTCGAATATAATCTGCCCTTCTGTGACTGTGTATTCTGGGTTGCCAAGCAGCACATTCGCAAGCGTGCTTTTGCCAGACCCATTCGGTCCCATCAAAGCATGAACTTCACCCTGCTTTATCGTTAAATCAACACCACGCAGGATCGGCTTATCTTCAACCGAAGCGTGTAAATTACGTATTTCAAGTGCAGCAACCATTCCGGCGGTAACCTCTCGTAAAGTTGATCGTTGTTAAATTTACTTCGTACCTATAGGTGCAAAGTATAGGTCGAGTATAGCAGTCGGCTCGGTCAAAGTCAACATTTTTATGATGAACATTATAAAAATTGACTTAGAAATCGCGCTGTGCTACGATTCCGGCTGATAAGCTCGGTTTCAGGCAGAAAAAGCAGGTAAAGATGAGCGACCAAGCACGGGAAATAACAGAAGAAGGTCTGCGTGACGCGCTGCGAGCAGTCGTTGATCCCGAAATCGGCATGAACGTGATCGAACTCGGCTTACTGCGCAAGGCAGAAATTACGGATGAACATTGCCATCTGAACGTCATCATGACGACGCCATTTTGCCCCTATGCCCCTCAATTGCTCGAACAAATTCGGCGCACGGCGCAGGAATATACGGGCGCGCCAACCACGATTGAGATGGGCATGGAAATGTGGGATCCCACCATGATGGAAGATGGCGCGGCGGACGACTGGGGTTTGTTCTAAGCAGTCCTTCGCTGTTAGGGGTTGAGGCGACACCCGGTCTCCGCCCCTACTACACTTGGCGATCTGATAAACCGTTCGGCAAACGCGAGGCTTGCAAGGGTAATCGCGTTCGAGTATACTTTTGCCAGTAGCTCAAACGGGGCATGGCGCAGACTGGTAGCGCGCTTGCATGGGGTGCAAGAGGTCGTGGGTTCAAATCCCGCTGCCCCGACAGAAAAACAGCAAAAAAAGCTCGCTTTAACAGCGAGCTTTTTGCATTTTTAGCCCCATACCTAATCGCAAGAAACTACGCTTGATACCATCAAAATCCTTCCAGAATTCCCAACGCAAAGCTATTGCTGCTAAACCAACCTATAAATGAGACTCGCAATTGAACAAAATACACGAAATTTATGACTTATCTGAATAACGCTAGAAATTCTCCCGAATCATGGTTAGAATATTCATCGTGGCAAATCTCCGCCACTGTTGAACCTTCTGTCCTAGCGTTGAGTAATAATAGTGGACGAGTACGCGAGTACAGTCGGTTCTCGCATCTATTGGTTCTTTTTTTAAGTGAAATAGGAGTGAAGTACGCATGAATAGAGTTGTCAAGCTGTTGACACTCGGAGTTTCGGCAGGCATGCTCGCAGCCCTTGCCGTAATTCCTGCCGCTGCCCAAGACGATTGCTGTCAGGGTGGCATTATTATCGAGGGTAATCTCGGTGGCGACGTCGCTACCATGAACCCAATTCTCTCTAGCGATACCGCCAGCCAGCGCGTTGTCGGGCTGACCAACATTGGTCTGCTCGGTGTCGATGCTGCTGAAGCGGTCATTGCCCCGGATCAACTGGGTGCACTTGCCCAAAGCTGGGATGTTTCGGATGACGGTACAACCTATACGTTCCATCTCCGTGACGACCTGAAGTGGACTGACGGCGAGCCGATCACCTCCGCTGATGTCATGTACTCATGGGAAGCCATTAAGGCTGGTGCGGCTGGAACGATTGACGTCCCCGCTGCCTACGTTATCGACCCCTCCGGTGAAAGCGGTATCCTCTCCGTTGAAGCCCCGGATGATTACACCGTAGTCGTGACCTTCGCTAACGCGGAATGCACGGCGCTCAGCTATGCTGGTGCCCTCGTCCCCGTGCCGGTGCAGGCGCTCCCTGAAGACGTCAATGACCTCATGGACGCAGACTATAACCTCAACCCAACTGTTAGCAGTGGGCCGTTCATGTTCAGTGAACTGCGCCCCGGTGAGCAGACCAGCCTCGTCGGCAGCCCCAGCTATACCGATGCAACCGACGGTGTCGTCAAGCCTGCTGGCTACATCTACAAGAATGTGCCGGATCAAACAGTTATCATCGAGCAGTTCCTTGCCGGTGAGCTGAACATCCTCGACAATCCGGCGGTCGCCCGGCGCGAAGACATTCGCAACACCGACGCGCAGGTCTACAGCTACCCCGGCAACTCGTGGGACTACATGGCGTTCAACCTCGCCGACCCCAACGATCCGCAGAACGCATTCGACGAAAACGGCGACCCTATCGATCAGGGTCACCACCCGATTTTCGGTGACGTTGCAGTTCGTCAAGCAATTGCCCGTGCAGTTGACGTGGAATCGATCATTCAGGCTGCGGTCTTCAATGAAGGCACGCGCATGAGCTCATTCCTGATCCCTGCTTCGTGGGCTTATGACAACGACCTCGCCCCGATTCCGTTCGACGCTGCTGCTGCCGAACAAATGCTGACGGATGCAGGTTGGACTGACGAAGACGGCGACGGCGTGCGCGAAGCACACGGCGCGATGTACGCTGAAGACGGCACGCCAATGCAGTTCACGCTCTACACGAACGAAGGCAACACCCGTCGTGAAGCCATCGGTACGCTGATTCAAGACGAACTGTCACAGGTTGGTATTCAGGTTGACTTCCAAACCATCGACTTCAACACTCTGCTGGACATCATGGACAGCCAGACGTTCGACGCGATCATCCTCGGATGGCGCAACGGCTACCCCGATGATCCGGATGCGACGCAGTTGTTCACGCCCGGTAGCGACGTGATCGGCAGCGGTAGCAATTTCACCTCCTACAACAATCCTGAGTTCAATCAGTTGAACGATCAGGCGAAGACCGTCGCTGGCTGCGATCCTGCAGACCGCGCGCCGCTCTACGGACAGATGCAGCAGATCATGCAGGAAGATCTGCCTTATCTGTGGCTGTTCGCTCAGAACGGTATGTACGCTGCGAGTGCCACCGTCAACGGCTTCGATCCGTATCCGTCGAATCTGCTGTGGAACGTAGATGCGTGGACGGTTTCTACCCCGTAAGCGTTTCTTATATCTTTAACACTTGGGGGGCATTTATTTCAGCCCCCTACAGCACATCGTTCGCCCCCTCCGTACCCGCTTTAGGTCGAGGGGGCGATCCATAATGCGACCCATCGACCTGCCTCTAGCGCGAATGCCGCGCCGGAGCAATTTATCGGTATCTGGTTTTACAGCGCGGCATGGCTCGAACTGCCAAAGCCCGCTTCCGCCTCTCGCCAACGGGCGAGGGTATTGTGCGGGGAAGTCACGATGATTAAATACACCATACGACGCCTGATACAGGCAATACCGACATTCTTTGGCATTACTATTCTTTCATACTTATTGATGTCCGCAGCCCCCGGCGGTCCCGTCGCGGCGCTAACTTTCGGACCGAACATCCCTCAGTATCAAAAGGAACGCTTAGCCGCCCAGCTGGGCGTCAACGACCCACTGCCAATCCAGTACTTGCGTTGGCTGGCTGGTGATGACTGGATGCGCTGGGACTCTAATGGCGATGGCGTCGCCGATCAAAGCTTTTTGCTACCAATTAACGACTCTTCGGGCGAACCGCTGCCCGTGGGTGACAACAAAGGCATACTCCGGGGCGACTTTGGGCGCTCCTTCTTCTACAAACGCCCTGTCGCCTCGATGATCGGCGAACGGGTCATGGCAACTCTCGAACTCGGCATAACATCGCTGCTGCTCGGTCTTGCCGTCGGCGTACCGATTGGCATCCTCGCCGCTGTGCGAAAAAGCGGCTGGTTCGACAACGTGACTCGCGTACTTGCGGTGGTCTTTAACGCGATTCCGGTCTTCTGGCTCGGTTTAATTCTAATTTTGATCTTTGGATCATCGTTACATCTCTTACCCATGGGGAGTCGCTGTTCGGCACTTTCTATCGGCGGCTGTCCACCGATATGGGGACGAATAGAGTATTTAATTTTACCAACCTTCGTGTTATCGACGGGTGCAATAGCAGTCTATTCCCGCTACATGCGCGCATCCATGCTCGACGTCATGGGTCAGGATTACATGCGCACCGCCGAGGCAAAGGGTTTGTCAGGTCGTGCAGTTTGGTTTAAGCATGGCGCGCGCAACGCTATGATCCCGTTGGCGACCTTCCTCGGACCCGCCATCACTGGCTTGTTGAGCGGAGCGGTCATTACCGAAACTATTTTTTCGTGGCCCGGTTTGGGGCGATTCGCCGTTCAAGCAGTGGTTTCACAAGATTATCCGGTGGTTATGACGGTGGTCATTATTGGCTCGGTCGCTACGATTTTCGGTTACATCCTTTCCGACGTCCTCTACGCGGTCATCGACCCGCGCATTCGGTTTGACTAAGCGAGGCTGACCATGGCAACTACAGTAGCAAAACTCAATGTAAAAAGTGAAGAAGTCGAGGTCGGTCAGTCACTCACCCGCTTGGCGATGCGACGATTGCGACGGGATAGACTGACCCTCGTCGCTATCACTGTGGTCGTCATCATGACTCTCCTTGCGGTTTTGGCACCAGCGATCACCAATGCGCTCGGCGTCACTTCAACCCGTACCGACCCGCGCAATACGTTCCTTCCGCCCGGTGCGCCCGGTCACGTTCTTGGCACGGACGATCTCGGTCGCGATCACCTTGCGCGGCTGCTTTATGCCGGACAGGTGTCCCTGAGCGTGGGTTTCATCGCCGCGACGCTCGCGTTGACGATTGGCGTCAGCCTCGGCGTCATCACGGGCTACTACGGCGGCATCATCGACGACTTCATCACATGGGTCATCGCCACCTTAAACTCGATACCTTCGCTGTTTTTGTTATTGATTGTCGCGGCGGTACTGCAACCTTCGCCACAAACGCTGATTATTGTGCTCGGTTTACTCGGCTGGACGACGACCACCCGCCTCGTGCGTGGTGAGACGCTGTCAATCCGCGAGCGCGAATACATCCTGAGCGCGCGTGCCTCGGGCGCGTCACCGCTGCGAATCATGTTCATTCATATTCTGCCAAACTTGGTCTCAATCATTGTGATCACGTTGGCAATCGACATCGGCAGCCTGATCCTCGTCGAAGCGGCGCTCAGCTTCCTCGGACTCGGCATCAAACCACCGACGCCGAGCTGGGGCAACATGCTCACCGGCGCGCAGAGCTACTTCACGAAAGGCGCGTTCCTCGTAATCGCGCCCGGTCTGCTCATCTTCATCACCGTGCTTTGCCTGTACGTGATCGGCGACGGTCTGCGCGACGCCTTTGACCCCATGAGTAAAGATTAGTCCTTCGTAATCCCCGTAGAGGCGGCAGCGTGTCGCCTCTACCAAACGCGCCAGCACACGCTAAAAACTGCCCGCAAATTGCAATTGATGTTATCCTCTCTGCAAAATTTGCACTGACTGAGGATAAGTCTTGATGTACACTGACATCTTACAGCAGCAGATCGGCTACTATCGGGCGCGTGCGGATGAGTACGACGAGTGGTTCTATCGTCAGAACCGCTATGACCGGGGCGCGGCGCTCAACCAGCAGTGGTTTGACGAAGTAACGATAGTCAAGCGCGCAGTCGATGCGCTCGGTCACATTGAGTCGGCGCTCGAACTCGCGTGCGGAACGGGTATCTGGACGCAGGAACTCAGCCGGATGGCGACGCAGGTCACGGCGCTCGACGCCTCAGATGAAATGTTGGCGATCAACCGCGCCAAAGTCTCCGCCGCGAACATCGATTACCAGCAGGCAGATTTATTCGCGTGGCAGCCAGATCGCCAATACGATCTTGTTTTCTTTTCCTTCTGGCTTTCACACGTTCCGGCGGAACGACTCGACGGCTTTCTGGCAGCAGCAAGCGCCGCCGTCAGACCCGGCGGGAATATCTTCCTGATCGATTCGCGCCAAGAACCTAGCTCGACGGCAACCGACAATCCATTACGCGCAGACGAGGACATTATCCGCACGCGCAAGCTCAACGATGGGCGCGAATTCAAGGTCATCAAGGTATTCTACGAATCCGACAACCTGCGCCATCTTCTCGCCAAAGCGGGAATTAGCGCCGATGTGCGTACAACTGAGCATTATTTCATCTATGCAAACGGTATCAAGGAGTAGTTATCATATGGAATATCGTGATTTTGGGCGCACAGGCTGGAAAGTCTCTG
>JBBSNT010000259.1:0-6510 GCA_038260485.1 Aggregatilineales bacterium | reverse complement strand
CCGCTATCGCTGAATCCATCGAATGGTATCGACGACATCATTGTGACGGGCTATGCCCTGCAAATGGTCTATCCCGCGCTTGATACGAATGCGGGCGATCCTGATAAACAATGGCTTGCGCCTTACCCTTATCGTCCCTTCAACAATGATGATCCGCAGGTGGTCGTTGCTGGACGCTATCCGACCAATGCTAACGAGTGCGACGTTTATGACAGCGGTGGTGGCGGTATGGTCGTTGGGTCGCGGGCAGTGGATCGCGGACGCGATCCATTTGACATCAATCACAATGGCTACCGCGACATTGCGCCGCCTGAGGGTACAGGTACGTTTACTGAAATAGAGGGCTACGATCCAATTGGGGCGGATGCCGCGACCGCCGAGAAGCAGGTCGGCTTTTCCTTGCTCGGTAATCACAAGATTCCTGACACGAACTGTGTTGGTTCCGAATGGACACTGACACGAGTCGAAAACCTGATGAATCTTCAGGATTTCCAGTTAGATACCACCACGCGTAAATCGTATATGCCAAGCCAAGGATTGATCCTTGTCGAAATGTACTGGGAACACGAGATGCTCCTGAAAATTCCGGTTCTCTCGCCAGTCTTCACGGCAGTTGGCAACGATGAAGGCAAGATGGTGATCAACATATGGGCAGCATTCCCGCTTGCATCGGTACAGCCTTACATTATTTTCTCGTAAGTTTCGCTCTATGCGTGTGAGCGACATTTAATGGGTAGAGTATGAAATCGTTCTTCAAACATTTACGTAAGCGTGGGCAGACGGGACAGTCGATCCTGATCTTGGCGATTGGTTTTATCGCCCTGTTGGGATTTGTCGGCATTGTGACCGACGTTTCTGTCTTGTTCATCCGCTACAGTACCATGCGTCGTGCTATCGACGCAGCGGCAATTGCTGCCGCTGGGCAAATGCGCCGCGTAGTGGACGAGACGCCAGACGATGGCGTTGCGGATGGCGAAGCGACCAGTGTCGCGAATCTGAATCTCGCTGCGCGACAGTTCATCGAGGTCTATGGCTTAGACCCCACCAATGTCGTGGTCGAAACGTGCCGCGCTCAGCAGGTTCCGCGTGACGCCAGCGGTAATGCCTATGATAAGGATCCTACTGACGTCAGTGCGCAGCCGCTTTACATTACTGTGCCTGACGACCCGCTTAATCCCGGTGGGTCATCGCACAGCGAAATAAACCCTCTCGCTGATCCTGACGTGATTGCGCGCTATCGAGAGCTTTGTACCGACGACGAATTGAAACTGGTACGTGTCACCGCGCAGATTGACGCGCCGACGATCTTTTTGCGACTGCTCGGCTATCCGACGGTTACGCTGACCGAGTCGGCGGTTTCGCAGACCGCTGTGATCGACGTCGTGCTGATCTTCGACGTCTCGGAATCGATGCTCAATGAGACAAATTACGATGATTGGGACAATATCCATCAGCCAAATCTCACTACCAGTAACCCCGACGATTACACAGTCGAAAAGCAAGGCGTGCGCTATATGCCGCCTTTTATTGACTGGCAGGATTATTCTGCTTTTGACTTAATCAACAGCAGCACCGAGCATGATTTGAATGGTCGCATTGATCCTCTGCGATCAAGTGCGGCGGGCACGATTGATCCGATCCTCAACGATAAACTGTGGCCCTTTGAGCCGGATGGCAGCGGCGGGTGGCAAACATACAACACGGCATTACCTGTGTCGCCTACGGGCAGGGAACAACCGCGTGAATTTTGTCAGGTGCGCGCCTACATCCCATCAGCCGTAAATGAGGGTCAGTCCCCCGTCTCAGGCTGGTTGCTGAATGAATATTCCGGTTACTTCGGTCCGAGTTACGTTGACCATTTGTACACCGACTCAGGGAACCCTCAATTCAGCGGTTTTGTACCTCTGTACAACTATTATGGCTGCTGCAATGATCCGAATGGCGTCGTTGATTCCAATGGCAACTGGGATTTCAGTGATTTGGTCTGTCAGCCCTTCGGCGCGGCGCGTGATGCGGCAGAAGCATTCCTCGGACGGCTCGACTTCCTGCGTGGGGATCGTGTCGCCTTCGTCACCTTTGACCGAACTGCCAATCCGGTCGATCCTGACGGTGCGGGTCCACAGGCGACGATGATCGAAACCGAGCGCGACTTGTATGACAGCAGCGGAACGACGCTTATTCGTAAGGGCGCGGTCGAAACGCTGCGTTCTATTGTCGGGGTACGCGCTGAACCCACGACCTATCGAGATAATAACAACGACGGTCTTTGGGATCACTTGGTCGATGGCGTAGGGCATTATACAACGCCACGAACTTACCAAGAATTCTTGACTGACCCCAACGCCACGATTGGCGATATTGTCTTAAGCCCGGTTCCATTCGCCTGCCCGTTCGATAAAGCGGCTTTGCCACCTCCCTACGTTGGTCCCAAAGCGATGTATTACCTTGACGGCACGCCGCGTAATTATTATGACCCGATACTAGAAGATGTCGTGACAGTGCCGACTTGGTATTCCGGTTCTGATCCCGCGAAGCAAAGTTATGAGTTTGATGCTTCCTGCGGAGGCACGAATATGGGTGGCGCACTCCAAATGGGCAGCCGGACGCTCTATAACGAGGGACGACGCGAGGGCGCGGTCTGGATTATGGTGTTGTTGAGCGATGGAGCGGCAGGCGCGAGTAATCCAATTTCGCGCATCGGCACGGATACAACCATCACCGAGCCGAACGTTTACAATCAATCAGCCACGGCTTCGTCTGACCCGGGTGTGCCGAGCAGCGTTTATGCGCCGGTTGACGGAATTGGCGGACCGATTACGGCAGCGAATGGTGGTGCGGGTTACGGTGCTTATGGTCTTTGCCCGTATGGGACAGACAATCTTAGTGACACTGTTCGAGACCCCGGTCCAACGGAAATATCGAGATCGTACAATTTCCCGCTGTGCAGCGATCTTCACCCTGAATATCGTCATTACTGCGGCACTATTGCCGAAATGCCTGACGCTGCATTGAACGATTTCAACGCGGGTGATCCTGAGAGTTGGAACTGCATCAATTACTATAATGTCGATGACTACGCCCGTGATTGGGCAGATTGGGTCGGCATTTCTGAACTGCCCGGTGCGGCGAGTGGCGGGACAAGCGGACGTATCGGTGATCAGCTCTTACCGACGATCTTCACGATTGGCTTTGGCTTGAATTACGACATCAACACGACCGTAAGCTGCGGTTCAGGTACAGACGCTGCAACCTATCGCTGCATTCGTGGTATTCCATCGGCGGGTGACGCAATACCGGCTGGCGATACATCGCTTCTACAGCGTACCCGTAATTCTGACTATCTGGGCGAGGAACTGCTGCGTTATATCTCAGATGTTGGGGATAACTTCCAAATCGACAACGACTATTGGCAGAGCGATATGGGTTCCCGCATCCAGAATGAGATTGACCTCACTTCGAGCGCCCCAGAGTGGGGACAACGCGGCGCGTGTGAAGCTGCCTATACCGGGGCTGTGAACGGGAACGGTCAATTCTACGATCCTAAACCACCGCGTCAAAGCTGCGGGAACTACTTTGTAGCGCCTACAGGCAAGGAACTCGAGCAAGTCTTCAATGAAATTGCGTCGCGCATGTTTACGCGGTTGTCGCAGTAGTGGGGGGGTATATGGAAGAACGCGAAGCGTTGCATAATAGACGGAGAACCGGGCAAACGCTGGCGGAATTTGCCATCACGTTGCCTATCCTCTTGCTCCTGCTTTTCGGCATTATCGAATTCGGACGCATTTTTCAGGCGTGGGTTACGCTGCAAAACTCGGCACGTGCAGCCGCCCGCTATACTTCGACAGGTATCTACGACACAGGGAACTATCTGCTCGATTTAAATACCTACGACCCAACCGACACGACATGGTTTGGGGATTTGAATTCGATAGTTCCTTGTATGAAGAATGAGGAACTTGTCGATAATCCGACCGGTGACGGCGGTATCGAAGCAGCGAATGATCAAAGACAGGCGCGTAATCTTGCTCAGCGCGGTGTGCTCGTAACCTACCCCGCCGCTGACATCCCTGACTTCACGACCCTCGATCCGATTCAGGCGTACCAAGATGGTCCAGAGGCGATTTACGCAACCTACTATGGCGGCGACGACTGCGATCCGACCGATTCGGAAGATCAAGCGCGCCGGAAAGACCTTGCGCGTATTCTTTCGATTTGGGATGAGGCGCGACGTGGCGCTGCAGGGCTTGGGCTAGGCGATCAAGTGCTGCCCATGCCAGAGGTCGGGACGCCGTTCACCTATGATTTCACGGCGAACCCGGTAACTTGGACCCTGCCCGGTGGTACGCATTACCCTGATCCAGCAACCGTTCCTTGGTATCAAGTTTGGGATCGACCGCTGCCGGGCGTTAGCGACTGGTGGCAGCTCCGTCATTCAGACGAACGCGGTTGGTTCGACGTCATGATGTGTAGCTCGCGCATCAAGCTGCAAACTGAAAATGACCCGGATGGCTATCGAAACGTTGACAATACGGGTCAGGTCGCCAATCGTTTTGAATTCCCACCCGTTCTGTCCACGAGCGAAGATCCGCGTGCGCCAGCTTGTTTGCTTCAAGAACAGCCTCTTTCGGGCAGCGTTTTCGATATGAGCGGCTGGACTTACAATGCGGATCGTCCGTGGCTCGATGCAGGTGGTCCCGGCGACACGGTCTACATTGTTGTGACCTTTAACCATCCGTTGATTACGCCGCTCGGTTTGGCATCGTATCTGCCACTGCAAGCGCGCCGTGTGGCGGTCAACGAAGCATTCCGTAGCCCGCGCGCTGTGCCATCAAAATATGATCTGCCAAGCCCGCCGACGGTGTTCCCGAGCGATACGCCTTCACCGACGAGATCAGGAACGGATACGCCGACGGCAACTGCGACCGCTAGCCCGACCGCTTCGGTCACGAGTACATCAACCAGCACGGCGACACAAGTTTTCCAGTGCAGCAACATTACTGCCAGTGGTATCACTTTCGGTATCGATCAAATTCGGGTAACGATCACAAACAGCCTGTCATACTCGACGGTTTTGCAGCGGGTGCTCGTCGATTGGCAGAAACCAGCCGGTTATAACAGCATGGTTTCCACGCTGATGACTCTCAACTCGCAGCAAATTTGGTCTGGTCCAGACGACTCTCCGTATACGGACGTCGGCAGCGAAGTAACGGTCGGTAGTGGTACGCCGGCACCGGGACATTCACCTGAGTATCCGTTCGGTGGTGTTGCTGGAAGCTTGACACTTCCGCCCGGCACAAGCGTTTGGACGCTCACCTATGCCAACGCTCCGTCGCCATTGGGCAATATGCCGCTTTCGAATTTCAATGGAACGACCTTCTACTTTGACGATTTGAACGCCACGACTGACTGTGCGACGCAGCTTAACGCGAGCACACCCACGGCAACCTACACCTTAGCGCCTGGGGTTACGCCAACTGCAACGCCGACGCTGAACTGCGTGGCATCGCCTATTCAGATCGCACCGCTGGTCTTCATGACTGGAGACATCGCGCGCTTCGACATCACGAATTCGGGCACGACTCCGATTGACCTGATCGGCTTCCAGATTAATTGGACGCCTCACAATCCATCGACGATGAGGCTTTCTGAAGTTTGGGCGGGCGGAAGTTATCCGAATACCGTCAGCAATAGCTTGCGCTTGTGGTATGCCGATGTGAACCAAGACAAGGTCGCACCGACGACCGGGGGTAGTGCATCCTCTGGCTTGTCGAATCTTGAGGGTACGTGGCAGCAGGCGAAGACGTTTAATCCTAACGAAACCAGCGCCTTCTATATCCTGTTCGCGGGCGGCGCCAATGGTACGCTTCCGGGCGATTTCCCCGGCGTATCTGCATCAGAGTTCGCCAACTCGGTCTTCGTATTCAACTCGCCATGCTACAGCTTGACGCAGCTTGCACCTACACCACTGCCTTCGGCAACGCCAACATCGACGTTCACGGCGACCAACACGGCAACGTCGACGAACACGGCAACCTCTACCAATACGCCGACGTCGACGAACACGCGGACGAACACGCCGACGCCGTCGAATACGCCGACACCGTCGAATACGCCGACCGCTTCGCGTACGTCGACATCGACCTTCACGCCGACATCGACATCGACGTTCACGGCGACATTTACGCGGACGAACACACCAACGCGGACGAACACGCCGACACCGTCGAATACGCCGACCGCTTCGCGCACACCGACCGCCTCGCGCACGCCCACGGCGACGAACACGCGGACGAACACACCGACGTTTACGGCGACATTTACGCGGACGAACACACCAACTGCTTCGCGCACGCCGACGTCGTCGGCTACACCGACCGCCTCGCGCACGCCGACGGCAACCCTGACGCGTTCGTCTACGCCGACGCCGACGTCGTCGCTCACTGCGACCGCATCGCGGACGGCAACCCTTACGGCGACGGCGACAGCGAGCGTGACGCCTACCGTAACTCT
>JBBSNT010000258.1:0-6530 GCA_038260485.1 Aggregatilineales bacterium | reverse complement strand
TGTCGCCGACGTACACCGCGTACAGGCTGCCATCGTCGGTCGTGACGAACACCGTGTAAGCAGGCGCATCGAGTCCAAAGGTCGCCAGTTGATCATCGGTAAACGAGTTCGTGTATTGCAGCGCGACCAGCTGTCCGGTCGTCGTATCAATCAGCGATTGTTCCGCGTCACGGTCGGATAGCGCGTTGGTCGCGTCAATATCCCACGCGCCACCGCTGTCTTTGTTCAGCGCGACGAAATCGCCCGTCGTGTTATCGCGCACTTCATAGCGCGAGATCGTCCCCGCGTCCGCAATCGGCAGCAGCGCTCCGGTCGTCTCGGCGGGCGTAGGTGTTTCGCCGGGCGCGCTCGCCTGATTACTGTTGATCACGAGCACGCCAACAATCACGATCAGGAGTGCGGCGATTAAAACAGCAGTTCCTCGGTTCCAGCGCATAACAAGCTTTCTCCTTTTGTGGGAACGGCGTTAGCAAAAGCTAACGAGCACGTTCGCGGTTAGTCCACCACACCAAAATACCAATCGCCAGCACGCCGAACGGCAGCACGAAGATGCTGATGAAGTTGACATTTTGCAGCGTTTGCTGGTCAGCGAAAAGCGGCTGATCCTGCGGGCGCTGCTGCTGCTGTACCGTGATTTGGGTGAAGTAGTCGTTGAAATTGGTCGCCCAGATGAAGCTGTTGAAAGCGGCGCTCAAGTTGTCGATGTTCTGGAACGTCGAGTAGGTATCGTTTCCAAGCGAGGTGCTGCCCACCAACACGATGCGCGCGCCGGTCTGCCCATTGACCGCCTGCGCTGCCAGCACGAACGGCCCTTCGGCATCGGCATCTGTTTTGTCGATGTTGTTGTCGAGCACGGCTTGCAGGTCGGTCTTGGCGTAGGATGCCGATGTCGAGCTTGCCAGCGGCGTCACCGTGACATTAGCGGGTGCGCTGTCGGCGATTTCGATACTGTTCGGCACTTCAAACACCAGCGCCGCTTGCCCCGTTGGGATGCCGTTGCTTGTGATGAAGGCTGAATTCGACAGGTTGGTCGCCACCGGGATCAACGGCGATTGGAACGCCTGCGTCTTGTCGATCACCACGTCGTTCTGGAAGCCCAGCCCGAAGTTCTGCATCAGGTAGCTGTTCAGGTTGTCCGCCGCTGCCAGCGAGGTCTGACCGTCGTTCAGGTTCGTCCCTGCGAAAACGATCAGGTCGCCGCCTTTATTGACGTAATCTTCGATGATTTGCAGTTCGGCGTCCGCCAGTGGCGCGCTGCCGCCGGGGATAATCATCACCTGCCCGGTGACGTTCGGGTCATCGAGGTTGAACGCGCCTTCGGGACTGGTCAACTGCGTCAGCGACACGTCCTGCACGTTCCAGCCATAGCGATTGGTCAAGTTCTGCTTGAGCACCGTCATCTGGTCGGCAGCACCGTCGTTGACGGTCAGGAAGTAGGCGTTAAAGACGCCCGACGACGACACCTTCAGAATGGCGTTGGTGATGTCGCCCTGCCCGAACGTGCTGACGATCTGGGCATTTTGCGTGTCGGGCGTGCCGTCGTCGTTGAGCTTGACCACCGCGATCTGCCCCGCCCGCGCAATGCCGTACTGGCTGACCGTCTGCGGCTGCTTATCCGGATCGATGAATTCGTAATCGACTTTGCCGTTGCTGGTCTGTTTGTAGTCCTCGAACAGCAGCGTATCTTGATCGCGGCTGTTCGCCTGAGCGCCCCCGTAGAAGGCGAGGATTTTGACGTTCGGCGTATCGGGTTCGGCGGCAAGCGCGGCGATTGCCTGCTGCGATTCAGCCGTCAGCGAATAGTTGTCGGCTTCGGTCAGGTCAACCCGCAGGTTGGCGTTGCGGACGACCGCGTAAATGCCGCCCAGCACGACCAGCAGCAGCACGGTGACGAGCAAACTCGTGCCGCCGAAACGTGCCGTGCGCCCGGTGATCACGCCGCGCGCTTGATCGGGCGCAAGCAGCACCCACATCAACAGCGCCAAAACGCCGAACGCCAGCCCGCCGTAGCCGATCACGCCGAATTCCGGCTGTGTCGCGGCGACCACCAGCGCGGCGAGAAAACCGAGCGCCGCTAGGATCAGCAGGTAGCGCGGCGGAATCAGCGGTTCTTGTTCATTCGAGGGTGTGAATTGTTGTGACATCTGCTTATGACCTCCAGCGCCGCGTTTCGACAATGCGCGTCGTGATAAAAAGCGCGCCGATTATCATGAAAAGGAAATAGAGAATGTCTTCGGCACGAATGATGCCGACCGCCATCGTTGCGTTGTAATGCGCTTGCAAGCCGAGTTCGCGCACGAAATCTGCCAGCCCGTTGGTTGAATTTTGCCCGCCGATCCAGATAGCAGCAATGTCGGTCAGGTAGAGGACGAGCACCGTCGCCGCGCCGAGCAGCGCCGATAAGATTTGTTCTTCAGTCACTGCTGACCAGATCATCGTCACCGCCAGCACCGCGCCGCCGTAGAGCCACGCACCGAGGTACGCGCCGAACGCTGCGCCGAGGTCAGGCGTGCCAACCACGACCATGATCAAGTGATAGACCAGTGTCAGCAGCAGCAGAATGGTGAAATACGTCCACGCCGCTAGAAACTTGCCGATGATGAACTGTGACTCGTTCATCGGCATTGTCATCAGCACTTCGAGCGTCCCTTCGCGTGATTCTTCCGCCAGCAGACGCATCGTCAGCAGCGGGGCGATCAGGAAGCTGAGAAAGGTCAGCAAGCCGGGCGCGTAGGTCGAGTCGGCAGGGTACGTTCCGTTCGCCTGCGCGATATAACCATTGATCAGCAAGCCGAGAAAGAACAGGATCGCAAAAGCGACGCCGTAAGCAATTGGCGAGCGGAAGTAGACGTTTAATTCGCGCTTATAGACTGCCAACCAGGGCAGGCTCATGCCCTGCTCGACAGGTTCAGGCTGTCTCTCGATGATCGGCGCGTTGCTGGTTAAGTCGGTCACGACACGATCTCCTTTACTTCGGTGGGGGCGGCTTCGCTCACGTTTTCAGCAACGACCCCTTGATGGCGCGTGAGTTCGAGGAAGATTTCTTCGAGGTTGACCGCCAGCGGACGCAGTTCGAGCAAATTCCAGCCTTTGTCAACGATCGTGCGCGCGATCTCTGCGCGCGGGTCGGTGCTCGTATCGGTCGGCGTCGCGATAATCGCGTCATCGTTCATTTCGGCATGGCGCACGCCGGGGACATTCTGGATCGCCGCCAGCACCGCTTGCGAGGGCGCGTCAACGCGCACGATCAGGCGTCCGCCTTCCTGCAAGGAGTTTCGCAGGTCGAGCGGCGCGCCCTGCGCCATGATCTGCCCCTGATTGATGATCACGACCTTGTCGCAGACCTGTTCGGCTTCCGAAAGGATGTGCGTGCTGAACAAAACCGTGTGGTCGCGCCCCAGTTCGGACACCAGCGAGCGCAGTTCAAGCACTTGCAGCGGGTCTAGCCCGATGGTCGGCTCGTCGAGGATCAGCACAGGCGGATTGTGCACCAGCGCGCTTGCCAAGCCGACGCGCTGCTTCATGCCTTTCGAGAGTGTGCGAATCCGGCTCTCGGCGCGGTCGATCAAGCCAACCCGATCCAGCACGTCGTCGGCGCGCTGGCGGCGGTGCTTGATGCCGCGAATCTCCGCGACGTACATCAGGTAGCCGCGTGCGGTCATGTCGCGGTAAAGCGGCACGTTCTCCGGCAGATAGCCGACCCGCCGCCGAACTTCGAGGCTGTTGTCGAACACGTCGTATCCGGCGACAATCGCATTGCCAGATGTAGGGGGGGTAAAGCCGGTCAGCATCCGCATCGTCGTGGTTTTGCCCGCGCCGTTGGGTCCCAAGAACCCCGTGACCTGACTCGATGGTGCGGTGAACGTGATGCCTTTGACGGCTGTCACCTCACCGTACTTTTTGACAAGATTTTCGACTTCAATCATTGACGGTACTCTCCTCTGTCCGTGACGGCTCTTGGGTGAGCTAATGCATGTGTGAATCTGTCGATGGACTCATTGTCACACAAAGGACGCATTATAACGCGCTCAGCGTTGTTAGGGGCAGGGTGAGCAGCAAAAGGGACACGGCAGGCGCGTCCCTCAGTTTACAGAGATTTTACACTTAGTTTAGCAACTTCTCATGACCAGAACCGCTGACTTCACCCCGTGCCTCCTGTGCTTGCATGAGCAAGCCTAGAAGCACGGGGATCAGGGTGTCTTACCCCGTTACCGGAATAATGCTGACGTTTGAGCTTGAGCTGATGACCGCGTACTGCGAACTCACCCAGCCAACAATCCCGTTAAAGTCGATTTGCCACCACGTATTTGAGACGTTGCGCCCAATCACCGAAGCCGTTCCGGTGACCGGCAGCAGTCCCAAGCGGTTGTACTGCGTGCCCGGGCCACTGCGGATGACGACGTTGTAAGGCGTCGCCGTCACGACGTTGCCGGTCGCGCTAGTCGTCGGTTGATCGGTTGCCTGCGACGTGACCACCGGAATATTGAAGCCGTTGGCGACGTTGATGAAACCGCCAGCGACCCAACCCTGCGCCCCACCGATGTTGAGCAGGTACCAATAGCTGTCCGCCGTGCGTCCGACAATCGGATAGGTTTCCAAGCGGTTGATGCGCGTGATAATCTGCCCGTTGACCGGATCAGGGGCGTTACGCACGTTCAAGCGATACGCCGTCACCGTCGCCAGTGCGCCGCTCGGCTGCGGCGTGCTAGTTGGCACGACTACGCCGCCGCCACCCGCCGTCTGGTTGATCGAGAAGTCGAGGAAAGCGTTCCCCGTGTTCTCATAGTATTCGACTTGGAAGTAGTTTTGCCCCGCCGGCAGCGAGAGGCTGACGCTGTAGGTTTGACCGCTCGCACCGTGCCACTCGTTGATCACCAGCGCGCCGTTGACGTAAACGCGCACCCCATCGTCGGCACGCGCATTGATCGAATACGTGCCGCCGCTGAGATACTGCATGCTCGTCCAGCGGGCAGAGAAGTTATCGACCGGAACTGAACCGATAGGCGATCCCGTCCCCCAATTGTGGGAAGGGCTGCTTTCAGTCGTAATCGCAATCGGGTCACCCAGCAGACCGCTGTTCCCGTAATACTGCGCCGTCCAAGCGTTCTGCGTCACGGGGACGCTCGTCACCGGAACAGGCGCGGAGAAACTCGGTCCAGTCGGGTTGGTAGCGAGGTTCGCATACGACACATAAGCAAACGCCTGATCGGTCACTTCACGGTAATCGACCTGAATGTGATACGTTCCCGCTTGTGACACGGTCACGTCGCCGGTAGTCAGTTGGTTGACTTGCCCGCTCGAAAACGTATCAATCACGTGATTGTAGCCAAAATTGAAAATCACGCGGATGTTGTCGTCTGCCAGCGCGTAAAACCGATACGTACCGGGCGCTAGCGCGACGTCTGTCGCCCAGCGTACCGAGAAATGATCGCTGTCAACCCCAGAACCCGGCGAGTTCACGCCCCAATCGAAGGCGATATTCGCGTCGTTTCGGGTAAAAGCTGGGTTGCCGCTCAGAGAGGAATTATTATAATACTGCGCCGACCAAGTCGTATTTTGTGCAAGCGCAGGCTCAGCAACAAAGACCGACGAAATCAGCAGCAAAAAAGCCACAACGAGCGCTCTACGCCACATAGCGAACCTCCTAAAAATTCGGAATCTATACGAATATAGTATAACAAATCTCATGACACATTTCATGAGCGTAGGTAAAGCGTGGAGCAATCGTTGACCGCATCGGCATACTCAAACGGTTACGCGCTCAAATCATGAGTCGTTCTAGGCGCTACATCGGGGTTGGGGCGAGTGACATCTCGCCCCATTTCTTACGCAATTTTAATGGAGTTGAACAGCGGCTTTAGCGCAGATTGATTTTCTCGTGTTTGCCCGCTTCATTCATCACTTCGTCGTCACGCTCGCCCGTTGCAATCGCTTTAACGAACCCGATCAGTTGAACCAGCTTGCCTGACGAGAAATCCCAGTATTCCGCTTTCTCGACCGTGACGCGCAGCAGCGCAATGTCGGGAGTGTCTAACCCTTGCGGAAACCACGCCTTGTAAATCGGCGTCCAGTATTCCTTCATCCGTGCTTTATCATGCACAATCTGCGCCCGTCCCGACACCGACACGTAACGGATGCTGCCGAAGTCGGCGTAGCTCAGGTTGACCTGCTCATGATGGCGGACTTCCTCGGACTTCCCCGACGGATCAGCGGTGAAAAACCACAGATCGCCATCGAATTCAACATCTTGTGTCCCCATCGGGCGGCTGCGCAGCCGCCCGTCTTCATCGACGGTCGTCAGCATCGCAATCTTGATGTCTTTGATCTTCTCGCGGAGCGTTTCAAGCTCATTCATCACGTCTACTCCTCTATTTGAGTCGGAATGTGATGAAATAAACATTAAGGTGATTCAAGCTTTTCATCTCGTCCGTCAATTTTACGGGTCGCCGACCTTAAAATGACGCTGTTACCCCGTTCTTCTCCCCCTCTCCATGCAATTTGGAGAGACGACAGGTTTTCGGATTAAGGTT
>JBBSNT010000257.1:0-6561 GCA_038260485.1 Aggregatilineales bacterium | reverse complement strand
GCGGCTACCTGGCGATCTGCGTGGGCAAGTCGACGTATGCGCGGTGCGGAATCATCGTCAACGTCACTCCGATCGAGCCGGAATGGCGGGGAAAGATCACCTTGGAGATCAGCACCACCACGCCCCTGCCGGCCAAGATTTACGCCAACGAAGGCATCGCGCAGGTGCTGTTCCTCGAAGCAGACGAGGAATGCGAAATCTCCTACGCCGAACGCAAAGGCAAGTATCAGGGACAAGTCGGCGTCACACCGCCGAAGCTGTAATCAAGCAAAATGACGAAACCACAGGCACAGGAACGCGCCTGCCAACTGCGCGCCGAAGGTATGTCGGTCAAGGACATCGCCAAACAGCTTGGCGTCGCCAAGAGTTCAGTGAGCACGTGGGTGCGCGAAATCGTCTTGAGCGACGACCAGAAAGCAGCACTGCGCGACAAATATCATCACTACGATGCCAAAATCAAAGGCAGCCAAGCCAACTATCAGAAGGGACTAGCGCGACGACTCGCCTATCAAGCCGAAGGTCGTGCCAAAGCCCGCGAAGGCGATCCGCTCCACCTCGCGGGTTGCATGCTCTACTGGGCGGAAGGGGCGAAAGAACGCGGATCAGTACAACTTGTGAATTCCGATCCGGACATGCTCGTATTTTTCACGCGGTTCTTGCGTGAATCGCTCTGCGTTCCTGATGAGAAGTTTAGAGTCCGGATCATCTGTTACACGAACAATGGATTGACGGCTTGCGAGATTGAGAGTTATTGGCTGACATTACTCCAACTTCGGCAAAATAACCTCCAGCAGACCACGAGTAACGTGCAGCCTAAAAGCAGCCGGCAACAGGGGCGAAAACTCCGTCATGGTGTTTGTGTAATTTCCATCCATAATGTCCGGATCGTTCAACACATTTTTGGGGCTATTCAAGAATATATCAGCATTGATAAACCTGAGTGGCTCAAGTAGAATCTTTTTACAATAGGGTGCATAGCTCAATTGGCAGAGCGCATTCCTTACAAGAATGATGTTATAGGTTCGAGTCCTATTGCGCCCACAAAAACGCCCGCACTGTGAAATAGTGCGGGCGTTTTCGTGCCTTTCCCTCACGAGATGCCTAAACTCCCCGATTGAAGTATAATGAAGGTTTGCGGAAAATCCGAACTTCGTGCTTTAATGAGTGTAGGTTCGGTTAGAGTTTATAATCCGTAATCTTGTCTGGTCGAGAAACAAACATGCTGACGCGCAACGAACAAAGTCGTCTTATCCTGATTGTCGAAGACGACAGCGACACTGCTGACTTCGTAACAGCGCTTCTCGAAACCTCTGGTTACAGCGCTGTGGTCGCTGATACAGGCGAAATCGCGATGAGCGAGATCGCCAATGGTCAGCCCGATCTCGTTTTGCTCGACATGAATCTGCCCGACATGAATGGGCTGGAGCTGCTGCGTTTAGTGCGCGCGAGTTCGCTGCTGCCGATGATCGTCGTCAGTGGCGCAACCCATGATTACAGTAAGGTGCTTGCGCTCGATGAAGGCGCGGACGATTACGTCGTCAAGCCATTTTCTCCCGACGAACTGCTCGCGCGGGTCCACGCGCTGCTGCGCCGCGTCGTCGAATGGACACCGCCCGCCGAAACAAAGCTGCGTGTACGCCACCTCGAACTCGACATGGCGCGCCGACAGGCGTCGATTCGCGGGCATAAGCTCCATCTAACTCCTGTCGAATACGGAATTCTCGTGACTTTGATGCGCAACGCGGGCACGGTGATCGCCCACGACGAACTGCTGCGTACCGTTTGGGGCGAGCAGTATCAAGGCGATTACTCCGTCCTGCGCGTCAATATCTCGCGTCTCCGCCAAAAGCTCGAAGAAAGCCCTCGCTACCCAACCTACATTGTCACCGCGCCGGGACAGGGTTACTATATGCCCACGCGGCACCCGTGACCCGGCACAAGTTCATCGCCGCAACAGCCGAATAGGGTAGAGAGTTATGCGTCTGCGAATTTTACTTATGCTCTTGGGCGCGGCGCTCGTGGTGGCAACCTTCACGTATCCGCTCTGGCAGCCCTACGCACAGTCCCAAGTTGTCGCTCAGAATGCAGCCTTTCCCGGTCTTGCCGCCAATCTTCAAGACGATTTTATGAGTCTGCCGCAAGAGCAGCAGCGCGCCTACCAGACCATCGCCGCGCAGGATCAGGATAAAGCCGTCAAAATGGTCACCGCCGCCCTCTCGCCACGCAGCCCACTCCCCGACGACGATAAAGCGATGCCAGAGATGAATTCGCCGGTCACGATTGGCAGCGGCACATTTCAGCGCATTGACGCGATCCGGCGCGCTCAGGGAGCGGTGAATATCTATCAGACGTCGGATAATCTCAAGCTGATGCGTTTCGAAGATTTCAATATGCCGGATGGACCTGACCTCACCGTATATTTCTCCGCCGCGCAGGAGCCGACCACGTTCGCAGACATGACCGTCGGCGAACTCGATCCGCTTGAAATCGAACTGCTCAAGACGAATACAGGCGAGCAGAACTATGACCTACCCACGAGCCTTGACGTTCAGCAGTATCACAGCGTGGTGATCTACAGTCCATCGCTCGACCTCATTTACACTTATGCGCCGCTATTCCTGCGCCAGTAGAGGAGATTTTCGCTCGTGAGCGACGACTACGCCATCATTGCACCATTATACGAACAGTTAGGCATGGCAACTTTTGCCGAGACACTCACACCCCAGTTGATCGACTACGCGCAGTCGCATGACTGGGTGGGGCGGCGCATTGTCGATCTCGGCTGTGGCACAGGCGGAAGTATGCGCTGGCTCGCCAATCATGGCTACAACGCCACCGGCATTGACCTCTCGCCCTCGATGCTCAAGCTCGCGCATCAGTTGATCACGGGCGTGGGCATTGCCTATCAGCTTTACGAGGGGGATATTCGCGCCCTCAGCGACTTGCACGACATTGACCTCGTGCTCGCGCTCGACGTCCTCAACGAACTGAGCAACCTGCGCGACCTCGACGCCTTGTTCGCACTGCTGGCGGATATTCTCGCGCCCGATAAGATGTTCATCTTCGACCTACACACCATTGCGGGGCTGGCAGCGGCAAACAACGCTGGCGCTCGCATCACTGAGACAGAAGACTTCGCGGTGTTCCTCGCTCGTCAGTTTGATTACGAACGTCAAGCCGCCAGCGAAAATTACACCATTTTCCAGCGCGATGACGGCAATTGGCAGCGACAGCATACGCAGCGCACGCTGCGCGGATTTCCGGTTCAGGTGGTTGCTGCCTTGCTTCAACGCGCAGGTTTCGGCATAATGGCGCTGACCAATACACGTCTCGAAGTGATCGACTCAAATGCACTCGATGAATCGCGCGTGATCATTTTTGCCCGTCGTGTTCATCCAGAATCGGATTAAGAATGTGAGTTCGCAAGTCCTAGATAATTCGCTGACCTTCCCGGTCGATAAAGAGCACGGCGCGCTCCGTATCGTCGTTGTCGTAAGCTTTATTGTCATCTGGATTATCGGCTTCTTCATCATCAACGTCACCGTCCCCAACGAGGGCTTGAGTCTGCTTGCCGTGCTGGTGGGCTTCGGCATCGCCTATGCCATCACCGCCGCCATCGAATCCATCCTCAAGCGCCGCTGGCCCAGCGGGCGTGAAGTCGAAGTCACGCGCGATGCCGTGAAGCTGAGCAAAAAAGGCAGCCTTCAAACTGAGATGGCTTCAGAAGACACCGTTTCGGTGCTGCTGTGGTCATTCAAAATTAGCAAGCGAACCCGCGTCCCTAAGGGCTGGTCGATGCTTGCCTGCGCGCTGGAATACGAAAAACAGTACCTCACCGTCTACACATTCCTGTCACCTGCGCAGCTCGAAAGCTACGAACTCGCCGACCAATTCAAGAAGTTAGTCAGCAGCCGCAAGAATGCCAACCAACTTGAAGCCCGTGAAGACCTTCGGCTCGCTGGAGAGCAGCGCCGCCTGCGTGATGCCGAGAATTACCGCTGGCTCGACGGCGCGGAGATGGCTTCCGACGATTTCATCACCTACGTTAATCGAATTCGAGCACAATTCCCTGAATGGCAACTCTCAAACTGAAAATCACCTTCATCCTCTTGATCCTCGTCGGTCTGGTGCTGCCTGTACCCGCGTTCGCGCAGCAAACCTTGACTCCCGCCACGCCGGTTAGCGGCAGCGTGCCGCCGAACGGTGTCCAGCGTTGGACGTTTCCCGCGCAGAGCGGTGCGGTGCTTTCCTTCGCCGTCGAAGCCGCTTCGCCTGATTTCGACGCCGCGTTGACGCTCGCCGACAGCAGCGGCCGCGAAGTCCTCAGCAGCGATGACGTCAGCTATCCTGACGATCTCAATCCGCTGCTCGAAGCCGTCACCATCCCGCGCACGGACACCTACACCCTGACGGTATCGGGCTTCAATGGCAGCTTTGGCGACTATGTCATCACCATGCTGCCCGGTTACAGCGTGACCGAGTACAGCGATGACTTCAGCGACAGCACGTGGCAAGCGCTGACCCCTGAAGTTACGGTCGCACAGTCCAATAATCAGCTTGCGCTCAGCATTGAGGGCAGCCGCGCGCGCGCAGTCGCCATTGACGAGCAAGCCGCGTCCGCCGCTGATTTGTACGCTCAGGTCGATGTCGTCAGCGTGAACAACGCGGCGGGCTGGGTTGTTGGCATGGCGCTGCGCCGTCAAGCGGATCGCTACTATCTGCTCTCAATCAACAGTCAGGGCTACTGGCGCTTCACGCTGGTCGATGGCGATAGTGAACAGGTCATTCGTGATTGGACGCCGCACCCGAACGTGATCCCCAGTCAAACGACTTTCTCCATCGGCGTGCTTGCCAAAAACGTCGGCTTCGATTTCTTTTACGACACAGGCTATATCGGCAGCGCCAGCGATAGCACACTGAGCGACGCGGGGCAAATCGGCTTGATGGTCGGCACGTCGGCATCGTCCGTCGGTCAGAGTGATGCCGTTTTCGACAACCTCTTGGTGACGACACCGGCACAATTTGGCGGTCAAGACGTGATCCCTGAGGAAATCTTATCCGGTGATGGACGTGTCACCATACAAGCGCTTAAGCGCAATCACGTCGTTTCGGCGGCGGGCGAAATGTCGCTCACACTCGACACGAGTTCTGTTCAGTATGCCCGCCCCGGCATTAACCGCGTCATGTTGGGTCGCGGAACGCAGTACACCGATTTTGCCATTGGCACGACGGTGGACACAAGCGCCACATCAGAGGGACCTGCGGGCTGTGGCATCGTGATGCGCTTCACAGGCGAAAGCGATTACACCCTTGCCTACGTCGATCAAACAGGGTCTTACGGCATTTCCGTTCGCAATGGCGACACCTTCAGCCCCGGCTTATCCGGCGTGAATACAGCGTTCAGCGCGGGTCAACACAATGTGCTGCTGATCGCCGCAGACGACACCATCTACTACTACATCGACCGTCAATTGGTCGGCTCGTTCGAGACACCCGCGCAAAGTGGCGAAGTCGGCATCGCGGTCGTCAACTTCGAACCGAACTCGACGACCTGCACCTACTCGAACTTCTGGCTCTGGAAGTGGCGCTAACGCCAGCGAGAATCAAAAGCGGCGCAGACTAAACTCTGCGCCGCTTTTTTATTTGTTGAATGACAGGTTACTTCATCACCGCGCCGAGCGAGTCGCACGACGGGCACGAACCATCAGGACGGAAGATGGCATAGCCGCCGACCGGGTCATCGGCTGTGAAGTACGGATAATCGACGTTCCAGACGAACATCAGCCGCACACGACCACTCTGCGCCGCGCTCGAAGCCGCACTCGCCAGCCACGCCGCCTGCTGCGCGACCGTCGTATTCGCCGCCCAGCCAAAGTTGGCAGGGATCGCTTGGCTGTAGCCTTGTCCGCTCAGGTAGCCCAGTTCCGTGAAGCAAACCGGCTTACCCCCGAATGGGGCATAACCACGCGCCAGCATCGAACCGAAGAAGTAGGTCGGGTAATTGCCACGCGGATCATTGCTGGTCTGCGTCGGCGGGATGATACCCTCGTTGTAGTGCAAACCCACGCAGTCGAGGTAATTCGCCGCGCCTGCCTGTGCCATTTGCTGCATGTAAACGTCATCGTTACAGCCGCCGGAACCGCAGCCCGCCGAGCCAAAGAAGCCCGTCGGCGCAGGCGCACCACTGATCACAATCGTGCCGCCGTTGCGCGTCTTGATGGCGTTGAAAGAAGCGGCGAGCAGCTGCGTGTAGGTCGCGCCGTTGATCGTAGCGGCGGGCCATTCACGGTCGATGTTCGACTCGTTCCAAACTTCGATGGCATCCGCGCCAAGCGCAGCGACGCCGCCGACAAACGAAGCATACGAACTGATGTAGCTGTTGTAATCACCCATCTGCGATTTGTCGCCGACGATGCTCAACAGCGCTCTAAAACCGGCAGCGTGCGCCGCGTTGATAAATCCGGCTGCGACACTGGGGTCTTGACCGAGTGCGTAACGCACTTGAGTCTTTGCCCACTTCATGCCCGCGCGGTTCATCAAGCCAACGGTGTTACCGTTCAG
>JBBSNT010000256.1:0-6565 GCA_038260485.1 Aggregatilineales bacterium | reverse complement strand
TATCCGAACGATACAGCGGCTTTGCGGGATTGGTGGCGTGCCAATATCTACCCAGCGCTCGATTATCCTGACTTCGAGATTCGCCCGGATGTCAGTTCGCTGGCGGTTGTATCGCCGTCAACAGCGAAGGGGGGATTTTCTGAGACGGCTGCATCAGGTTTGACCGAAAACACACCGGAAGAATTCTGGCTGGTGATGTATCTCGCTTTCGCAGGATACATGATCGCCGCCATGCCCTTCACGCTTGGCAGTGACGTGCTGACCTTCTATCCGCTCCCGCGCGATATCGGGATTGGCGCTTTGCGCGTCGAGATGAACACCTACCGCGACGATGCCGACGCGCGCAGCCTGTACAGCTTTTCCAACCTGATGATGCGCCCTAAACTGGATTCGCTGGCAATCATCACCTTCTATCAAAGCATGGTTTCGCACTTTCGTGCTGGCACGACCACCGGATTTCTTGACGAATACGCGAACAGTTTTTCCGGCATTGCTGGCTACTACTACAAGGACATTGGCGGCACACAAATCGCTTTTGACGAGACGATTTTCTCTCTGCCGCGTTGGCTGTCACTGCATGTCATCGCAGATGAAAGCATCCTCAGCGAAACCGCTAGACTACTTAAAAACCACCACGACATGATTTCTTACATGCGCGGCAAACCGCCCAAGAACGCGCTCACCGCCGACGAGTTAATTGTCCTCAAAGCCTATCGAACATTTATCAGCACGGGAGAGATCGAGTCATGGATTGAATTCGTTGTCCAGTACAACGCCTACCGCTTCCGCATGATTGGCGAGCTTTACATGCCCGATTTACACATTGATATCCTAGAAAGGATGATCTCAAGGACGCTCATGACTATGAAAGCAAATGAAAAACATTACCTTCCCATCCTCGAAAACGAGGGGTTTCGCAGCATTGCCGCCGCTATTCGGCACTGCACCATCACCACTTTGTACCTCGAAAAGGCAAAGAAGATCGATACAGGCTTCAAGGTGCGGCACGGTTTAGGTGATGATCTACTGCGCCATGCCAACGACGCTGACTCCGATCTATTCATTCAAGACCTGAGCCGCTTCCTATTTGATTACGGACGCGAAAGCAGCAGTGTGCAGGCGAACGATGCTTCAAAGACTCGTCCATTTGTTAGCGAAGGCGACCTTCAACAAGTCATAGCGCTGGTCGATCAATATGGGGCGGGGGCGGTTGCGTCTCTGCTTGTCGCCGCTGGATATTCTTCCGCCTACCGCAAGTCCGATGATTCGCAGAGCTAAAACTCACTCCAAGAAAGGGTAATACTCATGACCTCCGTCAAATCTTTATCCATCGCTGCTCGCGTTGTCCTCGATATGCACGCTCTCAACAATGAGGGCAACGAGAGCAATCGCTTGATGACCCGTGAAGTGGGCATTATCACGCCCACTTACGGCGATGACCGCATGATGGACGGTTTCAACCGAGCGACCGTCAATGCCATCTCTGGCGATATGAACAAGCACATCTTTGCCGACTACTTCCACCATATCGCGCTGGAGCGTGGGCTGCCGCTGTGTGAAGCCTGCAAAGCACTTGATCCGGGGCGTATGATGGCGAACCCAGATTTTCAGGAATATATCAACGGAAAACCGCCGACCGCCGATGTGGTTGACCGCCTGATCTCCTGCGCCCTTGATGATGTGGGTGGCATCCTCATCACAGGAAGTGGCTCGTCCATCAAGCGCAAGTCCGCCGTAGAGTTCGGGTGGACGGTCGCCCTTCCCGGCGCGTCCGAGGTGCAGGAATACATCCATGCTCGGCACGCTGTGACCCGCGTCACCCGTACCAAAGCGGAAAGAGGGGCTACACAAGAAGTCAAAGATCAAGCGGCAAGTGAGAAGGGAACGAACATTGGGCAAATGATTTTCAACCGTCCTGCCTCCTCTGGCGTCTATGCTTTTGTCGCCCACCTTGATGCTTGCGCCATTGGATTCAACGACATCACGCAGGAATACCCCATTCCCGCTGAAGCTCGCGCCGAGCGACTGCGCGCTGTGCTGCTGGCGTTGGCTCAAACCTTGCTCCACCCTAAGGGGGCACTGACTTCGACACAGCTTCCACACGTCGTGGAAATCGAGGGGTTTGTGAGTGTTTCGCAGACCGCCGCGTCCGCGCCGCTGATTAGTCCGCTGAGTGACGGCTATATCCAGCGTGGCATCGACATCGCGCAGGGGATCAATCGACTTCATGGCGAGAACGCCGTTGCCGTTCTGCCGTTTGCAGGTGGCGAAGGGTTGCTTGGCAAGCTCGCCGATGTGTTCGAGACCAGTACCCCCGGTCTGTATCGAGGCTGATGACTATGTGGCGCTATGTCGATTACCTGCCCATTACAGCATTTGGGCTGCGTCCATCGAATACGACCGCGAGTGGGGGCAAGTCATTGATTTGCCCCACCCCGTATGCGATCAAGATGGCGCTGCTCGACAGACTTCTGCGTGCGGATGGCGAAGATGCGGGACGCGCGCTCTTTGCAACAATACGCGACTTGACGATCTATCTGCGCGTTCCACTGGCGGTTGCTGTCAACCGGACTTTTCAAAAGGTGCTACGCCCAGCGAGCGGCAAGGGCGAATTGTGGATCAGCACCATCGCCCAGCGTGAATACTGTTTTCATGGTGGCGAAATGTCACTCGCTATGGCAACCAGTGGCGACGATGCTTCCGACGAACGCCTAAGTCGCCTTTTTGCCGAAATCGAGTATTTCGGGCGGCGAGGTGGCTTTTTCCAGTGGACGGGGGAGAATTTTAGCGAATCACCTCCGTCACGAGAAGATGATTTCGTCAACATCTGCCGTGACGCGGTGTATGGATTATCGCCCGGATTTTTGCAGCGGATGGATGACATGCTGCCTAACGCCAGTTTCGACGATATTTCCGTCTTTAACCCGAAGGCGAAAGGGGGGCGTACCTCTTATACGGTCGTTTTGCCTTACGTGTTGGCGTCTCATGGATCCAGCTATACGGTCTACAGCCGCCCTTCAAGAGGTGCATCATGATCCCTGTCACGCTGCTAGAGTTCACGGTCGAAAGCGAATACACACTCGATCTGGGGGCAAATCCCGGCTCCAGTCTACGCGGTGCGCTTTATGAGACTCTGGCAGCGATGTACGATACAGGTGATCCCGTGCATTCGCGCTATGATACCGACACCAATCCTGTTGCATGGCTTTTGCGCCTCGAAGATAAGGAGAAAACAGGTGGTAAGGATGTCCCACGTCCACTTGCAATCCGTCCCCCATTAGTCGACGATTCGGCGGCGAAAGGACTGCAAACAGCGATAAAACTGAGCTTTATCATTGCCCTCTATGGGCGTGGGCGTGAAGCAGCAGGGTTGATTATTTCTGCTGTTGCGTCAATGGGCAGCGTAGGCATAGGGCGCAGTCGCGCACATTTTGCCCTGCGCGGCGTCCGCTCCCTTGATCCATTGACTGGACAACCCTCCACGATTATCGACGCAAACGGAATGCAGATAGCCGATCTGCCATCTCCACCGTCTCTAGATTCCTATTGCCGTTTCGCCGCCTTGCTCGACCCTCATAATCTCGTTATGCGCTTCCATACGCCGACACGCATCATCGATCATCATGAGTTAAGCCAGCGTCCTGTCTTTCGGGCTTGGTTCCAGCGCTTGATTGAGCGCACTCGCCTTATCAGCGAACTTTACGCCGAGCCAGTTTGGATACCGTTTCGTGACTTGTTGGCGCAGGCAGACACCGTACAACTGACGAAAGATGCTACACACTGGCAGGAAATGTGGTCACACTCCCGTTTTGACGGTATGTATAAACCTGTGAGTGGCTTTGTTGGCGATGCCAGTTATTCTGGCGATCTAGGTGCGTTACTCCCCTACCTACTCCTAGGGCAGTCCCTCCAAGTTGGCAAAAATACTGTCAAAGGCTGCGGCTGGTACGACATTACGTACCGCTGGCAGTGATGCCCGCAGCCGCACGCCGTTAGTACCGTGCGGCTGCTTCACGCATATTCGAAAATCGAAACGAAAAGAGGCATTTGATGGCAATCATCGAGGATTTACTCGTTGCACAACCGGGAACCTTCATCGGTCTCAATGGCAAACGCATTCGAATTGAGCAAAAAGATGGGGAAATTATCGAAGCCCCGCTGCTATATCTCCGCAGCATTCAAGTGCTGACACGCGGAGCAAGTGTCAGCGCCGCAGCACTTGCTGCCTGCTGCGAAGCGGGTGTCCCAGTGCATTTTTTGGACGCATTCAATGGCAATTATGCTTCGGTTGTATCTGCTCAATTGACGACCGTGATCACCACACGCCGCGCGCAGCTTGAAGCCCTGAACGATGGGCGTGGAGTTGCCATCGCGCGGACACTTGGTGCGGGCAAGATACGTGCTCAAGCGATTAACCTTCGTTATCTCGCGCGCCGCCAAGAAGGTGATCTCGCTTTGACTTTGCACGATGCGGAGGCTGATTTGCTTGCTTACGCGGATCGCAGCGAACGGATGACTGCCAACACTGTAGAAGAAATTCGTGCTGAGTTGATGGGCATTGAAGGCTACTGCGCGCGTCGCTATTGGGAGGCTGTCGCTCCGCTTGTTCCTGCCGAATATGAGTGGAAAGGGAGATCGGGACGACATGCAGTTGACCCTATCAACATCCTGCTGAACTATGGCTATGGAATACTCTACAGCGAAGTTCAAAAGGCGTTGATGGTCGCAGGGTTAGAACCTTATGCAGGCTTAATCCATACTGACCGTCCAGGCAAACCAAGCCTGACCTGCGATCTAATCGAAGAATTTCGCGCACCCATCGTTGACCGGACTGTGATTGGTTTGGCAACTCGCCAGTTCGCAGTTCAAATGACTCAAGATGGTCGTCTCGAAACGGACTGCCGACGTGCTTTTGCCGAGCACGTCTTGTCACGCCTCAAAGCACAGGGGACTTTCGGGCGCAAACACTACGAACTTCGCTCAATCATCCAGATGCAAGCGCGTCGTCTCGCTGCGGCTTTCAGAGGGGATCAAGTGTACGAAGCCTATAAGGGCGGCTGATGAACCACATCATTGTCACCTATGACATCACAGATGACAAAGCACGCAAAAAGGTCAGCGATTGTTGTCTCGACTACGGTCTCGACCGTCAGCAGTTTAGCGTATTCACAGGTCTTTTGAAGCCCATTCACATTCGTGCATTGGCGAAAGCGCTTAAACCGCTGACGGAGACGGGGCAAGTCCTCATTTTGCTCATTGCTGCCGATGACTGGGATAAACGAATCGAGATTGGAGAGAAAACTCTATGAACGAGTTCGCACACGATGATTATCTACGTATCAACGAAATCAAGAACTACCTCTACTGCCCACGCATCAGCTACTACGCTCTTTGTCTGCGCATAGACCGCGAAACTGATTTGTCGCGCGGGGGAATCGCCGCTGAAGCTAAAACAAAACGGTTGATGAAACGGCGGAAACAGGCGCTTCATGCAGTTCACGAAGGCATACGGCATTTTGATGTCCAAGTTATAAGTGACCGCCTGCGCCTAATTGGGCGTATTGACGAAATAATCGAAACTGATACTGGTGTTTTTCTCGTGGACTACAAGGACACAGTTCACGATTATGGCTATTGGCAAATGCAGCTCACAGCGTATCAATTGGCTGCAATTGAACAGGGGATGACTGTTTTAGGCAGCTATATTTACACCATCCCTGACCAGCACTATCAATCTGTTTCTGTGGTACCAGGAGACGAACGCAAATTGATTGCGCTCATCACTGCCCTAAGCGAAATGATCACTGCCGAACGATGTCCCCCTCCAGTGAGTCATCTTGGGAAATGCCGATCCTGTCAGTACGCTAACTTATGCGGTGACATATTTTGAGGCAGGAATGATAGGCATATCAATGCTCGATAGATGTCATGAAACTCGCTGCACAAATCGTGCAGAAACCGAGATTCATTCCAATGAGGCTTGTGAGTGGATTTTACAATGTCAACGAACAAAAACTGAGCTTCACAATGCCGTCATAATGCCCCGTATTCAGCTCACAGGTCAAAAATGACCTGTAGAGCTATAATGAAGTTGGCGGCTTCATCGCTTCGACCCGCATGAAGGGTACTGAAACAGGCTGGGCGTGCTCATTGCTGTTGCTCGACATACGGCTTCATCGCTTCGACCCGCATGAAGGGTACTGAAACTCTGAGCGTCAGCCGCTACCGCCGTGCGCGTCGCGCTTCATCGCTTCGACCCGCATGAAGGGTACTGAAACAGCAATTGCGGGTTCACCACGACGTAGGACGAGAGCTTCATCGCTTCGACCCGCATGAAGGGTACTGAAACACGCGGCGAAAGAAGGCTTGAAAGGCTTTGTCCAGCTTCATCGCTTCGACCCGCATGAAGGGTACTGAAACTTGTACTGCATCATCGTCTGTTCGGCGTCGATCAGCTTCATCGCTTCGACCCGCATGAAGGGTACTGAAACACTGACGCGCTTAGCGATGCAAGCGCTCGCCTACGCTTCATCGCTTCGACCCGCATGAAGGGTACTGAAACTCT
>JBBSNT010000255.1:0-6598 GCA_038260485.1 Aggregatilineales bacterium | reverse complement strand
GTCTTGCAGCCACATCTGCGAGGTGATCCCAAACACATGCAGAAAGCTGTTGAGGAAGCCCGCGTCAGGGTCGTAAATGAAGCGCCAGACGATCACCGCAATCGAGATCGGCACGACTGTCGGCAGGAAGTAGACGATTCGGAAGAAGCCGCGCGCCACCCGCATTTCGCGGATCAAGATGGCGACGAGCACAGGGACGGCATAGCCGAGCACGATGCTCCAGCTTGCGAACTGAAAGCAGTTGCGCCAGACGATTGCCAGTGCGGGGTCGCGCAGCATCAGTTGAAAATTCGCCAGCCCAATCCATTCGGATGCGCCGGTCAGTTTGACGTCTTGGAAACTCATCTGGAACGAACGCGCGATGGGATACCACGCGACCAGCGCGAAGATCACCAGCGCGGGCAGCAGAAACAGGTACGCCGCCGCTTGGTTGGAAACGTGATAGTAAAGTTTACTGATGAAGCTTTCGTTGGGTTGAGCCACTTTGGGGGAATAAGCTACTTTTGTCGACATATTTTTCTTCCCGGAATTAACAAACGGGGTGGATGGCACTGTAACGTCCGTCCACCCCATTAATCATAATGTGCGAAGTGCTAGTTGAGCACGAAGTCCTGGAATTCTTGGGCGACTTCGGCTAACCGCGCTGCCGGGTCTGCATTTTCGTCCGACAAAATTTCGCTGACCAATGCGCCAACTTCGGCGTAGTAGTCCTGCGCTGCTGCCGGCGGCTCTGCCTGAAGTTTCAGGTCGCCACTGATCACGGCGTCGTTGAACCGTTGGTAGTTCTCAACGGGCAGCACGTTGTATTGTGCGCGGAAATCGTCCTGAGCGGTCTGGAGATCACCGACGTACAGCGGCAGCACGGGCTGACCGATAGCCTGTCCCTGCTCGTGCTGAAGGATAACCGAGCTTTCGAACTGCTCCGGGTCGAATTGACGCCAAACTTGGAAGTAGAACGCGGCTTCTTTTTCGTCGTCGGTTGCTTGCGAGTCGACCATCCACAGGTTGCCGCCAGTTAGAGCGACGTTGCCATTCGGGCCAGCCGGGGCAGGAGCGTAACCGTACTTGCTCAGGTCGGCATCCGGGAATTGGTTATTCATGAAGCTGAATTGATCGCCAGCGTAGATCACCATTCCCACGCGGTCAGAAGCCAGCGCTTCGGTGATGTTCGACCAGTCGAGCGTTGCACCGGGCAGAACGTCGTACTTCCAGCGCAGGTCGTGGATGTAGTTGAGCGCATCGACGGTTGCGCCGGTGCCGAAGTTAGCGGTGTAGGTGCCGTCGCCGTTGGGGGCGATGATGTCGTCCGGCGTCGCGCCGAAGCCGTAGGCGATGTCGGTGAAGTGCCAGCCGCTCGCGCCTGAACCGTCATTGATGAAGGCGAAACCAGCAATGCCGTTGTCTTTATCGGTCATTGCCTGTGCCATCCTGGCGAGTTCGTCCCACGTCTGCGGGGGAGCGTCGAAGCCTGCTGCTGCCAGCATGGGGATGTTGTAGGCAAGTCCGAGCGAATAAGCGAAATCAGGGATGCCGTAGACCGCGCCATCTTGGCTGGCGATACCGACGACACTGGGGTTGAGAATGTCGTTCAATCCGGTCGCATCGTAGTAGGAGGACAGGTCAGCAACCGCGCCCTGAGCAATGAATTTCTCCGGCTCGGTGAAATAGGTCTTGAACAGGGTCGGCAGTTGGTCGCCCGCGATCATGGCGATGAAGGCGGTCGGGTCGTAGGTCAGTTCCAGACCTTCAATCGTGACGTTGGGGTACAACGCTTCGAAGGCATCGACTTGCTTCTGCCAGAGTGCCAGTTCTTCCGGCAGGTCGGCGGCGGGCTTGTTGCTGACCGTGATGGTCACATCGCGTCCACCCGCAATTTCATTAGGCAGATCGACCACTTGGGGAACGGTGGTATCTTGAGCGAGAATCGCTCCCATCGGGATGCTTAAAAGCACCAGTACAAACAGAAACATCAATTTTTGCTTCATTTTTTCTCCTAGAGCGTGACTTGAATGTAAACCTAATCGATCTAACGACTGACGATAGCCGGTTGAACTGCGAACCCATCTAGCGAACCACAATCAGCTATTGAGACGTCTCAATATTGAATGTATAATGAGTTAGACAAATTGTCAAGCAAATAGATTGGGAATTTTACCCACAGCTTAAACGGGATAAATATTTGTTCGCGCAGCGCCTTTTTGTAGGAACTACACAATCGTGCGGCGGCTAACTGGTTGGAAACCACTCAAATTTTCACGGACAAATCGAAGAATAGCATACAGCACAGCCGATCACGCGGCTTTCACTGCTGGCGCGGGCGGACGCAAATCAAGTTATGATTTGGCAGAGGGTTAGGGAGACAAAATGGCAACTTTAAAAGACGTGGCGCAGCGCGCATCAGTCCCGATGTTGACGGCATTCGAAGCGCTCAATAATGGTCATGCCCTTGATCCTGAGATTCGCCAGCGCGTTCTGCAAACCGCCGATCAGTTGAATTACTCGCTCAAGATTACGCAGAACGATATTGCCGATTTAGCCGGTGTTGCCAAAGGCACAGTCTCTTACGCCCTCAACAATAGCAGCTTGATCAAGCCAGCGACGCGCCAAAAAGTCCTCGACGCCGCGCAGGTCTTGGGCTATCACCTCAACATCACCGCGCGCAACTTGCGCACCAACCGCGCAGGCGTGATCGGCTATTCGTGGCACGTTGCTGACGATCCCAGCCGCATGAACAACCTGCTCGACCGCTTCATCTACCGCGTGACCGCCGCCGCCGAAAAGCGCAATCACCACATGTTAACCTTCCTTCAGCCGCAGGAAAACGCGGATCGCGTCTACGAGAATCTGATTTCGATCAGCCGTGTTGATGGCTTCATCATCTCAGACGTGTCTTACAACGATCCTCGCCTCGCTCGCCTTTCCGCGATGGGCGCGCCCTTCGCCGCGTTTGGCGGCATGTATCTGCCTGCGCCTGATTTCGCCTTCGCGGACGTGGATAGCAAGAGCGGCGTCAAAATGGTCGTCAATCACCTGCTCGATCAGGGACACGAGCGGATCGGCTTGCTGACAAGGCATCCGGGTATGCCCTTCGGTGATGCGAGGGAAGCGGGCTACCACGAAGCCATGTCCGCCGTCGGCATCGACGTGCCGAAGGACTGGATCGCCTATACGCTCAACGTTCTCACCGACGCGGCAGCGGCGGCGCAGCAGTTGATGTCTGCCAAGCATCCCCCGACCGCCATCCTCTGCACCAATGACTTGATGGCGTTCGGCGCGAAGTCTTATTTGGATGGTGTCGGGATGCGCATTCCGCAAGATGTTGCGCTCACGGGCTACGATGACGATCCCACCTCTGAATTTCTCGGCATCACCTCGGTGCGCCAGCCGATTGACGAGATCGCCGAGATGCTGTTCGACATCCTGCTCGGCGAAATCAACGGTGAACCCTGCGCTGAACGTCAGGTCATCTTTTACCCTGAATTGGTTGTCCGCCAGAGCACCGAGTTCCCCCGTTAGGGGAGTCGCTGTAGAAGCATAAGCGGCACAAGCGCGCCGCGCCCGCATCACTTACGCCTTCGCGCTGGCGTGTTCTGTCCAATAGTGAGTCGTCTTGGCGACCACCGTGATCACATTCTTGATCTCGCCGCCCAGTTGATAATTAGGGCTGGCGGGCAGATACAGCACCTTGTCTCCACGCCGAACTGCCACGTTCTCGACGATGATCGCCCGCAGCAGCCAGATCGCCATTGCCTGATCGTCGCATACCAGTCCGATCCAGCTCGCTGGTGCGTCGCGGATCACGTCCAATCCGGTGATCATCCTCATCCCCCGTTCTAGTTCCGCGATCACCTCTCCGTCTAGCAATTGCTGCATTTCACGATGTTTGCATGGGCGGGTTTCAAACTCGCCCTCTCGCGATAAACACACAGATTTTCCTACGCCACCCACATATCGAACGTGAACAGGAACAGCAGCATCCCCATCATCAGCACGCTGATCAGCGTCCAAGCGCGATCAAACGAGGCATTTTTTCCGAGCCGCCCTAAAAACAAATAGATCGACGGGATCACCAGCACGTAGCGGATCAAGCTTTGCGGTGCGCCCGCGAATACGCTGACCGCCAGCGCCAGCAACCCGAACAGCGCCACACCGGGATAGCGCCGCAGCGTGAACAGGCACGCGACCAGCGCTAACAACACGCTCGCCAGTTCCAGCAGATAGTAAATCCGCATCTGGAAATTGCTGTGCGCGATTGCCTCGAAGGCTCGCGCCCAGCCCGATTGCGTGCCTTCGAAATCGAACAGCTTGCGCCCGAACCAGTTCTGCTCGACGGTCGTGAAATTCTTGCCCAGAAAGTGCTGCCAGATCAAGTACGCGCCAATCGGCAGCAGTACACCAATTAGTCCGAAAATCACTCCGCGATAGGGGCGCAGCGCCCCGCGCCAATCCGTCCGTAAGCCGCGCCAGTCGATGCTGCTCAGCCATGCTAGTGCCAGCGGGATCACCAGCGCCAAGCCGACCGCCCGCGTCCACACCGCCAGCGCCGCGCAAATCCCCGCCAGCAACAGCCGTTTGTGCTGGATCAACGCGAGGCAAGCGAATGCCAATCCCACGAACAAGCCTTCGGTATAGACCTGCGCCAGAAAGAATCCGGTCGGGAACGCCAGCAAGTAGAATGCCGCCCGTAGCGCACCGGACTCCTCAAGCTGATCGTGCGCCAAATAGTAGAGGCTGATCGTGCCCGCCAGCGTGCCTAAGAGCGAAATGATCACGCCCGCCAGCGTCGCCGCCGCGACCGGCGTCAGGTCGAGCGCGTGCAGCGGAGCAGTCAGCGCGCCCGCCGCTAATGGATAAAGCGGGAAGAAGGCGTAATTGAGCGGCAGTTTTTGACCGCTGCGCAGCCGAACGAACGGTGAGTTGGTGTCGTCATAGCCCGCGACCGCAATTGACAGGTAGTATTCCGAATCCCACGCCACTTGACGATTCATGAACGGCTCGGTCAGGTAGATGTGCCCGTCGTTGCTATTCTTGAGCGTGTATTCCGCCGTCCACTCGCGCGAGAAATCGGGGCGCAGCGGCTCGACTCGCTCCGAAACCAGCGTTTGAAAGCCGAGGATGATCACCGCCCACGCTCCCCACAGGATCACGAGCGTCAGCAGCGGTCGATTTCTTATAGTCATGTGTTAAGGGTTACCTTTGCTGTTTTGAAGCGCGGCTCTGGCGTAGCCCGTTTCAGGTATTGGAAACGGAGATTATTCCCCTCTCGCCAATTTGTTGGCGAGAGGGGAAGGCAAACCGAAGGTTGCATAGGAGGAGGTTTAGGTCTACCCCGGCAGCGCGAACAGCGTCATCGACTGTCCCGGCAGCGTGATCGCCTCACCGTCGCTCAGCGCCACAGGGTCGATCTGCTCGGCGTTGTGCTCGGCATCGAACCGCCAGACGTCCGCGTCACCGTTCGGCGTGAACCCGTCGAGCGCCAGCGTGAGCGTCTTTTCGTCCGGCGCGAGGTTGATCAGCATCAGCGTCAGCGTGCCGTCGTCGCGCATCGCCGCATAGATCGACACGTCCGGGTCGCCAGAGTCTGCGCTGATGAGTTCCGTCCCGAAATGCGTATACATGATGTAGGTGTAGTAAGTCGGGCGCACGTCGTAGCTGGCGATCAACCCCCAACCACGTCCGGCGCTTCCCTGCATATCCCACACGGCGACCACGTCAACCTGCTGGCGGATCAAGTGTCCGAGCGTATCGCCAAGCCAGATCGCGTTGTAGAACGAGTTGAGGCTGGCTTCGCCGCCCATGCTGTTGGAAGAATTTGAGTTGAATTCGGTCACAGCAATCGGGATGTCTCGTCCGGCGGCTTCGTGGATGATCTGGCGCACGTTCGGAATCACCGTATCCCACTCGGTCGTTTGATGGCGCAGCCCCTCGACAGTCGCGCCCTGCCCATTGCCCAAGCCGGGCCATGGATAGCGGTGGATCGATACGTAAGCCAACAGGTCGCCGTTCTCGCGCAGGAACGTTGTCAGCCAGTCGTTGCCCTCAGCGTCGATAGCTAAACCGCCGCGACTGTTGGGCAGAAATTGCAGCGGATCGAGGCTCAGAGGGACGTATCCGGTGATGTCGGGACCCACAAACTGAATCATTGGGTCAACCGCCAGCATCGCCTCGGCGATTTCGCGCCAGTTGCGGCTCAAGTCCTGCACCGTGTAGGTTTCCGCGCCCATCAGCGCGACGAACAGGTTTGGCTCGTTGCCGATGCTCCAGTAGTGAATGTTGTAGCCTTTTTCGATGTTGGCGTAGCGGACAAGTTCCGCCGCGCCTTCCGGTGTGCCGCCGAGCAAGCGCACCGTCACCGCAGGTTCTGCACCGACTTCCCGCGCTTGATAGACAAACAGGTCAAGCACGTTGGTCGCCACATCTTGCTGATCGCTGTCGCCGCCACCGAAGCGCACGTACTTGATGCCGAGCACCTTTGCCTGATCCATCAGTCGCGGCGGGATCAGCGAATAGCGCCCCAAGTTCGCTCCGTAGACATACGGGCTAATCGCGCCCAGATCGTTCGCTGCGTCGACGTGCAGCACGTCCGGCGCGGCGTCAG
>JBBSNT010000254.1:0-6600 GCA_038260485.1 Aggregatilineales bacterium | reverse complement strand
GCTTCGCCTGGATTGACAAGTTCCGAGCCTTACTCATTCGCTATGATCGCAAAGATGCCAACTTTCTCGGTGCTCATCATCTCGCTTTTGCGCTCATTAACCTACGTCATTTGTTCGCACAGAAAGTTTGAATCAGTTCAAGGTATGTTTTGGAGAAAAATTCTCATGAATGAAACAACGCTCGTCGTCCGCAGCGACAATCCGATAGGCACAATTTCGCCGCGCCTTTACGGTCAGTTCGCGGAGCATCTAGGACGCTGCTGCTACGGCGGCTTGTGGCTCGGCACAGACCAGCAGGACATCCCAACCTACGACGGATTCCGTGCAGACGTGGTCAATGCGCTCAAGGCGATGCCCGTACCGCTGCTGCGCTGGCCCGGCGGTTGCTACGCCGATCACTACCACTGGCGTGACGGCATCGGCGCGCCCGATCAACGCGCGACACGGCTCGGCATGTCCTGCGGATTGCAAGTAGAAGATGACAACAGCCTCGGCACGCATGAATTCATCGCTCTCTGCCGGATGCTCGGCGCGGAGCCTTATCTCGCGGGCAACATGGGCAGCGGATCGGTGCAAGAAATGTGCGATTGGGTCGAGTACTGCAACACGACTGTCAACACCGCGCTGATGCGCGAACGCAGCGCCAACGGTTCAGCGACGCCCTTCGGCGTCAAACTCTGGGGCGTCGGCAATGAGAACTGGGGCTGCGGCGGGCACTACGACGTTGAAAGCTACGCCAACGAGTACCGCCGTTATGCGACCATGCTGCGCCACGTCGACCCGACCGCCGAGTTAGTCGCTTGCGGGCACACCGACGAGTGGAACGAAAAGTTCTTCGAGATCAACCAGCGCGCGCTCTTTTTGCTCGATCAGTTCTCGATTCATCATTATTGGATTCACGGTGGACCGGAACTCGATTTCAGCGAAGAACAGTATTACGCCCTGCTGGCGGAAGCCGACAGCACTGAGGATTTTGTCCGCCGCACCGCCGACACCATTCGCGAAACCCTCGCCGCGAATACGCACGATTCGCGCATGAGCAGTCACAAAATCGGCATCGCGCTCGATGAATGGGGCGTCTGGCATCCTGAAGCGCGTCCATTCGGGCCGGACAGCGACGACCACCGTGAGCCGATCACCTACGAGCAGGCGGACACGATGCGCGACGCCGTCGCCACCGCCATCGCCTTCGAAGGCTTTCACCATCAATGCGACGTGCTCGCGCTGGCGAACCTCGCACAGGTCGTCAACGTCATTCACGCCGTCGTCATGACCGACGGCGCGTCCATGTGGCTCACGCCGACCTACTACGTGTTTCAACTGCACAAACCGCACCTCGGCGCGACCGCGCTCCCCGTTGACGTGACCGACGGCGAAACCATCCCGTCAGGCACGCGCGCCAGCAGCGCCGTGACCGCTACCGCTTCGCAAAGCGCAAACGGTACAGCCGTCACGATCACCAATCGCCATTATGATCAACCCGCGTCGGTCACGCTCAGCGTTCCCGGCAGCGCGCGCGTCGTCCAAGCAAAGTTGCTCGCCAGCGACGACCCCCGCGCCGTCAACAGCGCCAACCAGCCGGATCGGGTCAAGCTCGTTGACCTGAACGTCAGCGCTGACGGCGCATCCCAGTGGAAAGTCGAACTGCCCGCACACGCCGTCGCCACCATCATGTTCGCCTGAAATCAACATCCCGACACCAGCGTGTCTCCCCCTGTCCATGCAATCGAGAGGGGGAGGCTTCCGAAGGAAGCGCGGGGTAAGGTCTAACGCCGTTGACAACCATCCCAATCGCGCCTAGACTCTGCCGCATTCGAATGCACGATCCAAATGCGAAAGAGAATTTAGTAAAAAATAGTTCATTGAGCATAAAGGGAAAACCGTATGCGTAGACATATGACTCGCCGTCAGTTTCTCCGTTCTAGCTTCGTACTGAGTGCAGGCGTCAGCATAGGCATTCCAGCACTCGAACCAGCACTCGTCCACATGCAGGATCAAAGCGCCACCCCTGAGTCAACTTCGGAGGCAGCAATGTCCCCCAGCGTTCCCCTCACAGGCAAGCTCAAGCAGGTATACGATCCGGTCATCATCAAGGCAGACGACGGTTACCACGTCTACTGCACCGGCAACGGCATTCCCGCCCGCGTCTCGCCCGACATGCTCGACTGGGATCAAGACTTTCCGCCGAGCGTCTTTCCGAACGTCCCCGCGTGGGCGCTCGAAGCCATCCCCGGTGCAAGCAAGATCTGGGCGCCGGACATTTCCTTCTACAACGGAAAATTCCACCTCTACTACGCCGTCTCGACCTTCGGCAGCAACCGCTCTGTGATCGGCTTGGCGACCAACGTCACGCTCGATTCGACCGCCGACGATTTCGAGTGGATCGACGAGGGGTTGGTCATCGAATCACATCGCCCCGACCCGTACAACTGCATCGACGCTAATCTGATCCTCGACGCCGACGATATTCCTTGGCTCGCCTTCGGCAGCTTCTGGACGGGCATCAAGATGGTGCGCCTCGACTACGAAACTGGCAAACCGTCCAGCGAGGACACGACCGTCTATTCGCTGGCGCAGCGCCCCGAACCGCCCGACGCTATCGAAGCACCCTTCATCATCCGCAAGGACGACTACTATTACCTGTTCGTCTCGTTTGACGCCTGCTGTCAGGGCGTAGACAGTACCTACCGCGTCATGGTCGGGCGCTCACAAAGCATCACCGGCCCCTACCTTGACCGCGATGACGTGCCGATGCTCGAAGGCGGTGGCACGCAGGTCACCTTCCCCACCGATGAGTGGAAGGGACCCGGTCACAATGGCATTTTGCAGGAAGACGGAGTCGACTACATCATTTATCACGCTTACAGCGTCGCAACGCACGGCACGCCCACCATGCACATCAACCGCCTCGTCTGGACGGATGACGGCTGGCTCGAACCCGTCATCCCGGAATAACAAACTCTCATATTTCATCTCACCCTTCGGCGTGTTCCCCCTCTTCATGCAATGGAGAGAGGAAAGGCAAACGAGGTTTGCACGGGGTGAGGTAATAATCTACTTTCACCCCAAAAAGGACATAGCCCATGATTGATCTTCACAGCTTTGAAGTTTGGTTCTTGACTGGCAGCCAGCACCTCTACGGCGCGGAGACACTCCAGCAGGTCGCCGACCACTCCGAACAGATCGTCCGTGCCCTCAACGACGCCGGAACGATCCCCGTCCAAATCGTCTTTAAGCCCGTCCTCACCACCTCCGAAGAAATCCATAGCATCTGTATGCAAGCGAACGCCGCGCCGAACTGCATCGGCGTCATCACGTGGATGCACACCTTCTCGCCCTCGCGCAACTGGATCGCTGGACTCACCGCGCTCCAGAAGCCGTTGGCGCACCTGCACACGCAGTTCAATCAGGACATCCCTTGGGCAGACATCGACATGGATTTCATGAACCTCAACCAGTCGGCGCACGGTGACCGCGAGTTCGGCTTCATGATGAGCCGGATGCGCATCAACCGCAAGGTGATCGTCGGGCATTGGAACGACCCCGAAGTGCAGGAACGTCTCTCCGTCTGGACGCGCGCCGCCGCCGCGTGGCACGACGCGCAGGGCGCGAAGCTCGCCCGCTTTGGCGATAACATGCGCTCGGTCGCCGTCACCGAAGGCGATAAGGTCGAGGCGCAGATGCGTTTCGGCTACGTCGTCAGCGGCTACGGTGTCGGCGATCTAGTCGATCACATCTCGCAGGTCAGTGATGCTGAGATCGATCAATTGGCGCAGACCTACGCCGATCAGTACGTCCTCGCCGCCGACTTACGTAACGGCGGTGATCGTCACAGTTCCGTCCGCGAAGCCGCCCGTATCGAACTCGGCTTGCGCAGCTTCCTCACGGCGGGCGATTTCAAAGCCTTCACCGACACCTTCGAGGATTTGCACGGCTTGGTGCAGCTTCCCGGTTTGCCAGTCCAGCGCTTGATGGCGGACGGCTACGGTTTCGGCGGTGAAGGCGACTGGAAAACCTCGGCGCTCGTCCGCGCCATGAAAGTCATGAGCGCCGGACTTGAGGGCGGCACGTCCTTCATGGAAGACTACACCTACCATCTCAGCCCCGATGGTCAGAAGGTCTTGGGCGCGCACATGCTCGAAATCTGCCCCTCGATTGCCAAAGGCGACGTCAAGCTCGAAGTCCACCCGCTCGGCATCGGCGGCAAAGCCGACCCCGCTCGCTTGGTCTTCGACTCGCAAACCGGCGCGGCGATCAACGCCTCGCTGATGGACATAGGCAACCGCTTCCGCCTCGTCGTCAATAATGTGGACGTGGTCCCGTCCAACCAACCGCTCCCCAAGCTGCCGGTTGCCCGCGCGCTCTGGAACGCACAGCCGAGCCTCAAAGTCGCGGCGGCAGCGTGGATTTACGCGGGCGGCGCGCACCATACCGGCTTCAGCCTGTCACTGACGTCCGAGCATATGGAAGACTTCGCAGAAATGGCGGGGATCGAGTACCTGCGCATCGACAACGACACACAGTTGTACCAATTCAAGCAGGAACTCCGCTGGAACGAAGCCTACTACCTGCTCAAGCAGCGTATCTAAAAACGGTTGAACCACAGAGGACACAAAGATCACAAAGGTTTTTCTCTGTGTCCTCTGTGATCTCTGTGGTTAAATTCTTTTCTTTCGTGTCCTACTGCTCCGCGACGAAGGTCGCATCCTCGCGCAGCCGATCCGTCATCATCTCCGACTGCTTGACCAGCGCGACCAGACCGAACTTCTGCCCGATGTAGCTGTCCGGCGCGTCATACGACTCGAATGAGAAGGCATCAGCCTCCGCCCCTTCAACCAATCCGGGGCGCTCGTACCACGTCGCTGATCCAGCGAACGCGTCGCTGCCGTCGTCCAGCCCCAGCGAGATCAGGTTCGTCTCGTCGTGGCGCGCGTACAAGCCGGGGAAATTAACCGACTGAATTGACACCGCTTCAGGATCAGCCAGCCCCGCCACAACCACAAACTCCGAGTCCTCAACCGGCGTCACGGTGAAGTCGATCCGGAAGTTCAGGTTCAAATGCCGCAGATACGCCTGCGCGCTCGACAGCTTAAAGCGCGTCGTTTCGACCGTTTCCGCTGGCGTCACAATCCCGCTGTCGCCTGACGGTGCGGCGATTTCCTCACCGACTGCCACCGGAGCGCCAAAGTTCGGCGTGCCGTCCTCATTCCACGTGAATTTCTGAACGCGCGTCGTCCGTGCGCCGCCACAGCCATCGCTGGCGGACGGATTCGCGTGATACACGATCCAGTCTTCCGTCCCATCCGGCGACGTGAAGAACCCATTATGACCAGGACCATACACGCCATTCTCGTCCGAGCGCTCGAACACAGGTTGGGGATTCTTGACCCACGACGCCCCATCCAACGGATCGCCGCCCGTATAAGTCAGCATCCCCAGCTTGTAATCGGGCGTCGCGCAGTAGCTCGCCGAGTAAATGATGAAGGTCTTGCCATCGTGCTGAAGCGCGACCGGCCCTTCATTGACGAACAAGCCTGATTTCTCCCACGCATAATCCGATCTGGAAATCAGCACCCGCTCCCCGCTGATCGTCCAAGGATTGCTCATCGGCGCGATGAAGATTTCTTGATAGTCACCCACCCAAACCGAGTTCAGGAAATAGAGCGCGTCGTCTAAAACCATCACACTGCCGTCAATCGACCACGTATCATGCGCCGGGTCGAACAGCCGCGCCTTGTAGTGATACGGGCCGAGCGGGTCAGTCCCATCGCTTTCGAGCACGTGGCTGTGCTGGTTATCCAGCGTGCCGGATGTCCTCGCCGTGTAATAGAAATACCAGTGCTGTGCGCCATCGTCGCCCTCGAACAGCCGGAACTCCGGTGCCCACATGTTGCAGCAGCGCGAGGGATCGGTTTCGAAATAGATCGTGATCGGCATGGCAGTTTTCAGCCCCGCCAGCGACGGTGCTTTGCGCATCGTCAGCAGCGATGCCCACGTCGTGGTCGCCAGATAATAGTTGCCGTCGTAGAACGTTAGCCAAGGGTCAGCACCCTCGAACGTGTTCAGCGGATTGGTCAGTGTATGGGCGGGTTCTTCAGTCGCATCCTGTGAGTAAACAGCGCTGTTAGCCATCAAAAAGAGCAGCACTATGCAGGAGAGCGTAGCGGTCAGCGATAAGCACTTTTTCATTTCAAATTCCTTCGCCTATTGACCGAATGAATATGTGACGGCGGTTGTAGGGGCGTTGTGCTTGCTTTTGCAAGCCTATAACGCCGCTACGAACAAACGCTATTTCAATCGCAATCTTCTATGACGATTTGCCTCTCACGCTTCCCTTTACCACCCCACCTCGACCGCCGTGAACGACAGCGGCGGCAGCATCAACGTCGCGCTGCTGCCGTCAAGCTGCGGCACGTCGGCTTGAACCGCCGTGATCTGGTTCGGGTTTTCGTAGCTGTTCGCCGCCTTCGGGTCAGTCCCGGCGACTTGATGCACCGCCTTGATCGCTTTCGGCGCACGGTCTTGCCAGAACAATTCAACCGGCAGGCTTTCCGTTTGGCTGCGGTTGACGATGAACACCGCCCCGCTCTCGGTCGCCTC
>JBBSNT010000253.1:0-6633 GCA_038260485.1 Aggregatilineales bacterium | reverse complement strand
GTCGTGATGGCTGGTGCGCCGTTCCAAAAAACGCTCGCTTTGGGCGAAGCTGCGCTCGTAAACGCCGGGATAGCGCAGCGCGACGCCGGAAATGCCGTCGCGACGCCAGTAGTAGTCACCAATGCTCTCAATCGTCTGCTTGGAGAACGAGTAGGAATCGGTTGTGTTGGTCGGGTGATCCTCGTCAATCGGCAGGTAATCGACCTCAAGATCGCCAACGCCGTAGAAGCAGCCAAAGGCGTTGATCGAACTCGCCTGCACCACCCGCTTGATGCCGGTCGCCGCTGCCGCCTCGTAGACGTTGAATGTCCCCTGTACGTTGACCTGATAGATAATATGGCTCGGCGCGAGGGGTGGTCCGCGCAGCGCGGCGAGGTGGATCACGGCGTCGCAGCCCTGCATCGCGGGCAGCAGATCATCGTAGTTGAGGATGTCGCCCTGCACGTACTCGACGCCAGCAATTTCGTTGTCGGGCGCAGTTTTGAGGTCAAAACTGAGGACCTCCCAGCCGCGCTCGACCAGCCGTTCGCAGGTCGCTTTGCCGATTAAGCCCGTGCCGCCTGTGATCAAAACACGCATAACTTACCCCATCCCCTACGCTTCCCCGAATTCGGGGAAGGGCGCAAACATACCCGACTCAGTTGAACTTTCCACAAGAAGTTGAAGTTACAAAATAGTTTTCGTTGCATAGTGGGGTCGTCGTCTTAACTCCACAGCCGGTCATGAGCGCGTTCCTTCGACCAGTGGTCGGTCGGCTCGAAGACCGATGAGTCGTCGGGGTGCAGGAATGGCTGGCAGGCTTCGAGGTTCAAGTCGGTGAAGCCGAGTCCCGGCGTCTCTGGCACCGTGATGTAGCCGTCCTTGATGATCGGCTTGGCGAGTCCATCGACCAGATCATTCCAGCCGGGAATATCCGCCGAATGGTTCTCTAGCGCGAGGAAGTTCTCGGTCGCCGCCGCCGCATGGACGCTGGCAAGCGCCGCGACGGGCGACCCCGCCATGTGCATCGCCATCGCCACGCCGTGATCCTGCGCGTAATCACCGATCTTCTTGGTTTCCATGATGCCGCCGGAGGTCATAATGTCGGGGTGAATCACGCCGACAGCGCGCTTCTCGACCAGTTCGCGGAAACCTTCCTTCAGGTAGATGTCCTCGCCCGTGCAGACCGGCGTCGTCACCGATTGCGCCAGCCGCAGCCATTGATCCGAGAACTGCCACGGGATCATATCCTCGTACCACGCCAGCGAGAACTGATCGAGCGCACGCCCCAAGCGGATCGAGGACTCAAGGTTCAGATGCCCGAAATGATCCGCCGCCAGCGGCAGTTCGTAGCCAACCTCGTCGCGGATTGCGCCGACGTAGTTGACGATGTGGTCGATGCCTTTGGTCGTCAGTTGGATGCCCGTGAACGGGTGCATGATGTCCCAACGCGCCATCATATCGGGCGGCGCGTTGATCGTGCCGGGGATGCCTTCGACGAGATTGATGCCGATGTCCATCTTGAGGAAGTGGAAGCCTTGCGCCATGCGCCGTTTCAACTGCGCCGCCATCGCCGCCGGGTCGTTTTCGCTCGGTGTATCGGCGTAGCAGAGAATCTTGTCGCGGAACTTGCCGCCCGCCAGTTGATAGGCGGGGACGCCGTATGCCTTGCCCGCGAGGTCGAACAGCGCCATCTCGACCGCCGAGACGCCGCCACCCTGCCGCGCGTGATGCCCAAACTGCTTGATTTTGCGGAAGATTTTGTCGATATTGCAGGGATTTTCGCCCAAGATGCGGCTCTTAAGCATCAGGGCGTAGGTCTTGCTGCCCCAGTCGCGCACCTCGCCGTAGCCGGAGATGCCCTGATTAGTGTCGATGCGAATGATGATGCAGTCCATCGGCAGCCCGCAAAGCGTGATCGTCACCATGTCGGTGATGCGCAAGTCGGACGGGCGCGAGCCGGTATTGACGTTCTGTTCGAGTGAGACAGGTTCGGTCATGATTGAGAACTCTCCACACAGTATTTTTGCAGATTGCCGCCGGGGGTTCGAAACCTCCTGCTACGGATACAAGCCGCCTAAAGGCGGCTAAAGAATAGCCTGCTGAAGCAGGCTTTGAATTCTTAGCCAGAGGCTTCGAGCCTCTGGCTCTGGCGGTCGTTCAACCGTTCCTTGCTGCCAGCCACGCCTCATAATCCAGTTGGATGTCTTCGCGCCAGATGCCCACGTCGATTTCGCCGGGGGTGTATGCGCCCTCCGAGAGCCGCAGCTTGCCGAAGGTGTCGCGCAGTTGGACTTTCTCGCCGACTTCGACGATCTCTTTGACGAGGTGCGGCGGGATGAATGTCACGCCGGTGGGCGTCCCAAGCACGATGTCCCCCGGCAGCACGGTCGCGTCACCGATTCGAATCGGGATGTTGATGCCCGCCAGCGTCGTGTTGCGGATCGGTGTTGGATCCATGCCACGACAGAAGAAGGCGACGTCGGTCAGCTCGCGTATGCCATCGTAGTCACGGATGCCGCCGTCGATCACCGCGCCGGCTTTCGTTCGCGCCCGCACCGACGTTGAGAGGTTATCGCCGACGAATGTGCCCTCGCGGATTTTGCCGTATAGGTCAACGACCATCACATCGTTGGGCTGAAGCGTGTCAATCACCCACGAGTTTTGCCCGCCGATGCGCCCTTCGGCTTCGCCGCGCTTCTGGACGACATCGTGAAAATCGGGACGGTAGGGGAGCATCTGCGCGGTTACGGCGCGCCCGACTAAAATCTTTTCAGGGTGCGTGCGAAACCAATTGCCATCGAATTGGAAATAATACTTTTCGCGGTCAAGAATGCTCCATGCCTGCTCGCTGGTAATCGTTTTCATGCGTTCGAGTAGATCGTCAGGGACGTAAGGGCGACCGTCCGCCGACCGTTCAAACGGATTCTGGGGCGTCAAGTTAATGACCGCCTCGACTGGGTTGACAATATTCAATTCGCTCTCCTTATTCCATGCGGAAGCGCTCGCGCAAAAGAAGCCATCGTAAAAATATTTGGCATCGTATCCAAGTTAATCTTAACGTGAAATCGCTGATCAGGCGCATACCGCTTGCTCGTGGATCAAAAACAGCGCCGCGCACGATGAATCGGCGCGGCGCTGTAGCGCTATCGGAACGGGTGCTGCGAACGAGCTTAGCCGATCCAGTCTTTGAAGGTCTGGGTCAGCGGCTTATCCATCGCCCGAACATAGATCGAGAGTTTGCCGAAGAAGATCAGGACGGCTTGCAGGTAAACGTCCATCTGCACGTCGCGGGACATTTTGTAGCCGCTCTCGCGCTCGACTTCCGCGTCCAAATCGTCGTTCGACAGCGCCTCGACGGTCGCTTGCATCTCTGCATCGAGCGATTGCAACCACGCCTTCAATCCAGCGACCGTCTGCCCGACGGCTGGATCGGTATTGCGGTAGCTCCAGTCCTGCTTGAGCGTTTTGAGCGAGTCGATATAAGCGTACTCAATCTCGCCCATTTCGCGGATCAAAGCACCGAGAGGCATCGCGCTGCCGCCGGGCGTGAAGGCGAGATCGGCATCGGTCAGGGTGTCAAGCTGTTCGTCGCGCATTCCGTGCGTGCCAGCATAGGTTGACCATTTTTGTTCCATGAAACGATTCATCGACAGCATCCTGTTGGGTTAAAAATTCCTTTTCAGTATAGCCGCAAGAGGGTTTCGAGGATTGTAAAAACGCGCCAAGTTCGAATTTTTGTGCTATAAAAAGAGGCGTCGAGCAAAAACGGAAACGCAGGGAGCGGAGCCCATGGTCAAAGTCAAAACCGAGAAGGCAAAGGGGATTTTGAACCAGAAGGCGGGCGCGCACAAGTTCACGCTGGCGCGCTACCTGCCCGCGCCAGAATTCGCCGCGTTTGTCGAGCATTACTGGATCATTCGCTGGGACATACGCGGGCAGCCGCCTTATCGACAGGAAACGCTGCCTTATCCGAACGTGCATCTGGTGTTTGAGCGGGGGAATTCGCGGATCGTGGGCGTGATGACGGGCAAGTTCGGGTATCTGCTCAAGGACAAGGGGCAGGTGTTCGGCATCAAGTTTCGCCCCGGCGCGTTTTACCCGTTCGTGGAGACCGACGTCGCCGCCTTCACCGACAAGAGCCTCGCGCTGAGCGAGGTGTTCGGTGCAGAAATCGACGCGCTGGTCGAGCCGATGCTGACGCTGGAGGACGACGCGGCGCTGGTGACGCTGGCGGAAGATTTCCTGCGCGACCGTCTGCCCGATACCGACGGGACGGTCGGCTTGATCGACGCGCTGGTCGAGTGCATCCGGCTTGACCGCGCTATCACGAAAGTGGACGATCTGGTCGCGCGGACGGGCATCAACAAACGGACGCTTCAGCGCCTGTTTCATCAATATGTGGGCGTCAGCCCGAAGTGGGTGATCCAGCGCTTTCGCCTGCACGAGGCGACGGAGCATTTAGATGAGGATACGGCGGTCGCGGGAGCGCGGCTGGCGGCGGAATTGGGTTATTTCGATCAGGCGCACTTCATCAAGGATTTCAAGGGGTTGGTGGGGCGATCTCCGGCGGAGTATGCCAAGCAGCACAGGGGGGAATAAAAACAAATTCGCTCGCCTTTTCCCACAGTCTAGGGATAGGCGAGCGCAAAATTTCTTTGTAATGATGCGGATTTAAGAGAAGACTCTACCGTGAAGCAGGTACGGTTTCGCGGCTGTCGTCCTTGATCTCGGCTGCCAGCGTCCCCTGCGTATTTTGACTATAGAAGGCGATATAGCCCTTGATCGCTGAGTAGCCCGCTTTGGGGTCTTCGTAAACCCACGCGATGTTCTGGGCGCGGGTGGTCGGTGATTTGAGGTCGATCCAGTAGCAGACGCCTTTATAGGGGCAGGTGTAGCTGCGGTCGGTCACGCGCAGATAATCCTGCTTCACGACCTCCGGCGCGAAGTACCAATTGCCTTCCATCACGATCACATCCTCGCCCGGAATGCCAGAAGCAAGGATTTCTCCGCTGCTGCGATCTTTGATCACGTAGGTCATAGTTTGCTCCCGCTGTTGTGTTCGCATTTGTACTAGGTTAGAGGCGAGTTGTGAACAGGTCATTACGGCGAGTTAAGCAAGCTCTCATTTTTCAGGAGAGTGTAGAGGTTGGCGGCGTCGGCGCGATACTCCGCCACAAGCGCCAGTCCCGCCGCCGCGATCAAGCGTGCGTGTTCGGCATCATCAACGTGATGGCAGTAGCGTAAGGCATTCGTACCACGCCGCCAGTCGAGCAGGTAATCCCCCGGCTCGACGTTGATACCCGCATCCCACGCCACGATCCGATTTTGAAAGCGGGCTTCGTCGGCAAAGCGCCATTCGGTGAATACCAGCAGTCCGCCCGGCGCGACTCGTCCGGCGAGCGCGCGCATTAACGCGCGGCGCTGATCCGCACCGGGGATATGGTGCAGCACGCCGAACAAAGCGACGAGATCGAACTGTCCTAACGAGTCGTCTAGAGGTTGCTCCACCAAATCACGCTGATCAAAGGTCGCTGCTGCGCCCGCGAGCGCCGTTTGCGCCCGTTCGAGCAGGGCGGCGCTGCTGTCGCTGCCATGATAGCGCAGGCGTTCGCCGCCGAGTTTGTCCGCTAAGAAGACGCCGAAACGCCCGTTGCCACAGCCCACATCAAGCACGCGGATTGGCAGGGCGGCGTGCAGAGTTTCCAGTTCAGCCAAGACGCGATCCCAGCCTGCCCATGCGCGCTGACGCGAGGCGTCGAAGGCATCGGTGACGGTCGCATAAAAGCGTTGATTGATGCTATTCAGGTGGCGAATCGTTTCGGCGTCCAATTGCGTTTATCCTATAGAATAGAGCCAGCGCTGGCTAAACAGGCAAGGATGAAGCAGTTCATGCAGACGACGCTTAAACATATCGATGTAGGTTCGGCTTTTCGAGTGGGCATTGTGCTTTACGGCTTGCTAATGCTGATTTTCGGGTTGGTCTACGTGCTGTTTCAAGGCGCGCTGCTGAGCATTATGGCGCGCAGCATTCCCACTGATAGCTTCAATGGTGCGTCTGCCCTGCTGACGGGCGGGATCGTCACTTCGTGCATCTTCTACGGCTTGCTGGTCGTGTTCGGAGGGATTTTCGGCGGCATCCAGGGCGCGATTCTGGCGTTCTTCTACAACCGCACGGCAAACTGGATCGGCGGGCTGAAGATCGAACTACAAAGCGATGATCATCTGCTCGACGACATCGAACGCGACACTTACACGCCGAAACGCAGCGATCTGTAAACGTAATCAGGCGAGTACTCGCCCCACTATCCTACGTATGCTGAGTTTCGGATAGAAACGGGATACCTTTCAGAGAAGGCGCTGCCCTTCTGGCTACCCCTAGCGAGAGAGGCAGCGCCTGACCAGTTTACTGAAACTGTTTTGCGCTGTCGATGATTTTGCCAAACGGTGCAAAAGCGACAACTGCCTAAAACAGGAGGGCGAGTACGACAACCCCGGTTATGTGAAGGCGAGGTCATGACGATTATGATCCATTTCCACCCGTCGGGTTACCGTGATTTCAAGCACTACTCCACTCTTAATCTCGGTAGAGATGCACAGGCTTATTCATCACGCTAACCGCATACTTCCCTGCCGGGAAGCGCGCACGAACTG
>JBBSNT010000252.1:0-6648 GCA_038260485.1 Aggregatilineales bacterium | reverse complement strand
GGTCGAGCAGCATTCCGGCGCTGAGAATCGCCGCGCGTGGGTCAGCGATTCCCCTTCCGGCGATGTCGGGCGCGCTGCCGTGAACCGGCTCGAACAACGCCGTCCGTCTCGCACCGACGTTGGCGGACGCTGCCAAGCCTAAGCCGCCCGTCAAGCCCGCCGCGAGATCGCTCAAGATGTCGCCAAAGAGGTTGGTTGTCACCAGCACATCGAAGCGCCTGGCGTCCTGCGCTAGCTGGAGCGCGGCGGTATCGACCAGCATTTCCTCGACTTGCAGGTCAGGATAGTCGAGCACGACCTCCAGCGCAACACGGCGGAACAAGCCGCAGGTTTCCTTGAGGACGTTGGCTTTGTGGACGATGGTCAACTTGCGGCGGCGGTTCATCGCCTGTTCGCAACTGACGCGCACGATCCGCTCCGAGGCTTTCGCGGTGATGACACGCTCAAGGATCGCCGTGCTGCCGTCGTCTTCGAGACGCTCACGCCCGCTGTACATGCCTTCGGTGTTCTCGCGCACGACTAGCAGGTCAATTTCGCCCAAGACGGCGGGACGCAGATTAGCGAACAGGTCGAAGTGACGACGCAGCGTCAGGATTGGGCTGCGGTAGCCCGCAACTTTGGTCATGGGGGATTGAGTCGCGCCGAACAAGATAGCTTCGCTAGCGGCGCAGATTTCCAACGTTTCCGGTGAAAGCGCGTCGCCGGTCTGCTCGAATGTGCCGAAGCCGGCGTCGGCGGTTTGGATGGTGATGGGTAAATCTAGGGCTTCGAGCACGTGGCGCGCGGCGGGGATGACTTCCTGACCGATGCCGTCGCCGTTGATCAAGGTAATTATAAAGGGCTGAGTCAAGAATTTTTCTCCATGTGGCTGAAACGCGGGCACAGCACGCTGTGCCCCTACGCGGGAATTTCCCTAGGCAGGTGCGGCGGATTGGAAGCGGCGCTGGAGCATGGGGAGCAAGCCGCCCGCATCGAGGATCGCCTGAACGGATGGCGATAGCTGTGGTATCGGGAAATGCTGCCTGTTGGCGACGATTTCGTTGGCGGTGATCTCGATGCTGTCGCCTGTTTGGATGACATTCACTAAGCCGGGGCAGACAATCGGACGGACGCCCTGATTGATGCAGTTTCGGAAGTACAGCCCGCCGAACGATGCCGCGATGATGGTGGTCACGCCCGACCACTTGATCGAGGTGACGCCCTGTTCGCGGCTGCTGCCACAGCCCCAATTCACGCCCGCGACGATCACGTCGCCCGACTGGACGTTCGTCGCGAATGCTGGATCGAGGTCTTCGAGCGCGTGGGTGGCGATCTCGTCCTGCGTGCGCAGGGTATAGGTGTATTTGCCGGGGAAAATCACGTCGGTGTTGACATTATCGCCGTAGACCCAAACGCGGCTGATCATGCTAAGAACTCCTTCGGGTGTGCGATTACGCCACAGAGGGCGCTGGCGGCGACGACGTAGGGATTCGAGAGGTAGATGGGCGCGTCGGTCGTGCCCATGCGCCCCTTGAAATTGCGGCTGCCGCTGCTGATGGTCACCTCGTTGGGGGCGGGGACGCCCATGTGATTGCCCATACAGGGACCACATCCCGGCGTCGTGATGGTCGCGCCCGCCTCGATTAAGTCGGTTAGGACGCCGGTTTGCGCCGCTTGCAGCAAGACTTGCGAACTCGCCGGAATGATGACGAAGCGCACGCGCACTTTATGCCCGCGCACGACTTCGGCGGCGGCGGCAAGGTCACTGTAGCGCCCGCCCGTACAGGTGCCGATGAATGCCTGCTGGATGGGCTGACCGACCGCTTCGGCTAAACTGACGACGTGATCCGGCTGGTGGGGCAGCGCGATCTGTGGGTCGAGCGCGGTGACGTCGAAGGTATGGCGCTGCTCATATTCGGCGTCGGCGTCGGGATAGATCGGCTGGTAGCCGTGACCGCCGCGCAGATCGAGGTAGTTCCGCACCTGCTGATCAGGCGGGAAATAGGCGTTCATTGCCCCGAATTCTGCCATCATATTCGGGATGACGGGGCGCTCGTCGATGGGCAGGCTGCTGATGGCGTCGCCTGTGAATTCGACTGAGCGGTACTGCCCGCGGTTAACGGTGAGTTCGCGCAGGATGTGGAGCATGATGTCTTTGGCGGTGACTCCCGGCTGCAATTCTCCCGTGAGGATGATTTGCATGGCTTCAGGGACGCGCAGCCACAGCTCGCCCGTCGCCCACAATGCCGCCATTTCGGTGCGCCCGACGCCCATGCCGAACGCGCCCAACCAGCCGAAATGGGTGGTGTGACTGTCCGAGCCGAAGATGACTTGACCGGGCAAAACGAGGGCTTCTTCGCTGATAACCTGATGGCAAATGCCGCGCCCGACCTCGAAGAAATGGGCGATATTTTGCTGCTGCACCCACTCGCGGATTTCGGCGTGGTTCTGGGCGTGGAGGGTGGTGGGGGCGGGGACGGCGTGGTCGAGCGTGACGATAACACGGTCGGGATGGGCGATGTTTTCCGCCCCAATTTCGGCGAAGATTCGGCGGATCGCGGCGGTGTTGTCGTGGCTAAAGATGACGTCTGGGCGAACGTCGAGGACGTCACCGGCGCGCGCTTGGCTGACGCCTGCCGCCCGTGCGAGTGCTTTTTCGGCAAAGGTAAAGCCACTCATACTCGCCTCGATGCTGACGTATAACCTACCAAAATTGACAAAAACATTTGTGAAAACAACCATAAAATGATTGTTTCTGATTCGTTAAATATCCACTTTTCTAGATTATGTGATCGCAGCGTTGGCATCGTCAAACCGTAAGGTAGACCTGCTGCATCCGATAGAGAAAACCACGCTGCAATCATACCGGCACTGCGCTTTCGCGGAGCAGGGCATCGACTTCGTCAAGGCTCATAGGCTGGATGTCGGCGCGCTGTTTGATGATGTGGGTGATGTGCTGGAGCGCGGCGTCGTCGAGGGTTAAGCCGAGGGTGTGGGCGCGGCTGCGGACGGCGTTCCAGCCCGTCAAGCGATGCCCGATGGCGATCTCGCGGGTGACGCCGAAATCGGCGGGATCAATGGCTTCGTAGGATTTCGGGTCTGCCAGCACGGCTTTGGCGTGGATGCCCGCTTTGTGGATGAAGGCGCTTGAGCCGGTGATGTAATTGTTGAAGGGGATGACCAAGCCGCAAACGTCCGCGATTAGCTGATCGAGCTGCGAGAGCAGGTTGAGGTTGTATTTGCTGACGTAGGCGCGGTCGATGGTGTAGAGGCGCGCTAGCAAGCCGCCGAGCGGGGTAATGCCGTTGCGCTCGCCGATGCCGAGAATGGTGGTATCGACGTGGGTCGCGCCGGCTTCGAGGGCGGCGCTGGCGTTGGCGATGGCGCAACCGCTGTCGTTGTGCCCGTGAAATTCGACGTCTAAGCCGGTGAGGCGGATGAGCTGCCCGACCAGCGCGTAGACTTGGTCGGGCATGGCGACGCCGACGGTATCGGCGACGCCGAGACGGTTGACCAAGCCGAGATCGGCGACGGCGAGATAGACGCGGAGCAGGTCAGCTTCGCGGCTGCGGAAGCTGTCTTCGGTGCTGAAGCGCAGGATGACGTCGGGCGCTTGGTCGCGGATGAAGGACATGACTTCGGCGGCGGCGTCGATGACCTGACGGATGCTTTTGCCGTGACTGTGCTGCATCAACTGGGGCGACGTGCCGATGACGACGTCGATGCCATGTACGCCGGTATCGAGCGCCTTGACCGCATCCTCACGTTTGCAACGAATGTGCGTCAGGATGCGGGCGTTGAAGCCCGCCGCGACGACAGCACGAATATCGGCTTCGCTCTGGGGCGAGGCGACGGGCGAGGTCATTTCGATCATCTCGACGCCGAAGCTATCGAGCAGGGCGGCGATTTCCAACTTTTGGGCGGTGCTGAAGGTGGCGCTGCTGAACTGCTCGCCTTCGCGCAGGGTGCTTTCGATGATGCTGAAGTTCTCAAAGGGCATGGCGACGCTCTTTCGTTACGAAAACAGATTGAACCACAGAAGATAAAACCTCACCCCGTGCTTCCTGTGCTTGCGTAAGCAAGCCCGGAAGCTACACAGCGGGGCGCGAGAAATCTAGCGGAAAGTTGGTGCTTTTGGCTGAAGGTCAGTCGATTCTCAAGAAACATTTCATCAAAACTCTCTAAAGGCGCTCTAGGGCGGCGCGCAGGACGCGGACGGCGCGCAGGTATTCGTCTAAATCGACGTGCTCGTCTGGCGTGTGGTCGAGCGCTGAGTCGCCGGGTCCGTAGGCGACGATGGGACAGTTCCAGACGCGCCCGACGATGTTCATGTCTGACGTGCCAGTTTTGTGGACAAAGGCGGGCTGTCCACCTTCGGCGCGAATTGATCCCCGTAGGGCGCGGCTGATAGCGGAGTCGCGTTCGGCGACGAAAGCGCGCTCGTGCCCGTAGGCACGGATGGCTGCTCCGTCGTGCGGATCGAGCGCGGCGGCGACCGCGTCGGGATCGACGTTGGGCGGCAGGCGGAAGCCGATGACCATGTGCCCCGATCCGTGAACGCCGTCATGTCCGGTTTGAATATCCTGCAAGGTGACGTCGAGGCGCTCGAAAATGCGCTGCCGTTCGAGATTGAATTCGGTGGCGTAGGCGAGAACGCCCTGCCAGTAGCAGAAGGCGAGTTCGCCCGCCGTCGCGGTTTCTCCGGCGCTGTGACCGAGATCGCCGCGCCAATTCCACTCGATCAGCAAGCGCCCTTTGTAGCCGAGCGTGATGCGATCCCATTGGGATGGCTCGCCAATGACGCAGAGTTCGGGCTGGTATTGGGTGGCGGCGAAGTGCGCGCCTCGGCTGCTGGCGGATTCCTCCTCGACCGCGCCGATGACGATCACGCGCAGGTCGGGATTGAGCACCGCTTGCGCCGCGGCAGCCGCGAAGGTGCTGAGCGCGCCTTTGGCATCGACCGAGCCGCGCCCGTAGAGCAGGCGACCCTCGCGGCGGACGGGGAAATTGCCGCCGAAGGTGTCGATGTGACCGAGCAGGACGACGTCACGCGAGCCGTGCCCGACGATGCCGACCGCGTTGCCGGCGTCATCGATGAAGGCGCGGTCGTAGCCGTGTTCGAGCATCCAGTTGACGAGCCTATGGGTGGCGGTGGCTTCGCGGGTTGATGGGCTGGCGGCGCTGACCAGATCGCTGAGCAAGGCTTCGCTGTCGCCGTCGGTGAGAGTGCGTGTGCGGGTCGCTGTGCTTCTAGGTTGCATCGTGCATCACCTCGTCAATCGCATCGACTATCCGTTGGAGTTCATCGTGTGTGATGATCAGCGGCGGCAGCAGGCGCAGGACGGTTTTTCCGGCGACGAGCGCGAGAATACCACGATCCTGTAAGGCTTGAATGTAGGGTGTGACGCGACCGCGCAGCTCCAAGCCGACCATCAAGCCTAAGCCGCGTACTTCGCGGACGGGCGGTAAGTCACGGGCGCGGAGTTCAGCGATCAGCCATGCGCCGAGTTCGGCGGCGCGGGCGGGGGCGTCAATTTCGCGAAGGGTGGTCAGCGCGGCGATGGCGGCGGCGCAGGCGAGCGGATTGCCGCCGAAGGTCGTGCCGTGCGTGCCTGCCGGAATCTGCCCGAAGGTTTCGCGCCATGCGACCGCGCCCATCGGCACGCCTCCGGCGATGCCTTTGCCGAGCGCGACAATGTCGGGCAGGATGTCGGCATGTTCGAATCCGAACCAACGCCCTGTGCGTCCGAGTCCGGTCTGAATGTCATCGACGATCAGGAGCGCGCCGCGCCCGTCGCAGAGTTCGCGCAAGCCGCGCAGATATTCGACGTCGGCGGGATGGACACCGCCTTCGCCCTGCACGGCTTCAACGATGACGGCGGCGGTGGTGTCGGTGATGGCTGCTGACGCGGCTTCAAGGTCGTTGTAGCTGATGTGGGTCACGTCGGGGAACCATCCGGTGAAGGGGTCACGGTAATGGTTGTTGAAGGTCGCGCCCAATGCGCCGAGTGTGCGCCCGTGAAAAGCGCGTTTCGCCGCCACAATGCCGGAGCGCCCTGTGAACAGGCGGGCAACTTTGAGCGCGCCTTCAATCGCTTCTGCGCCGCTGTTGCAGAGGAAGAAGCGGTTGAGATCGCCGGGGAGCAAGTCAGCAAGCAGGCTATACAATTCGGCGCGGCGGTCGTTGTAGAAAATCTCGGCGCAGGTGATCAGCGTGGCGGCTTGCTGGCTGATGGCGGCGGTGACGGCGGGATGGGCGTGACCGAGCAGGGCGACGCCCATCCCGCTGGCTGCGTCGAGGTAGGCGTTTCCGGCGTCGTCGTAGACGGTGCAGGCTTCGCCGCGCACGAGCGTCAGCGGGCGTTTGGAGTAGCCGCCGGAGGTGTGGGCGTCTTCGATGGTGATGGGCGTTTGGACGAGAGTCGTCATTGGTCAAGCTCCGCGCTTGTGTGGGTTGGAGGGGCGTTATATATAACGCCGCTACGGACGCCGCTTGTTATTGTCATGACAGGAATTCTGTGCCGGAGCCGTTGAGGGCGCGGGTGATGGGTTGATCGGCGCGACCGTCGGCGATGACGACGCGGCGGACGCCGCCCGCGAGTGCTTCCTGCGCGCCGAGGACTTTGCGTTTCATGCGTCCCTGCGCCCAGCCGAGGGCGCGCTCGATGT
>JBBSNT010000251.1:0-6658 GCA_038260485.1 Aggregatilineales bacterium | reverse complement strand
GTTCTTCGGTTACACTGGTCGGGATAGTGCTCATGAGAAATCACCTTTGGTCAGGTTTTTCTCTCATGATGCACTATCCATCCTGCTCAATCAAATAGTTTGAATCAGTTCAATCATTCCTTCGGATAACACACAGGGGTTTGCAGCGCGCTGGTCGCCAAACGAGAGCGCTCCATTCCCCTGTGTGCATGTCGGCTAAAAGTCGATATCGATGTCCAAATCCGGTTCCCGCATGGACGGCGAGAAGTCCAACCATCGCACGTCGGCGAAGAAGGCTTCCCGCTCTGCCCCGCTCATCTCGTGGATCCCATCGGCAAGCTGGCGCAGCGCCCCGAAATCGCCGCCGATCTCACTGTGTAAGAGCCGCGCCAGTAGTTCCGCTTCATCATGCTTCAGTCCGCCGATCAACGGGCGAAACTCCACACCGTCATCCACCGTCCGGTAGTAGCCCGCCGCGCTGGTCTGCTCGTCCGTGCGCCGCGCTCCCACCCAGAAGTTGAATGTTCCCTTATCCGTCTCGAATGTCCCGTGAGCAGGCTGATTGGTGAGCGCTAACTGCGCGGCGCGGGCAGCTTCGAGTTCGTCGTAGCGCCTTTCCCAGTCGGGTCCGACATAGCGCTCCATCTGTTCGGCAACCTGCTGCTCGGTCAGATCGTGCAGCATGGCGATATGATCGACCGACTTGTTCCTGTTGAAATAGAGCGGCACGCGCTCGCCTAGCCCATCGTCGTAATACGTGCCGGGCAGCACGACATGCGTATGTGGATCGTGCTTTCCCGGCGATTGCGGATCGTCGGTTTGACGGTGGTGTATGACGTAGCTCCATTCCACCCCGGTATCAATGCCGCGCTGCTCGAAGAATGCCTCGGTGGTCTGCACCGTCAGTTCGCGGACAAACTGCTCTCGCCGATCCAGCGCGACCATGCTGATCAGATCGGGATTGACGTTGTAGACGAGGCTGAACAGCAGGACATGCTGGCTTTGCAATGCCTCGCAGCGCGCCGCGATCTCCGCGACCGATCCCCCCATACCGTGATCCTCCCAGCGATCGCGCCCGGTGGCATAGCTCGCCGCTTCGTCGCGGCTCTCCCGGTAGGTTAGGTAGCGCAGCAGCCCTTTGGTGCGCTTCGCCTCGTTAGCGGTCGGTTTCTTGTACTGCACATTGGCAACGCACATCTGCTTGCGATCCATCCACTAACCTCCTGTCCGGCGGCGCGTCACGCTCTCGACAAACGCCGCGAACTGCGCCCGCAAGTCGTCAAGTTTCGCGTCGAGCGCGTCGATCTTGCCTTCGAGGTCTTTGGCGATTGCCTTGCGCGATCCGACCAGATCGGGCTGGTGCTGGAGGTAGAAGCCAACCGCTTCGCGCACAAGAGCGGAGCGGTTGGTCGTCTCCCCCTTGCGGCTGCGCGTGCGCTGAATCTCGTCCAAGCGGCTGGACTGATCCGGTGTCAGCCCGACACTGAAGCGGGGTTTGATTTTGTCTTTGCGGGTCATCTGCCCTCCTTTATCAGTTGTTCGATGTCCGCACGCAGTTCCGGCGTGGGACGAAAGCGGAAATACAGCCGCGTCAGACGCTCCGGCGCGGCACTGCCCATCTGAGTCCGAACTGCGCCACCGTTCTTCATCCGCTGAACTTCAACGGTCAGCTTGCCGAAGTCGCGGATCACCACGTCGTCGTACTGCGCCAGCGCCGCGCTCCACACCTCGACCAGCACGTCCAGTACGTCTGCAATCTGGCGCTGTGTCAGGTCGGGAAAGCGCTGTGCAACCTGCTTAATCACCTCTCGATGGCTCATATCCGCTGCCTTTCTGGTTCGCAAACGAACCGGTTCGCTTTGCCCGCGAAATCGGCGCGGGGTGTGGCGTGTAGACGGTACAGGTCCCGTCTACACGTTCGGCGGGTGCTCTGCACCGCCGAACCGGTGCTGCCGCCGCAAGGCGCTGCACCGAAGCCCTGCGGCGATTGAGCAGCCAGCGTTTTAGCTGGCTTGCTACGGGAGAGGCATAGGGGGCGCGTCCAAACATTGGACGACGAATAGCAAACGCGCCCCCTGCCTCGAACCGTAGCGTTCGTGTTTCGGCGCAGCAACGTACAGAAAAGGCGACTGCACCGTTTTTTGCACTGCATAGTTTACACAGCGTTGTCACCATTTCGCCTTCCTCACTTTCTCCTCGCGCTTGTTAGCTTCCATGTCATCCACCGCTTTGGTCAGATGGCGGATCGCCACCGCACCTCCAGCGGTCGTTTGAATGACTCCCATCGCCGCGACATGCTGGATCACCTGCTCCATGTAGCGCGGCAGATCGTCGAGGGCTGACCGTATCCACGCGGCATCGTCACACACCTGTGCGAAGCGACCCGGATCGAACGGCTGCGGCACATTGCGCGGCAGCACTGGGCGAAAGCCGCCCCGATGACGTTCGATGTACTCTCGCATCAAGTCCTTCATCACCGCGTTGCGGCTGCCGCGCGGAATGCTGTTCCACCACGCGATCAGGTCAGTGTCCTCAGTGAAGGTCATTTTGACCGTTGCTGTCATACGTTTGCTTTTTGCCATCTCGGAAACCTCTCTTTGGGGGTGTACGCACTTGTACGCCCACTGTCCGAACTGGTACGACACCCCCAACACCACCATTTACCCCTGACGGGAGACGAACCGGGCGTAGTGGAGATACCCGCGTGCGTTCGCCAACTGCGCTTCCGGCAGCAATTGCGCCTGCGGATATGCGGCTTTCACCTCGTCGTAGACCAGTTCCGCCCCGCCGCCGGACAGGTAGATCACATCGACCGTCGCGCCGCTGTGCCACTTCTCACCCATCAGACTCAGGGTCGCGCTGCGGAGTGGAGCGAGTGCTTCTTCGACGATCCCGATGTAATCGACCGGCTGACCGTTAGCACGAAATATGCCCGTTCGCAGCACTTCCTCGACGATCTTGAACGGCATCTTCTGGCGATAATCCCGTTCGAGGACGGCGGCAATTCGTTCCTGCGCCGTGTAGACGCCGCTCTCCACGCTGCCGCTTTCCGCGTCCACATATTCGCCTTCGTCATCCATTGCCAGATCGACGGTATACGTCCCCACATCACACACCCCCGTCCGGCGATAGGTGTGCTGGCGGTTGATCTCGCCATTCTCCGTCAAGCTCATGGCGTAGATCGAGCCGTAGCCCTGCGGCATGACCATCACTTCGGAGATGTTGGCGACCAATTCGGCGGTGTCCGTCTTGATGATGTGCTGACCGACGAGCGCAGCTTTCAACTCTGCTGCGTCGCGCATGTGATCCACGGGCAGCCCCGATGCTAAACGGATATGCACGATATCCCGGTTCCACATCCCCGCGACCAGTTTGCCGATAGCGACCTTTGCCAAGCGCAGCCGAAAAGCATTCCCCATCGTCGCTTCATTGGCGGTGCGTCCCCGCAAGCGGAGCATTTCACCCGGCGGAAGCTGTGACAGTGCCAGATCGCCGACGAACCACGAGCCTTCGTCATCGGTGATCTGATCGCCGGGATGCCGTTCAGCGATGTCATCTTGGGCAAACTTGAGTTCACGAGCATGTCCCATGACGGAAGGGAACGTAACAATTTGATCGGTGGTCACCGCTTTCGTGACCCCGTAGCCAATATCCAACCCGACGGTGATGCTGCTGCCGGGCAAGCTGTTCTGAGCGATTTTGCGCTTACTCATCGTGGTTCTCCTCGATTAATCAGGGTTTTCTGTGCAGATGGCTTTCGACTGTTTTCCGGTTGAACAAGGTGGGCATCGAGCGCCGCACGAATTAGCGCCCCGGCTCGCCGGTACTTGATAGCGGGACGCAGCGCCTGATAAATCGCTGCTTCATGCGGATCGTCCAGATTAAGGGTGAATTCGATTCGTTTGATCATTTCTTTCCTCCACTTACGATTTCGGTACGGACTGAAATATGAAAAAGAAAAGCGCTTTGCCAGCGCTGTGTTTGCTGACGAAAACGCTCGACTACGCCGAGTGCTTGAGTTCCTTTTCTTGGCTTTTCTGTTCGGCGAGGCGTTCGCCGTCGCGGATTAGTTGGGCAAGTCCGTTGGTGTGAGCGGCGAGGGCATCTGGAAGACTTTCGAAGCGCCACAACGTCGGATCATTGCCGATGGTCATAGGAATCTTCTGAGTTTTGCGCCGACGTTGTGGCACCTTCTTCTCCTTTTCTATGTACTACGAAACGACTAGTCGTATTAAAATACGTGTTCTTGGGCAAAAAAAGTGCCCATCGGGCAGTTGGGTTCGTATTTTGATACGACAATACGTTCCTGAATTCATAGTATAGCAAGACTCAGTCTTGTGTCAAGCTTCCGGTATAATGTTTCTTAGAGAGAGAATAATTGGGAAAGCGTGCCTTGGTGATGTCCAGAGCTACTCTAAGCACTTTCATCGCTGATCAAATGCGAAGACAGCAACTGAACAACAATACCTTAGCGGAAGCTGCCGGAATCTCCGAAGGCGCTGTGCGGAATTTACTCAAACATGGCTCCGTTCCGAATGCGAAAGACCCGGATGCACGCACATTACGACGGGTAGCAGAAGCGCTAAATATCAACCCCATGCTTCTCTATCGTTTAGCGGGGTATCTTCCCTCAGAACCAAATGTAAAATCTATCCGGGCAGAATTCGTTGCCGATGTGTTTGATCGACTCACATTAGAAAAACAAGAAGCCGTTCTTGGCGTACTTGATGCAATGGCAAATGATGTGCGGGTGAGCAGGACAGTACAATCAATTCGGGCAGATTCCAATAATCCACTGGCTGGATTTGATCTGCATTCGCCCCATGTTATTCGAATTATGGCAAATGCTCTTATTGCGGTTTACCAAATGACTGAGCCTGTAGACATCGGGAAAATCAACCCGGAAACACAAGTGCTTCACTACAAATGGGGCGATTTACCTGAAAGTACGCAAGAACGTATTATCGGCTTGATACGGTATAAACTCACCCTCGACTATGATCCGACAATGGTTGATGAGGAATGGCGAAGCTAAATGAGCGAGCCTACCAACAAGCCGCTGACCCTTTTTGATCGCCAATTGCTTGAAGTTGCAGCAATGGGCAAAAGTCAGTCAAATTGGAACTGGTATCACATTGCACGGTTGGTTGTTTACTCAGGCGCTGAGGGCGAACGCCACATGATGCACGCACTGCGTGAGCTTGCCGAACTGGGGCTGATCCTGATTATTCAGCAAGAAGGACACAGTGTTCCCGATTACCGTATTACGGACGAAGGTCGGGAGGTACTTGCACGTGGGAACGATAAACGCGTCGTCTGATTGCGATCCGACCATGATCGATAAGGGATGGCGAAAATAGCGTAGAATGAGGACAGAGTTTTCGCGGAGACAGACATGAGCGATTACATGATTTCCATTCCGGATGAACTGTACGAGAAAGCACGGAGGGTCGCCGAGCAGACCTCCCGGCAAGTGGAGGAGGTCATTCGCACGCGCCTTGAAGATGCCTTGGATTCACCGGTCTACGATTTGCCAGATGATGAAACAGCCGAACTCAAGGCGATGGCATGTCTCTCCGACGATGCCTTATTTGGCATGATGCGCGAACAGATGCAGCGGACAAAACAGGAACGCATGTCTGGTCTGATTGATAAGAATTCGGACGGGGCAATTTCTGAAGCAGAGTATCAGGAATTAACTGCGTTGGTTGAAGATGGGCAGCGGCTCATGCTGCGCAAAGCTCAAGCGATGCGTTATCTGATGGATCGCGGTCACAAGGTCACACTAGAGAACCTCGACGCATCTCAGCCTCAGGAACGACATGTCCAAACGTGACAAACTGCGGCGTAGACTGCGCAACAATCCCGGTTCTGGAACAATGCAGGATGTGGAAACGCTGCTCTTGGGATACGGTTTCACATTAGCGCGGGTGAGCGGAAGCCATCACATTTTTGAATATCAGGAAGGCGATGTTTGGAAGCAGATAGTCGTCCCCATGCACGGCAATAAGGTAAAGAAGGTTTATATCAAGAAAGCGGTTGAAGCGCTTGACGAGCTATTTTCGGAAACTTCGGATGAAAGCGATGATGATGAAAACGCTTGATGATTACCTAACGCAGCCGTATACCCTTGAGATTATTCCTGATGACGGTGCATGGTTCGTCCAGATCAAGGAGCTGCCCGGCTGCATGACGGAAGTCGATGAGTGGGAAGAAATACTCCCAGCTATTCAGGACGCCAAGCGGTTGTGGATCGAACTGGCATTGGAGCGCGGGCGGACTATCCCTGAAGCGGTTGGTGTCCCCCGATAGCTTCGGGGTTTGCATGAAGTCGCGTAGGAAGAGCCGCACTCAAGGTGAAATGTTGAGTTAGGAAAGCGACATGTCTGACAATCGTTATCTACATCTTGTTCGCCACGATTGCCCGCTGCCGCCGGGAACCCACGTCGTCGTCTACTGCCGCGACTCCGGTGGGGAAGAGCAGGATCGCAGCATCTCGCAGCAAATCGAAACGGCACGGGAATACTGCCAGCATCACAATCTAGTACTGGAACGGACTTATCTTGATGAGGCGCGGCAGTCCTCGAATACGGAGAAGCGCGATCAACTCAAGGAAATGCTGTTCGATCTGCACCAGCGCTTCCGTACTATTCATGACCGCCACAAGCGCGAAAAAGCC
>JBBSNT010000250.1:0-6663 GCA_038260485.1 Aggregatilineales bacterium | reverse complement strand
GTTCTTGGCGTCTTGGCGGTTCATTCCCCATCTCTAAATTTGAGCGAGCGGCTTACTCCGCACCAACGCTGAGCGTGTAAGCCATAGCGACCGTCGTGACCGGCGCAATCGGTGAGAGCGCGATCAGCGCGTGATCCGCCCCCGCGACCAAGCGAACCTCGTGCGTATCCGCGCCATCGATCAGCCAGCGCTGGATGTCGGCGGTCTTGCTGCCGGACTGCTGCACGACCTGCACCCACGCCTGCTGCGGCAGCCGATTATCCGTCCACAGCCAGCCCTCAGCCGACCAATCGCCACCCCCATCGTTCTCGAAATCGTCGCTGTAGCCGATTTCCGGCACGCGCACGTCGTCCAGCGCCAAGCCCGAACGGTTGACCGCGTCGTCGGTGATCAATTCGAAGCGCAGCAAAATCTGCTCACCCGCGTAGGCATCCAGCGCGACCGACTCATCAAGCCATCCGTCTGACGCGCCCGTGTAGCCCGCGCCATAGGCGACGTGCTGCGGATCGTTCTCGGTCGTGTGGGCGGTCGGCAGCGGCGTCCACGTCGCGCCATCGTCCTCGCTGACCATCAGGTAGCCATAATCCCAATCTTCCTCATTGTCGTACCACAGGCGGTAATTGAGCGTCGCTTTATCCACCCCGCTGAGGTCGAAGGCGCGAGTCAAACGCGAGTCGCTCATGTCGCCACGATTGCTGTACCAGAAATGCGTGCCGCTCGGCGCTTCGGTCGGGATCAACCCGACGGCTTCCGGCGCATCGATCTCAATCGTCAGCGTGGACGACCCGGCGAGATTCGCCAGCGAAATGTAATCCGCCGCGTACTGGTTGACGCTGCCGCTGTAGCTGAACGGATAGGCTTGCGCGTCGGCAGCGGTCGGCGGCGTCGGCAGTGTGCCGAGCATGGGATAGCCGTAACGCCCGTCCTTATAGTCTACGTCGTCGATTCCGTTCGCCAGCACCCAATCCGCGAAAAACTGGTCTACGTCCGGCTGATTCAGCCCGCGCAGCACGTCATCGACGCCCTGTAAGCCGCGCGGCGACCTATCGGCGCTCAACTGCTGCATCGCATCAATGCCATAGCGCTGGTAGAAGTAGATCAGGAACAGCGTCGCCGCGCCGTAATCTGATGAGCGCATACCCGGTTCGGCGTGCCAATCGTTCAGTTGATTCCCCGGCGCATACAGGAAGCTGATAATCGACGAGTCCAAGTCGTTGAACAAATACGCCTGCGTGAACATCGACAAACCCTCGTTGAGCCACGTCTCCTCGTTGATCTGCAAGTTGTTGCGGATCATGTGCTGGAATTCGTGGGCGACGATGCTCGCCACCGTCTGGACGTCGAAATCACCGCCAACGGCATCGAGGTTGAAGAAGAACATCTCGTGTTCGTTGCTGGTCGGCACGACTGCCTTTGGATAGGTGTTATCCGCCGCGAAGTAGGCAGCGGTTGATGCGCCCAAATTGTAGGCGAACAACCCGTAGACGCGCGGATCATCATCGACGCCGGGAGTCGCCTCGCTGCCCCACAGATTGCGTACCGCGTCGTAGACCTCGCTGTCGAAAGCGTCCGCCAGCGCCTGCAAATCGGCGTCGTTGACCCGTGCGCCGTCTTCAACCCACAGGTAAATGTGCGCCCCGATCACGTGCAGGGTTGACGGAATCGTCATCACTTGGTCGTCATTCGACGCCGTAAAGACCGCATGATCGCCCACCTTCAGCACGGGCGCGCTCGTCGGCGTCGGGTCGATCTCGGTCACGCCGAGCAGCCGCTCCGCCAAATTAACGCGGTCGCGCGGCGGCAGCACCGACGCCTCCAGCGCCGCCAGCGTCGGATAATCGTCGGCGCTTGGGTCGTCCTGCGCGGCAGCGGGCGCGACGAGCAGCAGCGCCGCGAGTAACAGCCAGCCGTAAATGGATAGTCTGCGTTTCATCTTCTCTACCATCAACTATGCTTAAATTGAGAGCATAGCACAGTGTCTGCAAATTGCAGCGTTATAGACCCCCCTACCGCGCAGATCAAGCCGACATTCTGCTGGCGAAGCGGCTTTTCGCGCGGGCGTGAATCGGGTATGGTTGACGCACGAAGCAACGCCTCAAGGATCAAGACCATGCCGACACCTGCCTTTGCCCCGCTGGATTTCGAGCGGCTGACGCTCGACCAACAGATCGCGCGCTCGCGCGCCTTTCTAGCGCAGATGCGCACGCGCCGCACCGTCCGCGAGTTCTCGCGCGCGCCTGTGCCCTTCGAGTTGATCGCCAACGCCGTTGCGACCGCCGCGACTGCGCCCTCCGGCGCGAATCAACAGCCGTGGACGTTCGCCGTCGTCGCTGATCCGGCGCTCAAGCAGCGCATCCGCCAAGCCGCCGAAGCCGAGGAGCGCGCGAGTTACGAACACCGCATGAGCGCGGAATGGCTCGAAGCGCTCGCGCCGCTCGGCACGGACTGGCATAAGCCGCATCTGGAAGCTGCGCCCTACCTGATCGTCGTCTTTCAGCAGGTCTATGGTTTGGCTGTTGACGGCGAGGGCAATTCGCGCAAGATTAAACATTATTACGTGGGCGAATCAGTCGGGATAGCAATTGGAATGCTGCTTTGCAGCCTGCATCAAGCGGGCTTGGCGACGCTGACGCACACGCCCAACCCGATGGGCTTCCTGAGCGACCTACTGCAACGCCCCGCCAACGAACGCGCCGTCGTGGTCATTCCGGTCGGCTACCCGGCAGATGACGCGCAAGTCCCCCGCATCAGCAAGAAAGCATTGGATGAGGTGATGGTGATCTATGGAGACGCGGACAGCAGCACCGGATGATGCGGCGGCAATCGCCGCGATCTACAACGAGGGCATCGAGGATCGAATCGCCACCTTCGAGACCCGCCCGCGCAGCGCTGAAGACGTGCGCGCGTGGTTCACTGGCGACTATCCGCTGGTCGTGGTCGAGCAGGACGGGCAGGTGATCGCCTACGCGACGACTTCGACCTACCGCCCGCGCGACTGCTACGCTGGCATCGCGGAGTTCGGCGTTTACGTCGCCCGATCATGGCGCGGTCACGGGGCGGGACGGGCGGCGTTAGAAGCGCTGTTTCGTGAGGCAGAAGCGGCGGGCTTCTGGAAGCTCGTCTCGCGCATTTTCGTGGAAAATACGGCGAGCCGCGCCCTGATGCGTTCGCTCGGCTTCCGCGAAGTCGGCATCTACGAAAAGCACGGTCAGCTTGATGGCGTCTGGCGCGACTGCGTGATCGTCGAGCGCCTGCTCGCGCCCGATCATCTGCGCGCCTGACCTAAAAAGGGGCAGCACCTGCGCTGCCCCCATACAATATTGACGCCTTACGTTGAGCTATTCGCCCATGCGCTCCAGCGAGACGGTATAGCTGACGCTTGAGTAGCTGTAGTCGTTGATCTGGATGATGATTTCGCCATCACTCGGCGTCACAAACGAGAAGCTGAGCGATTGCACCGTATTGGATGAAGCGTTAGCAATCGTCTCTCCGTCTTGCATGACGCTGACGTTGGGCGAGCCGATACCGTCACTGGCGGACGTCAGCGTAAGCGCTACCGTTTCGCCCGCGTTCGCCGTAAAGCCAACTGCACGCGCCGATTGTGAACTGGAGAAGTCGAGCGTCTGTTCACCCTCATCGAGCGACGGCGGTGAGGTACGGTCAATGCTGACGGTCACGCTGCCGCTGCTGCCGCTGACCGCTTGGAGCACGATGGTGTACGTGCCATCCTGCGTCAGCAGTTGCTGGTAGATTTCCGGGTCTACGCCGGGACCACCATCATCGTCAGTGGCGATTTGGCTGTTGTACGGGTCGTTGAGCATCAGGCTGGTGTCGATACTGCCGCTGTTGCTGGTCGCCGAAATCGTGACGAGGTCGCCATTTCTACCCGTAAAGCTGAAATACTTCATTTGACCGCTGCGCGTGAACTCGGCGACTGCCGAGTCGCCGTAGTTGAGCGTCACCAGCTCAACTTTGTCCAGCTTGAGCGTGAAATCTCCGAGCGAGCTGCCGCCAAAACTGGCAGCTTCGATGGTGTAACCGCCGGTCGAGGGCAGTGTGAACGGACCAATCTGCGAATTATTGCCCTCACCGCTGTCGTCGTCGCTGGCAACTTCGTTGCCGTCCGTGTCGCGCAGGTGAAGGTAGGTATCGAAGTCGGGCGAAGTCAGGCTGATCAGCACGACGTCACCGGCTTGCCCAGTGAAAACGTAGTCCTTCACAAGAGCGTCGCTCGTAAAACTATCCTCGACTGTCTGCGTGTATTCGATATGGGCAACCTGCTGTTCAGAAGCGCTCAGCGTAAAATCGCCCGGTACTGCGCCGCTGCCGTTATGCTGAGCATAGCTTTCGACCAAAATTTGGTAGCTCGACGCCTGTGGCAGCACAAACGAGTGAATCCCTGAATTGGTGCCGTCACTGTCGTCATTTTGGGTCAGCACATTGCCGCTGCCGTCCATAATGCTGAGATACGTGTCGAAATCGCTCGACGCCAGTGTGACCGTAACGGATTGTCCAGCTTCAGCCTCTAACGTATAGGTCATGGACGTCGTAGCCGAAGTCAGCGAGCCTGTGACCGTATCGCCTAGCCCGATGCTGCCCACATTGCTGACCGTTGGGATCACTGCGACGGTTGCGCTCGTCTCAGCAGCGGTCAAGCTGAAGCTGCCGGTTTCCGCGCCGCTGCCGCTGTGCTGAGCATAGCTTTCAACCAAAATCTGATAGCTTGCCGCCGTCGGCAGCATGAACCCCGTAATCGCGGAGTCGGTGCCGTTACTATCGTCGTTTTGGGCGAGCACCTGTCCGTCACCATCGAGCAGGGTGAGGTAGGTATCAACCGCGTCCGACGTCAGCGTGATCGTGACCCTTTGTCCGGCTTCGGCGTCCAACCTATAGGTCAGCGCGGGGTCATCTGCCGTGAGACTCCCCCTGACCGTGTCTCCCAGCGCGATGCTCATCGTGTCCATGACGGATCGAGTCGGTTGTGGGGTTTCCGTCGCGCTTTGAGCGAATGCAGGTAAGGCAAAGAGCAAAATAGTGATCAGTAAAAGCAGCTTCGTGAGATGACGCATGGTTTCTTCCTTAACGTTACAACAGTCCGTAAATTATCACTTTTATTATAGATCACTTTGCGAGCGGTGGTTTCGTCCATAGGACAAACGTGTTAAATTGATAGCGCAATCGTAGTGAAGGACATCAGGTTATGCTGATCGAACGTTTTGCCAATTTTGCTCAGCCGGTGCTCGACCTGCCGCTCGTGCGACGGACGCGCCGGAATCATGGGCTGGAACACGCGACCATCCACATTCTTTCGCACCACATCAAGAATTTGCAGATGGCAGGACGCAGCACCGATTCAGGCTTTGTGCTGCTCGGTGAAGCGCCGACCGATCAGGTCGAAGCCGCCGTACACGAGGCGCTGCGCCGGATGAGCGGCGGCGAACACAGTTTAGCCGTGCATCCGAACTGCGGCACAAACCTCGTCACCACCGGAACCATGACCACATTTGCCGCGATGATCGGCTTGAGCGGCGCGAGCCGCCGCGATTCGTGGAATCGGATGCCGACGGTGCTGCTGCTGGTGATGGCGGCGCTGCTGTTCTCGCAGCCGGTCGGCATGGCGCTGCAAAAGTACATCACGACCGACGGTGATCCGGCTGATCTCGAAATCCTCAGCATCACCCGCAGCCAAGTGCAGACGCCGCTCAGCAGCAATCCGCTGACCGTCCACCGCGTCAAGACGCATTCCAGCTAAAAGGATCGCTCAGTGACGCCTGAAATATGTGATCCGTATGGGAGTAGGGGCGTTATATATAACGCCCCTACGACCCGCGCGCCCCTATATTTCAATCTCAACGCTGGAAAGCAGTCTGTGTTCTCATTGCTCATTGCTCAGCACTCAGCACGCCTATGAGCACGTTCTACATCTTTCACGGTGACGACGATCTGCGCATCGAGGAAGAAGTCGGCGGGATGCTCGCCAAAATGCGCGAACAGCCCAACGGTGACCTCAATACCGAGCAGTTCGACGGCACGCAGACCAGTATCCCGATGCTGCTCAGCGCGGCGCTCGCCTACCCCTTCCTCGCTGATAGGCGCTTGGTGATCGTGCGCGACATGCTCTCGTGGGTCACGCGCAAGGGCGCGGGCGAAACCGGCAAGTCAGCCGTCGCCGCGCTGCTCGACGCGCTGCCGACGCTGCCGGAATGGGCGCGCGTCATCTTCGTCGAACGGGTCAAGCTGACCGACTCGAACAAAATCCTCAAGCTGGCACAGAGTGACCCCAACGGCTACGAGAAGGCTTTCTTCGTGCCGAAAGACAGCACAAGCTGGATCATCAAGCGCGCGCGTGACGCCTATGACGCCGAAATTGAACCCGCCGCCGCGACCGCGCTGGCAAGCGTCACCGCTGGCGACCTGCGCCGCGCGGACAACGAACTATTCAAGTTGATCAGCTACGCGGGCGAACGAGCCATCACCGAAGCGGACGTGGCGCTGCTGACCCCCTACGTTGCCGAAGCGAGCATGTTCGACATGGTCGATGCGCTGGCAGAAGGGCGCGGCAAAGCCGCCGTCTCGCTGATCTACCGCCTGCTCGACGCCGACGCCGACGTGTTCGGCTTGTACGGCATGATCACGCGCCAGTTTAGGCTGCTGCTGCTGGCG
>JBBSNT010000249.1:0-6668 GCA_038260485.1 Aggregatilineales bacterium | reverse complement strand
CTTCGGTTACACTGGTCGGGATAGTGCTCATGAGAAATCACCTTTGGTCAGGTTTTTCTCTCATGATGCACTATCCATCCTGCTCAATCAAATAGTTTGAATCAGTTCATTATCAAAAATTATCATTCAGCTTTTACGACGAACAGAAAACGGGTCAGTTGATGTCCCGGATCAGCAATGATTTAGAGGCGATTTCTGAATTCTGTCATCATGGGCCTGAAGACCTCGCCATTGGGCTGCTGAAGCTAATCGGCGTGTTGATCATTTTGTTGAGCATCAACATGCAGCTTAGCTTGATCATCCTGTTCTTTTTGCCGATTATGACGATTTACGCCCTTTATTTCAATCGAAAAATGAATGCCGCTCTGCGGAAAAGCAGAGAACGAATCGGTGATGTCAACGCGCAGGTCGAAGATACGCTGTCAGGCATTCGGGTGGTCAAGTCGTTTACCAACGAAGTAATTGAAAAGCGTAAGTTTGCCTACGCAAACCAGCGTTTTGTGGACAGCAGACGAGACGGGTACCGCAACGAAGCCTATTTTTATGGCGGCATGAATGCCTTCACGCAACTGATTACCATCGGCGTGATTATTTTTGGTGGCGCGGCGATTGTTCATGCTTCGCTGGATTTATCTGATTTACTAACGTATCTTCTGTGTGTGGGCATCCTGATCGAGCCAATTCAGCGGTTAGTGAATTTCGCGCGGGTGTATCAGGAAGGCATTACGGGTTTTAGCCGTTTTATGGAGATTCTGGAAGTTGCGCCAGACATTCAAGATGCGGTAGACGCGGTTGAACTGAAGGACGTTTTGGGCAATGTGGAATTTCGAGACGTCAGTTTCAAATATAAAGAAGGCTACAACTTTGTCGTCAAGAACTTGTCCTTGGATATTAAAGTCGGGGAATACGTCGCTTTAGTCGGGTTTTCAGGGGTGGGCAAGACGACCTTGTGTTCGCTGATTCCGCGCTTTTATGACGTGAGCGAGGGGGAAATCCGGATCGACGGTCAGAATATTCGGAACATTCGCTTAGCGTCACTGCGCAAGCAGATCGGCATCGTTCAGCAAGACGTCTACCTGTTTGCGGGCAGTGTCACAGACAATATTCGTTACGGCAAACTCGACGCGACGCTGGATGAAATCGTCATCGCAGCCAAAAAAGCCAACGCGCACGATTTCATTATGGCGCTGCCGGATGGCTACGAAACGGATATTGGTCAGCGCGGCGTCAAACTCTCTGGCGGGCAAAAGCAGCGGCTGAGTATCGCGCGGGTGTTCCTGAAAAATCCGGCAATCATCATTTTCGACGAAGCAACGAGCGCGCTCGACAACGAAAGCGAAAAAGCCGTTCAAGAATCGTTGGAGAAACTGAGCAACCAGCGCACGACGCTGGTGATCGCGCATCGGTTGTCTACTGTGCGCAATGCTCAGCGGATCATCGTCCTGACGGAAAATGGAATTCGCGAACAAGGCACGCACGATGCTTTAATCGCGCTGGGCGGCAGCTATGCGAGTCTGTACAACATGCAGCTTAAAATATAAGGCGCTCTAAAGTTTTGCGCGACGACTGAGCGCAGACAAGCACGCTCCTCATTCGCCCCTTGAACGTAGGCTTCTAAAAGCGCTTCTCGCACAAAGAATTCTGCCTGCTATGGATTATAGCGCGCCATTTGCTGCTGATAAGCGTCTCGAACACGCGATTCAGATCTTCGTCTGGCAGTCCATCGGCTAACCACCATCCACTAGTCGGCGATTTGTTCGAGCGGATAGGTTTTATCGACCAAGCGGCGATACGTCGCCTGAAAGGTGAGCGCGTCGGCGGTGTGGAAGGGCATCGGCGCTTCGACCGCCGCCGTCCCGCCAACCTTGAAATCGACGAAGGCTTGCACCAGATCGCGATAGCGCAAGTCTGCTTCATTGAGCGGCAGATGTTCTTTCTCACCTTTAGGAGTGTAAGCGATGCCGCTGAGGTGGAAGTGTAATTTCTGCATTCCCTCATCGCCGAGCGCCGCTTGCACGCGCGTGAGCGCGTCGGCAAACTCGTCGTAGCTGTTGAACGTGCCATCGCCGGTGCGGGCGTGCAAATGCGCCCAGTCGATGCAGGGCAGGATGCCGGGGATTTCTCGGCTCAACTGGATCACCTCGTCAAGCGTGCCGAACATGGCGGACTTGCCCATCGTTTCGGGGCGCAGGTTGACGGCGACGCCTTCCTCGCGCAGGATGGTCGTCAGTTCGATGAGCTTCTCTTTGGCGCGCTCGTAGACTTGTTCGGGTGGCTGACTGTGATAGCTGCCGGGATGAAAGATAATATCCTTCGCGCCAGCGAGAAAGCCTTTACGCGCTGCTGCCATCAGGCGGGCATCGCTCTTTTCCATGAGTTCAGCCGTTTGGCTGTTCAGGTTGATGTAGTAGGGCGCGTGAATACTCAAGCTGATGCCGCAGGCTTCGCCGTCCGCTTTGATCTGCGCGCAAGTGGCGTCGGTGACGCGAACGCTCTGCACCCATGCGATTTCCAGATGCTCTAGCCCTAGTTCGCGGATGTGGCGAATCGCGCCTGATGTTCCGCTTTCGTGCGCGGTCTGGGGCGAACCTACCGTCCCGAAGCGCAATCGTTCTTCCGTATGCTTCTCCACGAAACGCGAATCCCTTCTCTAGCGTATAGTTATTAAGAGTACCGAGAACGTCACAAACTGACTCGCTACTCGTGATTATCGACCTTGAGTGTAACATATCGAGACGGAATTTTATGCTGACACATCTCGCCTTTTTCCGACAACGCGCGCTGGTGATCGCCTTGATCGCGTTCGTGATCGTGCTGGTGCTGTGGAACGTCCCGCAGTTGGACTTCATCGTTTATCCCGTGCGCCTGTTTGTAACGTTCGTTCACGAAGCCGGGCACGCGCTGGCGACCGTGATCACAGGCGGACACGTGGCGCGCTTGATCGTCTCGCCGGATACGTCAGGTGTCACTTACTCAATGGGCGGCAGCCGCATGTTGATCCTGCCAGCGGGGTATCTCGGCGCGGCTTTGTTCGGGGCGCTGCTGTTCTACATCGCCAATACTGTGCCGTTTCCGCGCACGATTTCGCTGATCTTGGCGATTCTAGTGGCGCTGATCTCGCTGCTGTTCACCGAGTTTCTCTCGACGGCGTGGCTGGTCGGTTTAGGGATGGCGCTGTTCTTGGTGGCGTTGTGGCGCTTCGCGGATCGCGGGGTGAATTTGTTGGTGCTCGATGTGCTGGCGATGCTGACCGGCTTGAACGTCGTGCTTGACCTGTTCGCGCTGATCCCGAACAGCGGGGCGGCAATGGGCGACATCGTCAACGACGCGGCTGCTTTCTCGCGCGAGGTTGCGCCGATTGTGCCGCCGCTGGTCTGGGCGGGGCTGTGGGCGGTGATCGCCGTCGTGCTGCTGATCCTTGCGGTGTATTTCAGTTATGTTCGGCGGCGGAGACTGATTTAGGCGATTTTGTACCCTACATAAACAACAGGGGCACGGTATGCCGTGCCCCTGCGAATGACGTTTGGAAACAGCGCAGTTAGTTCGCTGCCTCGACCTGATCGAGCAGCACGGATGCTGCTTCGAAGGCGCTTTGTGCGACACGAGCGTCTCGCAAGCGCGACTCGACCTCGCTCTGAAGCGTGCGCGAATTACAGGCAAACTGGAATTTTGTCCAACCATCGTTCAGCGATGCTAAGCCGCTGTTGATCAACTGCACCGCGCGATTGAGATCGGGCGATACGAGAAGACTGGATTCGGGGATGAAGATGTTGTTGGTCGGAATGGTTGGTGGCGAGGTAAGGGAGCAGCCGCCAGTCGTGCCGGTCTGCTGCACGTCCATCCAATACTGTACCAGCAGCGAACTCGCGCCGCGCGGGTCGGAAACGGTGTCGATGATGTTGCGGAGCGCGGATAAATACTGTTTCGGGTTTGCCTGCGCGCGGATTGTCGGATCAATTGTCGGGCTAAGCTGCAGGTCGCTTTGAAGGGCAAAGGTAGTTGGTGGAGCCGACGCTTCGGCGGTGACTGCTGCCGCATTCGATTCTGTGCTCGGTAGGACAGACGGCGCGTTGGTCGGCGGGATGGTGGTTGCGGCTGGCGCGCTCACTGGCGTGTTGGCAGGCGCTGACTGGGCTTCTGCTTGGGTCAGTTCCAGCTCAATCGGGTCGAGCGTTTGCAGCGCCGGCAGCAGCATCTGGAACGTTTCCTGCGCCTGTTCTGCGCCGAACTCTACGCCATTGTTACAGGCGGCATCGTAATGTGCTTTGGCGGCAGTAAGGCTTTCGTAAGCGCTGTTCAGTTCGGCAGTGATTTGCGCCGCGTCGCTGTAGGTGCGCGCATCGACCGGATCGAGTTCATAAGGAGCCGGATTATTGAAATAGGCGATACAACTTAGCTGGCGGTTCGAGATCACGTTCAGGAGTTCGCCTTGCAGCGTGCGCGTGTCGTTTCGTATCATCGTATAGGAATCGCGCACACTGCCGATCACTTCGGCGTGGCTCTTATCGCTGCCGAAGACCAGCCCCTGCACGTCGGTGCGGAAGATGTAAAGCCCCGCCATCAAGATTAGCGACACGACTAATGCAACAGCGAACTTGATCATGCCTCCGTTCGAAGTGCGTCGCCCCAACTTGCCTTCTTCGCCAATCTGGCGCAGCAGTTCAACAACGCGGTCTTCTTCGCCGCGATTAAGCGCGCGTTCGACCGCTTTGTACATCCCCAACGAGTACGCCGCTGCCGCGCGCACGCTGGTCTCCTTATCTTTTTCGTAGACGGCGACCAACGCAGGAACGGCATCTTCAGAAGCGACTTCGCCTAGAAAATAAGCTGCCTCGCGTCGTTTCGCCGCGCTTTTTGAGCCAAGCTGCGCGATCATCTGCTCGGTTTCTGCCTCAAATGCATTGGTAGGTGCGTCAGCCATTGCGATCTGCTCCAGGGTGACTCCTTGTCTCACCCTAATATACGGCATCTATGTATCGCGCGAAAGTAAGAGATATGGCAAAATAGGCGTCTAGTCCATATTGGACTTATTGGTCTGGTCATTGGTTAGCTTGTCAATGATAGGTTTGATCAAATCCCCACGACGCACTTACAGACGCTGGAGCGCTTTTCATGCTAAGCACGAACTTGACGATTCCGTTAGATCGTGACAGTGAAGAACCGATTTACCGCCAGTTGATTCGCCATATTCGTGCGCAGGTAGAAAGCGTATCGCTTCCGGCAGGCAGCCGATTGCCCGCCAGTCGCGACCTCGCGCGCCAGTTGAATATCAGCCGAATTAGCGTTGTCAATGCCTATGCCGAACTGCGCGCCGAAGGGTATCTAAGCGCGCACGCCGGACGGGGGACGTTCGTCGCGGGGGATCGGGACTCGGCAGCGCTGCCGACCGCAGCCACGCCGCAGCACAACGCGCCGAGCACCGAACCGACCTCGCTGCCGGATCGCTCGATCCGCGAGATGATGCGTTTAGCGCGCAAGCCGGGTGTGATCAACTTCAGCAACGGGCTGCCGCCGTCAGATTTCTTCCCGGTGCAGCACCTGCGCGACGCCATCAACACGATTATCGACCGTGACGGCGCGCGCGCGTTAGGCTATGAAGTCCCTGAAGGCTACGGGCCGCTGCGCAGCAGCGTGCGCGATTACGTCAGCGCGTTGGGCATCCGATGCAGCACCGATCACATTCTGATCACGGGCGGCACTCAGCAAGCCATCGACCTGATTGTGCAGTCGATTTTGTCAGAGGGTGATTTACTGTTGACGGAAAGCCCGACCTATCTGGGCATGATCGACATCGCACGGACGCGCCGCGTGCAAATTCGCGGCATCTGCATGGACGATGACGGTATCCGGCTCGATTCGCTCGAAAACTTTATCATCGACAACCATCCGAAACTACTCTACGTCATGCCGACCTTCCAGAACCCGACCGGGCGCGTCATGCCGCTGCATCGCCGCCGCCAACTGCTCAGTTTGGCGACGGAGTACAACGTTCCTATTTTGGAAGACGGCGTGTACCACGAGTTCCGCTACGAAGGTGAAAGTCTGCCGCCGCTGAAGGCGCTGGACGAGACGGGAATCGTCATTCACGCCAGCGGATTCACCAAGAACCTGCTGCCGGGGATGCGGATCGGCTACATCATCGCGGATGGTCATCACTATGAGCGCATTGTGCGCGTCAAGCAAGCCGCCGACATTTCGACGCCGGGATTGAACCAGCGGGCGATTCACCTGATGCTCGAACGCGGCGTGTTGGCTCAACAGCTTGAGCGGAACAACCGCGAACTGCGCCGCCGCCGCGACATCGCGCTGAACGCCGCCGCGCGCCATCTGCCGCCGGGATCACGCTGGAACGTGCCGCAGGGCGGGCTGTACCTGTGGATCGAACTGCCGAAGTCTGGTCCGACCGCTGCTGAGTTGTTCATTTCCGCGATTCAGATGGGCGTTGGCTATGCGATTGGCAACGTGTTTTACACGAATGGTCATGGGACGTATAACCTGCGGATCAACTTCGCGGCGCAAAAGCCCGCCGACATCGAGGAAGGCTTCAAGCGGTTGGGGCGTGCGTGGCGCGAACTAGCGTGCGATTATGCTGAGATGGAAAAAGCACCGCTGCTTTAAGCTGCGACGTGTAAACGATACCATAAGGGCAACCTCACCCCGTGCTTCCT
>JBBSNT010000248.1:0-6702 GCA_038260485.1 Aggregatilineales bacterium | reverse complement strand
GACTTCTCGAACTGGTGTCGTCTTGATCGGCGCGCTGATTCTCTACTTTTTTGCCAATCAAACTCAGGTGGGTTGGCTGTACGTCATGGCGGCTGTGCTTGCGGGAACAGTCTTCGCGGCGTGGTGGCTGAGCCGATCTTCGCTGCGCGGGATCAGCGCTTTGCGGACGGTGGGTGAAGGATTGGGCGAATTTTATGAGGGCGACGATGTGACGATCACGTTTGCGCTGCGTGCCGAACGTCACTCCAGCGCACAAATCCGGCTGACCGAGCACTGCGCCATCGCCGCGCCGGACGCGTCCGAACGCGAGATCAAGCTGTACGTGCCGACGTTGACGAGTCAGGGCGCGGTCGGCTTCGGGTACGCCGTGAATGTCTATCAGCGCGGGGTTTATGCTTTCCCGCCGCTGGAATTGGCATCAGTAGCGCCGTTCGGCTTCTTCAAACGGCGGCGCGTGATCGACGTGCCGTCGCCGCTGCTTGTCTATCCGCTGGTCAAGCCGCTGCAGCGCTTCGACCTGCTGGATCGGCAGTTCGCGCCGCAGGTCACGCGCGAGGCGACGGGCGTCGGCAATGAGGTGTTGGGACTGCGCGCCTACCGTAGTGGCGATTCGCCGCGTCACATTCACTGGCGCTCGGTGGCACGGACGGGCGAATTGATCAGCAAAGAATTTGCAGACGAAACGCAACCGGGAGTGCTGCTGGCGCTTGATCTGTTCCGGCATCCTTACGCGCCGAGCGCGACCAAGCATACGCCGTTCGAGTGGGCGGTCAAGGTCGCGGCGAGCATTGGTGATTATGCTCAACGGCGTGGTTATCCGCTGATGCTGGCGAGCAACGATGTTGCGCTGCCTGCGCCGCGCGGGGCGATCAGTTGGGAAGCGCTGCTGCAAGTGCTGGCGCGGGTTCAGCCTGCCGGTGACGAGCCACTGGCGCAGGCGTTGACCAGTGCGTCGGGCGCGTCGGCGTTCGTGATCGCGGTGCTGCCCTATCCTGATGCGGGCGTGGTCGGCGTTTTGCGCGAACTGCGCTTTCGCAAGGCGCGAGTGCTGGCGGTGATCCTCGACGGCGCGAGCTTCCCTGATGGGGTAGGCGCATCGACGCGATCAGCAGCGGCATTCGAAGGCGAACTGCAAGCGGCGGGCGTCGAGACACGGCTGATCTGCTTCGGGGTTGATTGGGTCGAGCAGTTGGAAAGGGCAGACGCGGCGGTGATGGCATGATCGCTGCGCGCGAACCGGAAAAGTCCACCATCACGATGCGACTGACGCAGGTGCTTTTGATTGGCATGGGTGCGCTGCTGGCGCTGGTCGGCGTCGCCTTCCAGTTGTGGGTGCTGTGCGCGTTTGCCATCCTCGCGTTTGGCGCGACGCGGATGTTCAGCCAGCGGCGGATCGCGCGCGATCCGGAGCGGTCGTTTCGTCTGCGCTTGATCACGATGGCGGCGCAGATTACAGGCATGACGGCGTTGGCGTGGGTCAGCGGATTGTGGATCATCTGGGGGCTGGCGCTGGTGATCCTGATCGCCGGACATGCGGCTGCCTATCGCTACCTCGACAAGCCGCTGCTGGTCATACGGATCGGCGCGATAGTGGGGCTGCATCTCACCTTCGCGTGGATGATCGATGGACTATTCACGGGACAACCGACCCCACAAGCACAGATCGCTATGCTGGCAATGGCGGTCGTCACGTTCGAACTGCGCGCACGGCTGAACTTGTATTCGGGCGTGGCTATCGGGCTGATCAACCTGTACGTCGCCGCGACCTTGAGCAGGGATGTGAGTTTCATCGCTTTTCTGCTAGTCTACATCGGCTGTTTGCTGGCGTTCATGGGGCGGGCGGACGACGAGGACGGCGTGCGCGACAACCCAGTGATTCTGCGCTCGTTGGGTGCGCCAAAAAATACGCCGCTGCGCCAGCGATTGGGGCGCTGGCTGCGTTTCGGGCTGGCGCTGCCTGTGCTGGCGGGGATAGTGTTTGTGCTGACGCCGCGCTTCGCTGGACACCCGATTATCCCGCCGGTGACGATTAACGCGCCAATTCGCAGCGGTCCAACCTCAGACATCATCAACCCGGCGCTGCCACTGGTGCAGGTGCAGGGCTGGTCGAACGACAGCGGCGACCATTACTACGGCTTCGACAGCCACCTCGACCTGAGCTATCGCGGCGGTTTGAGCAATACCATCATGATGTACGTCCGCAGTCCTGCGTGGAGCTACTGGCGCAGCCACGCCTACGATTTCTACGATGGGCGAACGTGGTCACAGTCGGACGATTCGGTGCGGGTGATTGAGCGAACAGGGGCGCAGTTCAATCTTAACCTGAGCGCACGCGCACGCAATTGGCTGCGTGAGGATTACTTTGTGCAGACCTACAGCATCGTGCAGGAGATGCCGAACCTGATCTTCACGGCGGGCGATCCGATTCAGCTTTACCTCGCTGCCGACGAAGTCGGGATCGACTCGTCAGAGGGTATTCGCTTGGGCGAGACGCTCAAACCGGGGATGGTCTATTCGGTGCTGTCGCTGCGGCAGGACACCCCGCCGGACGACCTGCGTGCCGCGCCCGCGATTTATTCACCGAGCATTGAATGGACTTATCTCGAACTGCCGGAGACGGTCACCGAGCGGACGCGGGCGCTCGCCGAACAAGTCGCCGGAGACGCGCCGACAGTCTACGATCAAGTGGTCGCGGTGCGCGATTATTTGCTGGCAACCTATCCCTACGATTACTTTCCGCCGCCGCAAGTGCCGAATACCGACGCGGTCGATCAATTCCTGTTCGTGGACAAGCGCGGCGTTTGCGAGCATTTTGTCAGCGCGATGGTGATCATGCTGCGGTCGCTTGGCATTCCGGCGCGGCTGGTTTCGGGATTTGGCAGCGGGACGTACAACGCCTTCACCAATTACTACGAGGTGCGCGCCAACGACGCGCACGCATGGGTCGAGGTCTATTTCTCTAGCTACGGCTGGATGCCATTCGATCCGACACCGGGTTGGACAGGTGACCCGCAAACGGGAGATATTCCGCGCTGGATTTTCTCCGGTGCGCTGGGCGATCTGAATCTGCCCTCGCTGCCGCTGGGCGAACTGCTCGGCGCAATTAGCAATAATTTGGGCTTCATCGCGGGCGTTGTCGTGATCGCGGCACTGGCTTTAGGGCTGATCTACGTGGTGCAGCATTGGCATTTGCCGGCTGGTCTGCGCTGGCAGCGGTCGAAGGCGCACGATCCTGGCGCGGCGAGCGATCTTCGCAGCGTACCGACGGGCACAGCGTCAGCTAAAAGCACCGCGCGCGGCGGGGCAGACGGTCAAAGAACACGCCGCCCAAACACCCGAACTCGCAGATTTGGCAGCATTGGTCGAGGTCGCGGCGTATCGCCCGCAGCCGCCTGATGTCGAGATGGTCGAGCGGGCGCGGCGGTGGAAGAAGTCAAAACTTTAACGCAAAGGCGCACGCCGTGCGCCTTTGCGAGTTGTTGCGCATGTTTGCACGACGTTGATTTAAAGGTGCGGCATTCTAATGTGGTTACGATGTTGGCGTGATACACTCATTCTCAGTGATTGAGGGGCGATAGTAGAGTGTAGCGTTATCGACCAGTGCGGCGGGCGTGCCGTCCGGCGGGTTGACGCTGACCTCGAAACGTAGGCTCGCCCACGTGTTGACAGTCACGCCGCGCAAGGTGTAAAGTGATAGTTGTGCGTTCGCTGGAAGGCTGAACGCGCACTCGATTGAACCGTGCTGCCTACCCGACCGATTAAAAACTGAAATTGTGACTGTCTTCGTAATGCTACTGGCATTGCCGAGCTGGATCGTCGCTTCAAACGGGGTGTGCGCGGGAATGCCAGCATCGACATTCTGATAAAACGCTGCCCAGTCCGGCACGGCGGTTGTTCGCAGACGCAAGATGCGCAAAACGCCGTCTTGCACCGACCAGTTGAGCTGACCGGATGGAGTCCAATCGTCCTTTTCGGCGCTGAAATCGCCATTTAGGATCAGGTTAGTATCAGCGGGTGACGGGGCGATATGACTCGCCTGTTGGAGCGTGCCATAAGCCCATCTGGCGACTTCATTCGCTGTTGCGCCGCTGAAACCGACGTTTTGCTCGGCATAGAGATAGCCTGCGTAGACTGGTTCGGCGCGGATGCCGTCGCGGTCTTCGTCAAGGGTGTCAGGGTAGGCGGCGATGCCGAAACCCTGCCCGAATTCGGCATGCAGATGTGGGTTGGACGAATAACCCGTACTGCCTTCACGGGCAATCAGGTCGCCCGCATGTATTGGAACGGCGCAGGTGAGAGCGCTGCTTGTACTCGCGGCGCAGGCATCTTTGATCCACTGCGGAATGCTGGTTGCTTCTAAGTGCCCATACAGTGAAAATTCATGTTCCGCGTGTCTAATGATGACAGTGTTCCAGTACCACCACGCGCCGCTGGCGTAAGCGTTGGCGCTGTGACCATCGCTCGCATAGATGATAATGCCGTCTTTGGCAGCAGCGACGTCACGCGCGCCGCCGAGGTCGAAGTCAATCCGTCCGGTGCCGTGCTGACGATAACTTCTTGTAATCGTCGCCCATGCGCCGTCGGCATAGGGAAGCTGATAATCATCAAGAGCGCCCGCAAGCGCGGGATCAGCATGAATGGTGTAGGGCGCTGAAGTCGCTTCGCGCAGCAGGGCGGGCGCTAAGCTCTCGTAGGCAGCGCTGTAACCGGGATCTCCGGGGAAGGTGACAGCCCATGCGCCGGTTTTATGCGACGCGACCGCCCAATCGACAATGCCGGGATAATCTTCGTCTGTCACTTTGCTGTGAGGCACAAGGTAGATAATTGCTTCGCCTTCAAGCTCGGTGCGACCGAGCGCGGTATACCTGATTGGATTCCTTTCAACGGCGTTGAATGAGTCCAAGTACTGCATTAGGACGGTGTCAAGATCGACGGAATTCTGTAACATAAGGATCGTGAAAAATACGGTTACAATCAGCTTCAACGGTGATCAACATCCTTTCTGCCGAACGATGAATCGGCGACTTTCATCTTTGATTGGGATGGACTTACCGCTCTGCGGTGGTGACGCTGCCGCTGTCGCCTCGACTCTAGTGTACTGGGAGACGACTGTTTTTCTGCTATGAAACAATTCGTGCTTGATTACTTGGCAAAACAATGCGAACAGGCTGATCGGGTGGTCGGCTTTCACCGTGACCTTGACGAAGCTGATCTGCTGATAACGCTCATTAGTGGCAAGCAGATCGGCGTTTGCGTGATCAACCGGGTAATTCGACTGCCGGAGATCAAAGAACGCTACGAGCATAATACACGGCATGGCGTTTACACGCTCTATGTGATGGACGGACGGATGATGCCGAGGGACAACAGCGCGGTTGAGCCGCCGCACTGGATGGCGGCGCTGCACACGCTGATGAACGCGCGAATTTATGCCTACTGGTGTGAAGGGCGCGACGTCACAATTCGTCCTTTTCACATGGAATGGAAGTGGGGCGGCAGCCCGCGCACCGTCGAATACGGCGACGAGATCGACCTCAACGCGCTGCGCACAGACGTGATCTATCCGGCGACGAAATACATCGATGGGGCGTACTTCGCCGCGAATTTCGGCGAGGGTGCGTTCTGGCAGAAGCGCCAGTCGATGGACGAGCGCCAGTTCAATTACTCGTGGCGTAACTGGACCTATGGCAACCGTCAGCAGCGGGCGACGGAGAACGAAGAACCGAGTTGGGACCCGTGGGAAGATTACGAGCCGGGCTACGCTAGTGAAGAAAAGTGGGAATGGACGGGCGAGGAATTTCGCCAGCGTCAACCACGCCGCGCCCAAGCGGTCTATAACAAGCATTACGCGCTGCTTGGTGTTCCGGCGACGGCGTCGCTCGATGAAGTGAAGCAGGCGTATCGACGGAAAGCGCGCGAGTATCATCCTGACCTGCATCCGGACTCGAAAGAGGAATACACCGCCAAGATGGCGGACATCAACGAGGCATTCGCGGCGATCATCAAGCGGGCGAAGTGACCCGTTAGCATCGACTAAGCGGCGACAACGGTATCAATAAAAACAGGGCGCTCCAATTTGGAGCGCCCTGTTTGTTTTCCTCGAACGCGGATTATCGTTAGACTTAAGGGGTGGTCGATTTCATAAAATAAAAGGATTTGCTTGATGCCAGAAAAAATACGCTGGGGCATTTTGGGGACGGGCAATATTGCCCACCAATTCGTGCGCGGGTTGGCGGATGCCGAGAATGTGGAGGTCGTCGCTGTCGGTTCGCGGACGCAAGAATCTGCCGACAAATTCGGTGATGAATTCAATATCGCGCAGCGTCATGGGAGTTATGAGGCGTTGGCGAACGATGGCGACGTTGACGTGATTTACGTTTCGACGCCGCATCCGTTTCATTACGAAAATACAATCCTGTGCTTGAATTCGGGAAAAGCCGTCTTGTGCGAGAAGGCTTTCGCCATCAACGTGCGCGAAACGGATGCGATGATCGCGCTGGCGCGTCAGAAGAAACTCTTTTTGATGGAAGCGATGTGGACGCGCTTCATCCCTGCGATAGCCAAAGTGCGTGAGGTGATCGCCGATGGGGCGATTGGCGACCTGCGAATGCTGTATGCCGATTTCGGTTATCGCGCCTCATTCAATCCTGAGAGTCGTGCCTTTGCGCCGGTTTTGGGCGGTGGCGCGCTGCTCGACGTCGG
>JBBSNT010000247.1:0-6706 GCA_038260485.1 Aggregatilineales bacterium | reverse complement strand
GGGTTAGGCGCTGAAGCCGCCTTCTGGATCGCGGGGATCATCGGCGCAAACAATCTTTGTGGCGGTGGACTCGCGCGCGATGCGGTCTTGACGTTAGCGGCACAGGTCACGCGCGCTGATTATGCGGTCAGCGCCGTCCTCGGCGGGCTGAACACGAGCCTCCTCCTTGACGGTGACCGGTTGATTTATCGCAGCCTGCCCGTCGTCGCGCTCCAAGCGGTGATCGCCTTACCAGAGCTAGAGAAATATGCCCCGCCCGCCCTGCCAAGCCGCATAGCCAGCGACGAGGCGCTGCACAATCTCAGCCGCCTGCCTCTGATGATTGAAGCCTTCCAAACTGGCGATCACGACCTGCTCGCCCTCAGCATGGACGATCATCTCCTAGCGCCGCTGCGCCAGCGTGCTATTCCCGGCTTCGACCACGTCCTCGCGGCAGCGAAACGCAGCGGCGCGAGCGCTGTGACGATCAGCGGCGAGGGTCCGGCGCTGATCGCTTTCACGCCAGCGCCAGCGCAAGCCCTTGCCGACGCCATCATGACGGCGTTTGCCAGCATCGGCATCCGCGCGCGCACATGGATCGTACCCATAGATCGACAAGGTGTTGTACTCAGCGTCGCGCAGTCGTAAAATAAGTGTGAAATTTCACACAAATAGACAAGAAGACAGAAATCATGATGTTTATGAGACGGCGTGGTCGGCGGGGTGAGAACGATTCTGGTGAAACCCCCGACGTTCCTGTTAAATGGGGCAAGCTGTTCAGCTACCTGCGCCCCTACTGGAAGCGGCTCGTTATCGCGTTCTTGGCGCTTCTCGTCAGTTCGGCGCTCAGCTTGGTCTTTCCGGCGGTCATTCAGCAGGTGGTTGATTCGGTGCTGGTAGCGGGTGACGCGCAACTGCTCAACACGATCACGCTTGCCCTGCTCGGCGTATTCTTTCTGCGCTCGCTAACGACTCTTGTCCAGACCTACAATATCAACTACATCGGTGAAAAGATCGTTTTCGACCTGCGGCTCGAACTCTATGCCCACTTGCAAGAGCTTTCGCTCGGCTTCTATTCCACGCGGCGCGTCGGTGAACTTGTGTCGCGCCTCTCCAACGACGTCACACAGATTCGCAGCAGCCTAACCAGCAACGTCAACACGCTCTTGCAGCAGCTTCTGATCGCACTCGGTTCGCTCGTGATCATGCTGATCATCAATTGGCGGCTGACGATGTTCACGATTGTGCTCGTGCCTGTGATCGCGGTCTTGAGCACGCTCTTCGGTCGGGTGCTGCGCCGGTCAAGCACCGAGGTGCAGGACGAAATCGCGGGCGCGATCACAGTCGCCAGCGAAGTCATGCAGTCAATCCGCGAGGTCAAGAGTTTCGCCCGCGAACCTTACGAGCTTGACCGGTTTAGGGATGCCATCAACCGCGCGCTGCAGGTCGCCTTACGCATCCTGCGCCTGCGGTCGATCTTAGGACCGCTCGTGACGTTTATCGGCTTCGGCGCGATTGCGGGCATCCTCTGGTTCGGCGGGCGCGAAGCGCTCGCGGGGCGGCTGACAGGCGGCGAATTGATCTCGTACCTGATCTACGCGCTGACGATAGCCGGAAGTCTGGCATCGCTGATCAGCGTCTACACCTCGTTTCAGGAATCGCTCGGTGCAACCAAGCGCGTATTTGAAATCCTCGACATGACTCCCGGCATCGTCGATGCGCTCGACGCCCAGCAGTTTAATCGGGTTGAGGGGCAAATCAGCTTCGATCACGTCTCCTTTAGCTATGAGTCGCGTCAGGAAGTGCTGCACGACATCAATCTCGACATCGCTCCGGGCGAGATCGTGGCGCTCGTTGGTCCGAGCGGCGCGGGCAAAAGCACGATCTTCAACCTGATCCCGCGCTTCTACGACCCGACAATAGGCACTGTCAGCATGGATGGGCAAGATTTGCGCCAGATGACGCAGAAAAGTATCCGCGACCAGATCGCTATCGTGCCGCAGGAGACGCTCCTGTTTGGCGGCACGATCTACGAAAATATCCGCTACGGAAGGCTCGAAGCGAGCGAAGCCGAAATTATCGACGCCGCCAAAGCCGCCAATGCACACGATTTCATCATTGATTTACCCGATCAGTACCAGACCATCGTCGGGGAGCGCGGCATTCGCTTAAGCGGTGGTCAGCGCCAGCGCGTAGCGATAGCACGCGCGCTGCTCAAAGACCCGCGCATTCTGCTGCTCGACGAAGCCACATCCAGCCTCGACAGCGAAAGCGAACACGAAGTGCAGGATGCACTTGGGCGCTTGATGCAGGGGCGCACCACCGTCATCATCGCCCACCGCCTCAGTACAGTACGCATCGCTCATCGCATCGCCGTGCTGGAAAGAGGCAGCCTAATCGAGATTGGCAGCCATGAACAACTGATGGCGCAGGGCGGTCTATACGCGCGCCTCTACGAAATGCAGTTCCGCGACGACGCCACGAACATCGAAGCGGAAGCAGCAGCAATCGAGACGTCCGAAACGAAGCTCTAAATGCTATCGACCGATGCCCCGATCCTCGTCACTGGCGCAACGGGCTTTCTCGGTGGCGCGCTGGCACTGCGGCTTGCTGCTGACGGCGTGCACGTCCGCGCGCTGGCGCGGTCAGCTCGTAAAGCCGCTTTCCTACGCGAACGCGGCATCGAAGTCGTCTATGGCGACGTGACCGACGAGTCCGCCATGCAGCGTGCGGTCGCTGGCTGCGGCATCGTCTTTCATACAGTGGCGGGCGGCGGCACTTACGCGCAGCAGGAAGTGGTCAACGTCGGGGGGACGCGCAGCGTCCTCGACGCGGCAAAAGCGGCGAAGGTCAAACGCTTCGTTCACGTCAGCACCGTTTCCGTTTACGGTTACAACCGGCGCGGCAGCGTGACCGAGCAAACCGCCTTCGCGCCCGGCGCTGATCCCTACGCCATCACTAAAGCCGCCGGAGATCGGCTCGTTCAAAGCAGTGACATCGACTACACCATCATCCGTCCGAGCATGATATACGGCGCGGGTTCGGTCAACTGGACGGGCAATCTGTTCAAGCTGGCACGGCTCAACCCGACACCCTTCATCGGTGACGGCAGCGGATCAGTGTTTCCGATTCACGTGGACGACGTGGTTGATTTGCTCATCACCGCTGCCAATCATCCAGGAGCCGCGTGCCAAAGCTTCAACTGCGCGCCCGACCCGTCCCCGACGTGGCGCGAATTTATCGGGCGCTACTCGCGGCTCTGCGGGCACGACCGCTGGCTTAAGTTACCGGCGCTGCCTTTCTACACCTTAGGCGGAATCGCCCTGCTGGTCGCCCCACGCCACACGATGGCGCGCGACCTGCCTGATCTGGTAAGCTTCATTCAGCGTCATCTAACCTATAAAATGGATAAGGCGCGCGACCTCATCGGCTGGTCACCGCGCATCGATCTCGACGCAGGGATAGTCAGTTGTATTCCATGGCTGCGCAAACAAGGACTGCTGTCGTGACACATTTCCAGACGCTGATTATCCTCGCTGTGGTCGCGGTAGCAATCGTCTTGCTGGTGTGGTGGCTGCTGATCGAATCAGAAGGCGTTTACCTCGGACGGCGCGTCGTGATCTGGCTCTACGACCTCTACGCGGGGCGCTACGACGGCATCAAGCAGTTCAGCAAGCAGTATGATCATCAATTCCTCGCACAACCGATCATGGAGCGAATCGCACCGCTCAAATCGCCGCTCGTCCTCGACGTAGCGACCGGAACAGGACGGCTGCCGTTAGCGCTCTGCCATCACCGACGTTTTCAAGGGCGCGTGATCGGCATTGACCTCAGCCGTAAGATGCTCGCGCGCGCCGCCGAGAAAGTCGAGAGCGACGCGCGGATCAACCTGATTTGGAGTCCGGCAGAGCATCTGCCCTTCCCTGACGACACCTTCGACGTGGTAACCTGCCTCGAAGCGGTCGAATTCATGAGCAACCGGGAAGCCGTTCTGCGCGAAATCATCCGCGTACTGCGCCCTGATGGACAGCTGCTGATCACAAACCGCATCAATACACGCTTTATGCCCGGTAAAACGTGGACGAGCGATCAACTGCAAGCCCTGCTCGAAACGCTCAGTTTAGAGCGGATCGGCATCGACTACTGGCAGGTCGATTACAACCGCGTCTGGGCGCAAAAACCCGGTAAATCGCTGCCGACACTGGCGCGCCCGCTTGCCGAGGTGCTGCGCTGCCCCAAGTGTGATCAAGCGCTGATGATCGAGGACGGCGAGCGTTGGACCTGTCCATCCTGCCATTTCAGCGCGTCGGTCGCGCCAGACGGCGTGATCGAATTGGGTATTCACTGACGCTTGCGAACCGCCCCAAACACGCATAGAATGCGGCAGCAGGATGACCACCGTTTTGTAACTGAACTTGTGAAGGAAATTCCACCTTGAAGCTGCTCCCCTATCAACTCGCGCAGGCAGTCGCAGACGCGATCACCAGCGCACAAGCAAACGGCGACCTGCCCGCTTTCGATCTGCCCGACGTCGAAATTCGCCCCCCTAAACGCGCTGAACAGGGCGACTATGCCGCCGCCATTGCCATGCAGTTGGCGAAGCCCGCCAAACTCAACCCGTTCTACATCGCCACGCAAATCAACAACCACTTCATCAAGCCCGATTTCATCGGCGCGGTCGAAGTCGTTCATCCCGGCTTTATCAACTTCCGGCTCGATGACGGATGGCTCAAACAGCAGACCGAAACGATCATCGCTGAAGGTGAGCAGCTCGCCCAACTCGACATTGGCGCGGGCAAGCGGGCGCAAGTCGAGTTTGTCAGCGCCAACCCGACTGGACCGATCACCATCGGGCGCAGTCGCGGCGGCATGATCGGCGACACGATGGCGCGGCTGCTCGAAGCAGCGGGCTACGCCGTCGAACGTGAGTATTATTTCAACAACGCCGGCAACCAGATGCGTAATCTCGGTAACAGCCTGCGCCTGCGCTACCTCGAAGCGCTCGGTCATCCGGTCGAAATCCCGACCGACGGCACGTTCTATCAGGGCGATTACCTGATCGATTTTGGGCGCGAACTGGTGCAGGAACGCGGCGACTCGCTGGTCGATGCCGATTGGCAGCCATTCAAGGATTTAGCTGAAGCGAAGATGTTCGGCTGGATCAAGGACACGCTGACGCGGGTGCGCATCGAGCACGACACGTTCTTCAATGAGAACAGCCTGTATGAGAATGGCGCCGTCTGGAAAGTGCTCAAAGCGCTGACCGAGGCGGACTACACCTACAAAGCCGCCGTCCCCGAAGATGCGACGCCAGAAGAACACGAAGAAGCGGGCGATAAGGGCGCGGCGACGTGGTTCCGCAGCACGCAATTCGGGGATGGCAAAGACCGCGTCCTCGTCAAGTCGAGCGGCGAGCCGACCTATACCCTGCCGGACATCGCCTATCACATCAATAAGCTGGATCGCGGTTTCGACCTCGCGATCAACGTGCTGGGGGCGGATCACGCCGCGCAGTACAAGGTCGTGCAGTACGGCTTAACGGCGCTCGGTTACGACGCAGCGAAGGTGCACGTCATCATTAACCAACTTGTGCGCGCTGTCCGCAATGGCGTCGAGGTCAAGATGAGCACACGGCGTGGCGTCTACGATACGCTCGACGCGCTGATCGATGAAACCAGCGCCGACGCCGTCCGCTACCTGATGCTGGCACGCAGCGCCGATTCACAGATGAACTTTGACCTCGATCTCGCCGTCAAGCAGAGTAACGAGAATCCGGTCTATTACATCCAGTACGCCTACGTGCGCTGCGCCGGAATTTTCCGCGAGGCAGCCGTGCGCGGCGTCAGCGACGAGGGCGCAGACGTGACGCTGCTCGGCGAACCGGAACTGAGTTTCTTGCGCAAGGTCATGGAACTGAGCGACGTAATCGAAACGTCGGTACGCAACTTCGAGCCGCACCGCATCGCCTTCTACGCGCTCGAACTAGCGAATGCCTTCCATCCGATCTTCGACAACGTGCGCGTGCTGCACAGCGAAGTCCCGCCGGATGTCGCGAAAGCCCGACTGCGCTTCTTCGGCGCGGCGCAGGTCGCTTTCAAGCGCGTGCTCGACCTGATGGGCATGTCCGCGCCAGAGGTGATGTAACGCAGCAAACTATTGATGGCGCTGTAGGTGCAGGTTTGAAACGAATGGTGCTAGATCATTTACGACTGTTTCCCCTCTCCCTGCTTGCTTCGCTTCGCTTTGGCAAGCCGTCCCTCTCCCACGTAAACGGGGGGAGGGGAAGGCAAACCGCAGGTTTGCACGGTGTAAGGGGTTAAAAAACTAGCACCACAGGTTTGAAACCTGCCACTACCTTAACTACTAACATGAGGGAGGGAATATGGGACTCAAACCGGATCACTGGATTCGCAAGATGGCGCTCGAACAAAAGATGATCGAGCCGTTCACTGATACGCTCAAACGTGACGGAGTCATCTCCTATGGCTTATCGTCTTACGGCTACGACCTGCGCGTCGCCAACGAATTCAAGGTCTTCACCAACGTCTATTCCGCCGTCGTCGATCCGAAGAACTTCGCCAGCGAATCGTTCGTGGACATCACCACCGACGTGGCGATCATCCCGCCGAACTCGTTCGCACTCGCCCGCTCGATTGAATATTTCCGCGTCCCACGCGGTGTGCTCTGCATCTGCCTCGGCAAATCGACCTATGCTCGCGCCGGGATC
>JBBSNT010000246.1:0-6721 GCA_038260485.1 Aggregatilineales bacterium | reverse complement strand
TAGATAATCACTCCGAGTGACGCCTCAATCTGGTTGTAGAAGCTGAGACTGCGCGCGCTGGCAGCATTGAATATCGCCGGACGTTCGCTGCGGTCACGGGCGGCAAGCCCATCGACCGCGCCTGATTGCAAAGCTTGTAGCGCTGCATTAAAGCTGTCGTACAGGGTGAAGCTGACGTATTGAAGCGCAAAAGCGTGCTGCTGTCCTTCCGGTCGCTGGCGATAAACAGGCGCGACTTGCAGATCGACTTGATCGATATGCACGCCGTCGGCGGAGCGCAGCGCTTGGAGTTGATAAGCCCCTGTGCCAATCGGCGTCAGGTTGAAAGGATGGTCAGCAAGCTGCGCGGCGGTTGTTCCACGCAGCGCGTGTTCTGGCAAAATACCGATTTGCAAGCGGTCGAGGAACGTGCCGAGCGGCTGCGCTAGACGGAACCGGACGAGGTTATCGCCCAACTGCTGGGTTTCGACCGTGCGCCAGAATGCGCCTAATTCAGGGTCGCCAGGGAAATCAGGCGAACGCAGCATCGACATTGTGTAGATCACATCGGCGGCGGAGAAGGGGACTCCATCTTGCCAGAGAATGTCACTGCGCAGAAAGATGATGTACTCCAGCCCGTCTGACGAGATAATCCAGCGTTCAGCTAGATCAGGTACAGGTTCGCCGTAGCTATCAGTTTTGGTCAGCCCCTCGAAGATCAACGACGTAATATCGCGGTCAACCGGATTCAACTGCGTGAATAACGGGTTGAGCCGCTGAACGCTGCCAATGAGCGCTTCGCTGTAATGCCCACCAGTGCTGGCTGGCACGATGGGTACGCTCGGAAGCGTTGCTTCAGGAATCGCCGTCGGCGGAATAACAATATTGTCTGCGGTTGCGGTCGATGGCACGGCTGTCGGCGTTGGAATCGGTGTGGGTTCGGAGAGTCGCAGGGCGAGGCTGATCACGAACAAGGCAGCGGCAAGCACCAACGCAACCAGTTGCCAGCGGAATCCACGCAGCATATTTTACCTCGTTGAATGGGAAAGCGGGTGTTCTGTGGAAAAACAGAACACCCTATACGCAGCTTTCAAGGGAGTGTGCGTTAACGCGAGTAGACGACGGAGAGGATGGCGACTGCCATAAATGCAATGCCAAGACCAATCGTAATTTGAAACAGGGTTTTTTCCAGCCCGCGCCGCGTCCGGGTAATGCCGCCAGTGTCACCGCCGCCGAGTAAGTCGCCCAACCCTGCGCCCTTAACCTGCATCAGAATCAAGACGACGAGCAAAATCGAAACAATAATCGAGACTATCTGTAAGGCACGTTCCATGCCAGAAACTCCTCAAACGGCTCCAAAGTGTCCGCATTGTAGCACGGTGAAGATTAAATGCAAAGCCTCGCATTATTAGGGGAGGAAGGTGTAGGGACGCGCACATTTCCTCTCGAAGCTGGCACGCCTCTCATCGTGTTGGGGGACAATTACTGCGTGTTCTGGACTGTTTCGGTGCTGGGATCGGTTAGGAACTTGACCGCCGCCTCTAGCTGTGGGTCGGGTTCGTCGCCTGTGAAGGTCTGACGATCCCATTCGACGTCGATGTCGGGCGTGATCCCTTCATGGTGAATCCAGTGACCATCCGGCGTTAGCCAGCGCGCAATCGTGAGGCGCACGCCGCCACCGTTGCTCAGTTGGTGCCACGTTTGCACGGTGCCTTTTCCGAAGGTCGTCGTGCCCAGAATCGTCGCGGTGTGGTGATCTTGCAGTGCGCCTGCTAGCAGCTCTGATGCACTGGCGCTGCTCTCATTGACGAGAACGACGATTGGCACTTGGATACTAGCGAAATCGCCCGTTGCTTCATAGGTATGGGTATTATCGCTGCCGAAATCTTCGATCACGACTGTTCCTGACGGGATGAAAGCGCTGGCAACGTCGATGGCGCTGTTGAGCAAGCCGCCGGGATTGTCGCGCAGGTCGAGGATCAAGCCTGCGCGGTTGTTGACGTCTACCTCTTGCAGCGCTGTATCAAGCTCAGGGCGCGCCGATGCGGTGAACTGGTTGAGTTTGATATAAGCAATGTTTCCGTCCAGAACGCGGTTTTCCGTATTTGGCACGGTGATGCGCGCCCGCGTGATCGTGAAGTCGATCAAATTATCACTGCGCTGCATCGTGATTTTGACGTCCGTCCCTTCTGGACCGCGAACGCGCGCGGCGAGTTCAGTTTGATCGACCGTTGTGACGTCCACATCGTCAACCTTCATGAAGATGTCGCCGGGAAGGATACCCGCCGCTTGAGCAGGTGCGCCTTCGAGCAAACCGATAACTTCGATCTCGCTGCTGTTCTCGATGGTGTGGATGACGACGCCAATCCCCTCGAATTCACCGGAGAGGTCGCTGTTGAGCAGATCATAGGTCTGCGGATCCATGTAGCTGCTGAAGTCGTCGCTAAGCGAATCGACTAAGCCTTTGGTCGCACCATTGACGAGCGTGTCAATATCTACTTTTTCAAGGGCATCACTCTGAATGAGGTTGTAGGTTTCCCAAAAAGGTTCGAAGGCTTTTTCTGTCTCCGCTGGTTCACTAGACGTGCTTTGTGCGCCGACCGCGTATTGATTGCCGAGCGCGAACCCGGCGAAAAAGATCACAACGATGATCAGCGCAAGCGTGAAATGCTGAAGACGCCCACGAGCGGCGTTCAGAAATGGCATCATGATGCTCCGTTCCATAGCGATTAGGTTTATTATAGGTCAAGGTGTGGCTAAGAATAGGTAATAATGCGATGAGAGGCGCTGAGGCGTTCGATCAAGCGTTTGAACAAGCACAGGCAATTCTGTTTGGTTTGGCACTCGGTGATGCGTTAGGCTATGCGACCGAATTCCTGTCACTGGCGCAGATTAAGCAGCAGTTCGGCGCGAATGGAATTTGCGATCCGCCGGATCCGGCGCTTTACAGCGACGATACGCAGATGACGCTGGCGCTGACTCGCGGCTTGCTTGAGGCGGGTTTAAAAGCTGATCTCGATGTGCAGATGACATCCGTCGGCAGCCATTTTATCGAATGGCTGCACAGCAAAGAGAATAATCGCGCGCCGGGCAAAACCTGTATTGCCGGAATTGAGCGTTTCGAAGCGGGCAGCAGTTGGCACACGGCTGGCATTAGTCAATCGAAGGGCAGCGGATCGGCGATGCGCATGGCGACACTTGGCTACCTGTATTGCGACGACGAAGCCCGCTTGCGAGAAGTGGCGCGTGCAAGCGGCGGGATCACACATCGCCATCCAACGGCGGACGCAGCAGCGCTGGCGGCAGCCTATGCTGTTAAGCTGGCGCTCGACGGTGTTCCTGTAGCGCAGTTTTTGCCGCGAATCATGGCGTTCACCGACGGCATCAGCGCGGAGTTCGACGCGGTGCTCTACCGCATTGGTCACGCTGGCGCATGGACGAACGAGGAAGCCGCGCTCGATCATATCGGCTTAGGCTGGACGGGCGAAGAAGCGGTCGCGCTGGCGCTCTACTGCGTGATTCGCTATCCTGACGATTACGCTGCCTGTATTCGTCGCGCTGCGAACAGTAACGGAGACAGCGATACGATTGCGTGTATCGCTGGCGGGATTATGGGCGCGCGTCTGGGGTTGAACACGATTCCGGCGGCATGGCGCGCGCGCTGCGAACATCGAGATTTACTCGTTGATCTGGCGCGGCGGATGGCATTGGTTGTGACTGCAAAAGAGGATGTAACGCTGTGAATACTGCTGATCTACTCGCTTACTGCTTACGCAAAAAAGGCGCGCTCCGTGATCAACCGTTTGGTCCCGAAGCGGATGTTATTAAGGTGATGGGCAAGATGTTCGCGCTGATTCCGGTCGATGCCGATCCGCCCCAGATTAGCCTGAAATGCGATCCCACACTGGCGATCATGATCCGCGATACCTATCCGGCGGTGACTCCGGCGTATCACATGAACAAGCGCCACTGGAACGGCATTGAGGTGGATGGCAGCGTCCCCGATGACGAGATCGAGGAATGGATCGATCACGCTTATGATCTGGTTGTCAAGGGGCTGACAAAGGCGCAGCGCGCCCAACTTGGATAGCTGAAACTTAAAAACCGCTCAATATTGCTTTATAATTAAGCTCTTGTTAATTTTATTCGGTTTAGCGTTCTCAATATGATCCCAATTGAATTGCCGGAATTAGAAAAAACGCTCGTAACACTGGCGGTCGATTTGCTGCGTGCTCCGCAGGAACATCCTGACCTCGTTGTCTCTGAGCCAGACGCGCAGGGCGAAGTCACACGCAACGCGGTTCGCGTGACCTTGCACTACTTCACGGCGCTGCTCGCTTATGGTTTTCCGGTGGGCTACGCTGCTGTTCGACAGGCAGCCGACTGGTTCAGTACGCCGTTTCCGACCAATCAACACAGCCGCATCGAGATGATCGAAATGAGCCGTCTGGAAGCTTTGTTAAGCATCTCGCCAAAGCGAGAGCTGGTCACTGTGCGGCTACGCCAGTTGGTTGATCAAAGCACGAGCGAGGGGCAGTTCGATTTGCAGTCGGAGAATCCCTATTTTGATACACTCTGGTCGCTGAAAGTCCTCAATATGGCGCGCAAGACCGGCGTGCTCGACGATTTGATTTCGCCAAGCCGCTTGAAATCGCTGGTTGACGCCCATTTGCCATTGAGCTTTGCGGATAAAGACCTTGCGCTAGCGCTGAACTTGCGCTTTGAGTTGTACGGCGGCTTGACCAATGCCCAGAACAAGCGTTATTTGCAAAAGCTGCTGGGCAATTGGCAAAATAACGGCGGTTTGTGGGATGTCCCCCGCGATATGGCGTGGATTCCAGAAAATCTGCGTAAACAACAGCTTTCGGCAGGGGAGATTCGTGCCAACCGCGATGCCTTCCGAAAAATGATCTTGAGTACCTGCTACGTCATCGAAAATCTTGCGCCTTTAGCCGAGCAGTTCCCTGAAGTTACCCCGGCGCTGCGGGGCGCGGTCGAGCTATGGTGGAGCGTGTTCTATCAGAACCCGTCGGAGACGCTGCGGGAACTCTTTCCGAAACCCTACGACCGGATCATGATGCTTGCCCGTACCTTGATCATGCTGCGCGCGTTGTTCAACGAGCCGTTGATTGAATGGGGCGCAACGCATATTTATGAGGAACTTGTCGCCCAGCACGGCATTGCCGAGGAAACCGAACAGCGCCGAAACTTACGTCATGTACTCCAGCGCTTGATCGCGGTCGATATCGAGGGCGAGCCAGACTCGCTGCGTCTAGGCTTAAGCGAGTCGAACGTTGTGCGCGTGCGTCCGCATGTTCAAAGCCTCTATGACGAGACGCGCATGAGTTTTGCTGAGACGCTGATCGTCAAATATGGTCCCAAAGTCAGTATTCAGGCGGAGCGCGAGAGCTTTACGAAACTGCCTGATTCGATTCGTGACTGCTTTGTGCGCATCCCGCAGGATACCTACGCCGATAGTGAAAGCGGATTATCTTACGTGGCAATGCCGGACTTGCACGAGCATTCGACGCTTTATGAAAATATCCGCTCGGTTGCTCAAATTCAACCAGCACTGATGAATGAACTGCCCCCATTCTTGATCCACATGCATCGGGGCAGTGATTGGTCGCCCGTGTCTGCTTCGCGCGGCATCGTCGGTGATCTCTATCTGCTGCCGATGCAGTTCCATATTGCCAATATCTTCAAGTATTTGTGGGAAATGGAGGGCTTCGTTCTCCCCGACGAAGCTGAACGTTCTGCGGCTCAGGCGCTTCAGCAGCGCCTCACCGAACGCTGTGCTGACCTAACGATGCACCAGTTTGCGCTGGAAAAATTCCCGAAGGCATACATGCACGGAGATTTGCATTCGCGGAATATCATGATCCGCCGGAATACGCGCCTAGCGAATGGCGGCAATGAACTCGATTTTAAGCTGATCGACCTTGAGAATTTGATCCCGAAGGCGACGCGGCGATGGATTTGGGCGAACTGTTGGTCGATCTTGACCTGCTGCTGGTCGAACTCAAGAAGCGCAATGACCGGAAGCACCCGCTGGCGCTGTTGGAACGCGCTTTGATTGCCGCGTATCGCGATTTCGCGCAAGAGCGTCAGGATGACCTGTTTATGCAGCGCGTGCCGCTGGGTAAAGCGCGCTTTGCTATTCGTGTGGCAAAAGGCAAGACTCGCCTGATTGACCTGTACTTACGTACGAATAAGGTGAACTTGGCAATCGTCGTCGCGCGCGAGATTTTGCGCCATTGCGAAGCAGCGGCGGGCTATTTGGACAAAGTGCTCGGTTCCGACGAACCTACGGGTAACGGAAAACGTGACCGTTCACCGCAGCTCCAGAACGAGGAGCAGAGTTAGAACGAGATGGTGAGGCAAGACCGAAAACTTGCCTCGTATCAATATCTGCCGTCAGATGGGAGGTTAGTCGCCAACGGCATGCTGTGCCGTCTGCGCTGGAATGCTCTCCTCGCTGATTGGTTCAACCAGCCGCCGTGTAATGATCGGGTAGCGCAGCAAGATGCCGCCGCCGAGTACCGCCACCAGAATGCCTGCCAGCCCGAAGGCGTTTGCTGTTCCAAACTTGTCTGCGAATGCGCCTAACGCCAACGCGCCGAACGGCGAAAAGCCCAGCATCCCTAAACTGTACAGCGAGAGCACTCGCCCACGAAAAGCTTCGGGCACGACCAGTTGAACCGTCGTATTTAGGCTGACCAGCAGCGTAATCATCGACGAG
>JBBSNT010000245.1:0-6748 GCA_038260485.1 Aggregatilineales bacterium | reverse complement strand
GATTGACATCAAGCGCGTCGCCAAAGTTATTCAGGGCGGTCGCCGCTTTTCATTCCGCACCGTCGTCGTCGTTGGTGACGGCAAGGGACGGATCGGCATTGGCGTGGGTAAGGCGCGAGCCGTACCGGACAGTATCCGCAAGGGGACTGATCGCGCGCGGCGGCAGATGAAGAAGGTCATGCTTTCGGGCACGACAATTCCGCATCCCGTGACGGCAGAGTACGGCGGCGCGAAGGTGCTGTTGAAGCCTGCTGCTCCCGGTACCGGCGTTATCGCTGGTGGTGGTGTCCGTGCCGTGCTTGAAGCGGTCGGCGTCCACGACATCCTGACTAAAAGCCAGGGCAGCCCTAACCTGCTGAACGTCGCTATGGCGACGCTGGCAGCACTGGAATCGCTGCGCAGCCCCGAAGAAACAGCGGCGATGCGCGGCAAGAACATCAACGACGTCCGTCCCTTCTGGGAGCGCACGCGCCCCGCAGTGACGCCGTCGGAGGAGTAACGATTGATGGCTGAGAAACAACTCAAGGTTACGTTGGTGAGAAGCGCGATTGGCTTCGAAAAGAGTCAAGGCGAAACGGCGCGGGCACTTGGTTTGCGCAAGCTTCATTCCAGCGTGATCGTCAAAGACATTCCCTCGGTGCGCGGGATGATCTACAAGATCACTCACCTCGTCACTGTCGAGGAGGTAGATTCATGAAACTGCACGATCTGAAACCCGCTAGGGGTTCAAAGACAAAGCGAACGCGCGTCGGGCGCGGTATCGCGGCGGGCAAGGGTAAGACTGCCGGTCGTGGTACAAAGGGTGCGGGCGCGCGTGGTGCACATGCACGCAAGGGCGCATACTTTGAGGGTGGTCAACTGCCGTTGGTTCGCCGTCTGCCATTCAAGCGTGGTTTTACCAATATCTTCCGCACGATTTACCAAGTCGTCAACGTCAAGCAGTTTGAAGAGCTGGACGCAGGCACAACGGTAACACCGGCATTGATGGCGGAAAACGGTTGGATTCGGGATGCGATGAAGCCGGTTGCTGTTCTCGGTGATGGTGATTTGAGCAAGTCGCTGACCGTTCAGGCGCATCGCTTCACTAAGAGCGCGCAGGCGAAGATCGCCAGCGCGGGCGGCAGCACAGACGTTTTGGTGCTGAAGGTTACCGGCGCACGGCTTACCGTGAAGCTGCTTCCGAAAGAAAAGCTCGCCAAGTTGTATGCAGAATAAGCGCTGCCGGATGTTCCTGATCTATTAAAGGCATCCGGCGCGCATGTCAGCTTGGGCAGCATCAAAAACTGCCCTCGTGGGCGTCTTTGGTAATCGAGTACATTTAAGGAACTTGGCATGATTGAGGCACTTCGTAATGCCCTCCGCCTGCCGGACCTGCGTAATAAGCTGCTGATCACCGGATTGATCCTCGTGGTCTACCAGTTTGCGGCGCATGTGCCGGTCGTTGGCGTTGACCGCGCTGCTCTGCAAAGTTTGCTGGCAGGACAGTCCGGGGGGCTGGTCGGCGTTCTCGACCTGCTTTCGGGCGGTGCGCTGCAAAACTTTAGCGTAATCGCCAACGGTGTCTACCCTTACATCACGGCGCAAATTATTTTGCAGGTGCTCACGCCGGTCATTCCCGCGTTGGAACAGCTCCAGAAAGAGCCGGGTGGACGCGAAAAGATTGAGAACTACACCTATTATCTGGCGATACCCATGTCGATCTTGCAGACAGTCAGCCAGATACAGATTTTCAACACGTTGAACAACGGCACGGCGATTATCCCCGGCTTTGGTTCAGACCTCTTACTTACCTTAACCGTGATCATCACGATGACCGCCGGAACGATGTTTGCGATTTGGCTTGGTCAGTTGATCACAGAGCAGGGGATTGGTAATGGTCTGTCAATCATCATCTTCGCGGGTATCGTGGCACGCGCGCCGCAGCGGTTGATCCAGTTGATCACCGGCTCGACGCAGCCCGTTTTCAACATTGCCGCGTTCATCTTGATCACGATAGTCAGTGTGATCGGCATCATCTACATCCAAGAGGGTGTTCGGCGAATACCCGTTCAATATGGAAAGCGTGTGCGCGGTCGCAAGCAGTACGGCGGCGCGAGCACGCACATTCCCATGAAAGTGAACCCGGTCGGCATGATCCCGCTGATCTTCGCGCAGGCGGTGATCGCGTTCCCGGCGCTGCTGGTCAACCTGTTCCCGGATGGTCCGCTGCGCCAGTCGATTACGACGACGTTCGGCAGTCAATCCGGCTTGATCTACTGGCTGACCTATTTCGTGCTGGTGGTGGGCTTCACGTTCATTTACTCGGATATCATGATCGGCAATCAAGACCTTGCCGATAACTTACAGCGAAACGGCGGCTTCATACCGGGTATTCGTCCCGGTAAGCGGACGCAGGATTACATTGTGCGCTTGACGCGGCGAATCACGCTGGTGGGCGCGCTATTCTTGGGCATCATCGCGGTTGTCCCCGGCATTATGGACTTCGTCAACCGCCTGCTGTTCCCGAATGAAGCTGTCTCTGGCGTGTCGGGCAATGCGGCTTACGTGCTAACTGGCTCCGGCTTGATCATCGTCGTCGGCGTCGTGATCGACACGATGCGCCAGCTTGAGGCGCAGTTGGTCATGCGCAACTACGACCGCTTCATGCGCTAGGCTTCGCGCTAAGGCTTCGTGAGATACGGATACTTTGTAGGGGCGTTTCACTAAACGCCCCTACGGATTAATAACTCCCCGTATCTTCTTAAAATAAAAAAATGGAGATTTAAACAGATGGCTTTGTACGTCATTTTGATGGGCGTGCAGGGGGCGGGGAAGGGCGTTCAGGCGAGCTTCATCCGTGACACCTACAAGATTCCCCATGTCTCGACCGGCGATCTGTTCCGGGCGATGAAAACTCGTCAGGATGACCTCGCCAAGCGCGTCCAGCAGATTATGGATCAGGGACATTTGGTGGACGATGCGACGACCAACGAGGTTGTCAAAGATCGTCTGAGCCAGCCTGATGCAGAAAACGGCGTGATCTTCGACGGTTACCCTCGCACACCGGCGCAAGCGGATTGGCTCGATCAGTATCTGGCGGGCAAGGGCGAGCGTGTCGCAAGCGTGCTGCTGCTCGAATTGGATTTGTACACGGCGTTCAAGCGGGCATTTGGTCGCGTAACGCATCCGGAAACGGGCGCGAGCTACAATGTCTACTTCAACAACGATGATCTCAAGTGGCAGTTCGTCGAGCATCCTGACAAGCTGTTCCCGCCGCGCTTGAAGGCGGTCGATCAGGCAGGTGTTGAACTGACTCGCCGCGCTGATGACGGTAACGCTCATGCCATCCTCAAGCGGATCGACATTTACGTCGAGACGACGCAGCCCTTGATCGATTACTATCGCCGCAAGGGACTGCTGCAAGAGATCGACGCTGACCAATCGATTTCGGTCGTTACCGGCGAGATCAAAGCGGCAATTGAGAAGGCGCAGCAAAGCGCCGACTAAGAAAGAAAGCTGTAGCTATGGCACTTCACATCAAGACGCTGGACGAGGTTCGCATCATGCGTGAAGCAGGGCGAATCGTTGCCGAAGCGCATCAGGCGATGCGGGCAGCCGTCCGGGCGGGCGTCACTACCGCCGAGCTTGACCGGATCGCCGAAACGGTGATCCGCGATCACGGTGCGACGCCGTCGTTTCTGAACTATCCGAACAACAAACCGGGAGCTCAACCGTACCCGGCGACGATCAACGCCTCGATCAACAATGAGTTGGTACACGGCATTCCCAGTGATAAACGGGTGCTGCAAGAAGGCGACATCATCAGCCTTGACGTGGGCTGCATCCACGAAGGATTTGTCGGGGATGGCGCGTTTTCGATGGCGGTTGGTGATGTTCCGGCGGCGGTGCAGCGCTTGCTTGACGTGACGGAGCAATCGCTCTACGTTGGCATCAAGGCGTCGGTGGTTGGCAACGAAACGCGGGACGTGTCGCGGGCAGTGCAGGAATTTGTCGAGAGTCACGGTTACAGCGTCGTGCGCGAGTATACAGGTCACGGCGTTGGGCGGGCTATGCACGAAGAGCCGCAAGTCCCGAACTGGTGGCCACGACACGCGCGTCAACGTGGGATGCGGAGCTATCCGCTACAAGTTGGCATGACTTACGCCATTGAACCGATGGTCAATGCCGGACGCGCAGAGACGCGCGAATTGAATGATGGATGGACAGTCGTCACCCGTGATGGCTCGTTGTGCGCGCATTTTGAGCACACAATTGCTGTGACGGAAGGCGAGCCGGAGATTCTGACACGCCTATGATCGGCATGAAATTGACCGTAGACTCGGTGTGTTAAAATCGGTATAATGTATGACCTGTTAAGAAGCGCAGAGAGCGAGATTTTGTCATGCGTGTATCCGCATCTGTTAAGAAACGCTGCCCAAAATGCCGTATCATCAAGCGGCACGGCAATGTTATGGTGATTTGTTCTAACCCGAAGCACAAACAGCGTCAGGGTTAAAGGGGAAGGCGAGTTATGGCACGTATTGAGGGTGTAGACCTGCCCCGCGATAAGCGAGTGGAAATTGCGCTCACGTACATCTACGGCGTTGGTCGGACGACGAGCGAGAAGGTGTTGGCACAAGCTGGTGTTGACCCGAACCTGCGCGTTCGTGACCTGACCGAAGCGCAGATGCAGCAGCTCCGCGATGCGTTGAGTGGCTTAACGACTGAAGGTGATCTGCGTCGTCAGATTGCCATGAACATCAAGCGCCTGTCTGAAATCGGCAGCTATCGCGGACTTCGTCACCGCCGCAACCTGCCGGTACATGGTCAACGCAGCCGGACGAATGCTCGCACCCGCAAGGGCGTGAAGAAGACCGTACCGGGGCGTGGTCGTCGTCGTGGTGCAACCAAGAAATAACCTGCTGCCTCGAACGCTCGCGCACGGTTCCTGCAATTGATTGTCAACAACACGTAAATGCGCCCTAGTGATAGGGCGCATCTTACCGCAAGAGGTATTTGGAGAAAAGTATGCCGCGCACACCTAAAAAGGGAAGTGGACGCCGCGCCACGACCAAGAAGTCGATCAAGAATATTCCATACGGTCAGGCGCATATTTTTGCGACCTTCAACAACACTATTATCTCATTGAGCGATCAATCAGGCAACGTGGTGTCGTGGGCGAGTGCTGGAACGTCGGGCTTCAAGGGCAGCCGTAAAAGCACGCCCTATGCCGCTCGTGTTGCTGCGCAGACGGCGTCTGACGTGGCACAAACGCATGGAATGCAAGAAGTGGACGTTTTCGTCAAGGGTCCGGGTCCGGGACGTGAAGCTGCAATCCGCGCGATTCAAGCCAGCGGCTTGAAGGTGCGCTCGATTAGTGACCTCACCCCGATTCCGCACAACGGCGTTCGTCCGCCTAAAAAGCGTCGCGTTTAGTGCAGGGAGGCGTAGCTATGATGAACAATATGGTGCTTCCACATAAGGTGGAAAGCGATGCCGTCACCCGCAACTACGGGCGTTTTATTATCTCCCCACTGGAGAGCGGCTATGGCGTGACGTTGGGTACTGCCCTGCGCCGCGTGTTGTTGTCGTCGCTGCCCGGTGCGGCGGTCACGAGTATGCGCGTTTCGGACGTGCATCACGAATTTTCCGCCATTCCGAATGTCCGCGAGGACATGACCCAGTTGATCCTTCAGGTCAAGCAGCTTCGGCTGCGCCTGTTCGACACCGAGCAAGCCCGGCTGAGGCTGGAACATCGCGGTGAAGGGACTGTCACGGCGGCAGACATTATCTGCCCGTCTGAAGTCGAGATCATCAATACCGATCTCTACCTGTTCACCGCTGACTCGCCCGATGCGCACGTCGAAATGGAATTCGAAGTGCAGGCGGGACGGGGTTACAGCCAAGGCGAGGAGCGTGGTCGTCTGCCGATTGGCGAACTGCCTATCGACGCGATCTTCAGCCCAATTCGCCGCGTCAACTTCGACGTTGACCGCGCGCGGGTGGGGCAGCGCACCAACTACGATAAGCTGATCATCGAAATCTGGACGGATGGTACCATTCGCCCCGAAGACGCCTTGACCGAAGCGGCGCGTATCCTGAGCAAGCACCTGAGCGTGATGGGTGGCATTCATGGCGAAGCGCTGACCGAGTATCAAAGTGTGGAAGTCGAAGGCGGCGAACCGAGCGGGCGTCAGGACGTGCTGTACGAAAAGCTGATCGAAGAACTCGACTTGAGCGTACGCGTGTTCAACTCCTTGAAGCGCACCGGGATCACGACGATTGGCGACGTGCTCGACATGCTGGATCGCGGTCCTGATGCGATGCTGGCAATCCGCAACTTCGGCGAGAAATCGCTGGACGAATTAGTCGATAAGCTAAAAGAGAAGGGTTATCTTCCACAAGACGTGGAAATCCCTTCACAGATGAGCGAATAAGGTAGAACGATTATGCGACACCGCGTACACGGAAAGCACCTCGGACGGGACAGTGGACAGCGTAAAGCGCTGCGCCTCGCTCTGACGATTGCGCTGCTTGAACACGAACGAATTGAGACGACGCGCGCCAAAGCTGATTTCGTGCGCGCGCACGTCGAAGGCTTGATCACCACCGCCAAGCGTGGGCTGGCACACGAAGACCCGAACCGGAGCATTCATGCGCGCCGGATCGCCGCGAGCCGCCTGAACAACGACCGCGTGCTCGTTGGGAAGCTGTTCGACACGCTTGCCCCGCGTTACGCGGAGCGTTCCGGTGGTTACACGCGCATCCT
>JBBSNT010000244.1:0-6769 GCA_038260485.1 Aggregatilineales bacterium | reverse complement strand
CAATCGACAGCAGCAGTGAGGGAAAGGCGAGCAGCACGTCCATCAAGCGCATGATCACGTTATCGACCCACCCCCCCGCATATCCGGCGATTAAGCCCAGCACCGTCCCCACGGTGATGGCGAAGATCACGCTCGTGAAACCGACCAGCAGCGACACCCGTGACCCATAAACGAGGCGGCTGAAGATGTCGCGGGCGTTCAGGTCAAGCCCCATGTAATGCTGAGGTTGTTCGGCGGGGCAGCCGAGGATGTGAATACAGGGCGGCTGTGCCGGAAGTCTTCCCGTATGCCCCGGCACGCCGATCATCGGCAGCAGCGGATCCCAATTCGCGATCACGGGCGCGAAGATGGCGACCACCAGTAAGAAGCCGATCAGCGCCATGCCGATCACGGCGTTCCGGTTGCGAAACAGATGCTTGAGCGTATCGCGCCACAGGCTGGAGGACTTGAATTCTTCCTCAACGCTTTTTTCGAGTTTGACGGGGTTGCTATTGGTTGTGGTTGCCATAAACAGACTTCCCGTCAGCTAAGCCGAATACGCGGATCGAGATACCCGTAGAGCAAATCGACCGCGAGATTAATCAATACAAACGAGACGGCGATCACAATCGTGAAACCCTGCACCAGCGTGTAATCGCGGGCGGTGATGCCATCGACGAGCGTGCGTCCGACGCCGGTCAGCCCGAAGATCGTTTCGGTCAGCACCGCGCCGCTGACTACCAAGCCGAAGTTCAAGCCGATGATGGTCACAATTGGCAGCAGCGCATTGCGGACGGCGTGCCGCATCACGACGGTGAATTCGCGCAAGCCCTTCGAGCGGGCGGTGCGGACGTAATCCTGACCGAGCGTTTCCAGCACGCTGGATCGCGTCATACGGGCGATGATCGACATCGGAATGGTGCCCACAGCGACGGCGGGCAAAATCAGGTAGCGCAGCGCCGTGACGAACAGGTCGCCATTCAGCGTCAGCACCGCGTTCAAGAGGTTCAAACGCGAGATGAAAACCATGAAACCGCTGGCAGCATTTTGACTTTCTGCCAGCCCCCACGTGATGAAAAACGGCGTCGGCTGGTAGCCTGCGGGCAAGCGTCCAGACGGCGGCAGCGCGAACGGCGTGTCTTTGAGCAGCACCGCAAAGAGATAGGCTAGCATCAAGCCGAGCCAGAACACCGGCATCGAAACGCCGATATTCGCGCCGATCATCGTGCCCACATCAACCGCTGAATTGTGACGATAAGCCGAAATGATACCGAGCGGGACGCCGACTGAAATTGCGAAAATCATCGCAGTCAAGCCCAGTTCCATCGTCACGGGCAGGCGTTCAGCCAATAAATCGGTCACCGAGCGGCTGTAACGCAGCGATGTGCCGAAATCGCCGTGAGCGACGTTGCTCACGTAAATCAGGAACTGCGTGGGCAGCGGTTTATCCAACCCATTGCGGGCGATGAAAGCATCACAGATTTCGTCGGTGGCGCGTTCACCCAGCACCGCGCGACACGGATCGCCGGGGATAAGGTGTCCGAGCAGGAATGTAACTGCGAGAATACCAATCACGACGGGGATAGAAATAACAAGCCGACGGGCTAAAAATGCAACCATGTATCAATCTTTATCTGAACGTGCGTTGGGACGGGATTTCCAGAAGCAAGGGCATGGCGTTAAGCCATGCCCCTACGATTGTGAAACACTTGCTCACAAACTATTCAGCGTTCAGGAAACCACCGAACAGAGCCGAGAAGTAGTCGAAGTTGCCGGTACGACCGATGTGCAGCGGATTCGCGGCATCCCACTGAACGGCGTAGGTCATGACCACGTCGTTGGCATCGAACGCCGAACCATCGTGGAAGGTCACGCCTTCTTGCAGGTGGAATGTCCACGTCAGCAGGTCGTCGCTGGCATCATAGCTCGAAGCGAGGCTGGGGACGACTGCCGTACCGCCGACTTGATACCCAAGCAGCGATTCAACAACCTGCTCGCAGGCACGGAGCGATTCGCCGTCGGTTTCGTCGGAGCAATACAGGCTGCCCGGCTCACCGTTCTGCATCCAGACGAAGGTGTCGTCGCTGGGGTCTTCCATCTGCGAGTACTGCTCGTTACCAAGCGGACTCACATGCGCGTTCACGATTTCAGCGCGGTAAGCGACACCCGAACCACCATGTGCAATCGGCACCATCGGCACGAGGTCACGGATAGCCGTGTTCGCTTCGATGTAATACGGATAGCGTTCTGCCGGGTCAGCGAGGCGTGCGCCTGCCTGAAGCGGCTCGGTGATTTCCGAGAACTTGTCGCCGAACGAGCCGCTTGCGCCCGAACCGAAGTGATAGTCAAGGAAGTTGGTTGCGTCAGGATAATCTGCGCCCCAGCCCAGCAGGAAGAGCGGCAGACGACCCGCCGAAGCGTTGTCGAGGAAGGTGGTCGATTCCTGCACGTCGATGTTGATGTTGATACCCACATCGGCAAGCTGCTGCTGAAGGTCAGCGGCGACGACACCGGGCTGCGGCAGGTAGCTGCGCACGACGTCGCGGTAGCTCAGGTTCACTTCAATCGGCAGCGTGAAACCATCTTCGGCAGCGGCTTCTTCAAGCAGTGTCCGCGCCATGTCCGGGTCATACGGGAAAGGTGCAACTTCTTCAGTGTAGCCGAAGATCGAGGTCGGCATGAACTGGTCAGCCACCGACGATCCTGCCGGATAGAAGTTGTCGATAATCCGCTGCTTGTCGATGGCGTAGGAGACTGCCTGACGCACTTTGACGTTGTCGAACGGAGCGATGGTGTTGTTCATGCCCAAGTACAGCACGTTCAAGCCTTCGCGTTCGAACAGTTGCAGGTTCGGGTCGTTGCGGATCACCTCGAAGTCGAGCGGCGACGGGTTGTCGATACCATCGACGTTGCCCGCCTGAAGTTCGACCAAACGCGCGGCAGCTTCCGAATTCCAGCGGAAGATCAGCGTATCTTCGATTGTCTTGTCACCCCAGTAATTCTCATTGCGGGTGAAGACGATTTCGTTACCGAGGTCCCAGTGATCGAACTGCCAAGGACCGGTACCAATCGGGTTCTGGAGCAGTTCAGCACCACCACCACCGGTCGACTCAAGCTGCTCGGAAGGATGAATTCCGAACGCCGAGAATGCGACCTTCGACGGCAGCGCCGGGTCAGGGTAGCACAGTTGGAAGGTCACGGTATTGGCGTCAACAGCAGTGATCGACTGGATTTCTCCGCCGTAATCGCAGCTATCTGCCGCATAGGTGATCATCCCATCTTCGGACATGGTTTCGCTCGCTGGCATCTCATCCTGCGCGAAGGCAGGAAGGCTCATGACGAGCATGACGAGCAGCAAAAGCGGTAACACACGCAGCTTCGTACTCATAAATATCTCCCTATCGATATACTAAGTAACTCAAGGAGCAAGATCGCCCAACCGTTATTGGAATTAGTCATTACTCCCAATTTCGGTTCAATTACGATCTTTACTGCCGGTAACTAATTATTGTAATCTCTTTAGGAGGTGGGGGCAAAAATTAAGCGAGGTTGCATGAAAACAGCAGCGGATATTCAGGCAGATTTGACAAAATTGCTCTTTTCGACCACCCAGACGAGTGGAATCACAACAATCACTACCACAATTTCTTGCTCGCTCACCTGCCCGCCCACTGCCAAAACGCGCTCGAAGTCGGCTGCGGGACGGGCAGGGTGACGTCTATCCCACGCTTGCGGAGGTTCGCCGCGCCTGCGCCGACCTGCTCCCCAACGCGCAGGTGACGCGCCATTTGCTCTGGCGCAATTCCCTGATCTGGCGCAAACCGTAAGCTTGACCTCACCCCGTCAGCACCAGATTGAACTCGGTCAAATCGCGCAGCAGATAATCCGCTTGCGCGGCGACCAGTTCACCCGGTGCGCAGAATCCCGTCTCAACGGCGACCGCGATTGCGCCGATTGCCCGCGCGCAGGCGATGTCGGCGGGCGTATCCCCGATCACTATCACTTCGTCCGGCGCGAACGGATAGCGAAAATGCGCTGCTGCGCGCGCGACCGCCAGTGCGGGCAGGTTGTTGCGATCCATCGACTCGCTGCCGAACGCGCCAATCGGGAACCACGCCGGATCATAGCCCGCTGCCCGCAGCTTGACCGCCGCCGCTCCCGGTACGTTGCCCGTGACGATGCCCAGCGCGACGTCGTCACGCTGCCGCAGTGTTTCGACCAGTTCGAGCGCACCCGGCAGGGCGAACGCCTCGTAATTGCCGATCACGTCGGCGAGGTGGCGCGCCATCGACTCACTGTAGATTGGCATCTGCGCCTCAATCTGATCGAGGCTGAAGCCCTCGTCGATCAGCAGTTCAATCAGCGTTTGCCAGTCCGTCTTGCCGCCGAACTTGTGCGCCGCCAGCGCGCCGCTCGTCCCAAAAACCTCCATCATGGCGCGGCGGTTCGCCTCACGTCCCGCCCCCCGTGTCAGCAGCAGTGTGCAGTCGATGTCAAACAGAAACAGCCGCATTTACCAGCCCTCGGTTCCCGCTGTGCCCTTGAAGGGTCCAACAATCTTCGACGTAATCCAGCCGCCGTAAAAATCTCCCGCTTGCGGCGTCACCAGCTCGTCACCGACGAAGCAGTCATCGACACGGGTCGCGTAAAACGCGATCTGATCGGTGATCGACTCGTAGCCATGCTCCGGCTTTGGATAGCTCCAGCCCGCATTTTCCTCGACGCGCTCGCCCACTTTGATCGTCCAGTAACGCGCCGCGCCCTTGAATTCGCAGAACGTCCGCCGCTCGGTCAGCGTCAGATATTCCATGCGAATGTCTCTCTGCGGCAGGTAGTAGACCGGCGGATGACTCGTTTCCAGCACCCGCATCGCGTGGCTTGTCTCCGCGATCACCAGATCGTTAAAGACGACACGGATCAGCTCCTTGACCGCTTCAACGCGCGGCGGGCGCGGATAATCCCATACCGACTCTTGCCCCGCGTCGGGGATCGGCACGTTTCGTTTTACCGTCATGACCCTTGCCTCTCGTGAATCGTTTTGTTCGTGATAGCTGCCAGTATAACGAGCCGCCGCCTGATTCGGAAGCGCAGATCGCGCTGCATGAAAACTGTAAAAAACTCAACCCCATCTGTGCAATTTTACCTGACCGACTGCTGCTATACTGCTATTACTGCGCCGCAATGCGCGCCGGATAGCGCACTCGATGGCTGATCAAGCGTCCATTTGGTGTGACAATGAGACTAGGAAGCTTAGTTTGAACCCCTTTTTCCTTCGCCGCCCTCAGCGCGAAGATCTAGCTCAGGTTGCGACGCTCATGAATACCTACGCGCAGGCGTTCATCGGGCGACCAGCAACCACGTCTGCGCTTTTGCAGGTTGAATGGCAGTCGGCAGATTTAGCGACCTGCGCATGGGTGGTGGAAAAGGCGGGGAGAATCGTCGGTTATCTGCTGCTACATGAAACTGATTGGCAGCGCGCTGATGAAAAGGGCAAGAGCTATCGCATCTGGGGCTGTGTCGATCCGCGATACCCGACCAGCAGCGTTCGTAAGCTGCTGCTGACTGCCGTCGAGGATCAGGCTGCCGAACAAGGCGTCATCGTCGAGATCGACTATCGCACCAACGTCGAGGACGGGGCGATGGTGCAGGTGCTTCAGGACTGTGATTACACCGTGACGCGCACCTTCTGGCAGATGCGCCGTGACCTCGATACCCTACCCCAAGCGCCAGCCGAAGTGCAAACCATTACCATCCGCGCTGCCGCCAACGAGCACGATCAGCGTGAAATCTACGACTTGCATATGCGCTCGTTCTGCGATCAATGGAATTTCAATGTTTACCCCTACGAGATGTGGCTGCAAGCGCTGACCGCCTACCTGCCCGCCTACGATCCGGCACTCTGGTTGATCGCCGAAGCAGGCGGCGAAAAGATCGCGTTTATCATCGGCACGCCGGGGCAGTTCACCGTGCCAGAGATGGGCTACGCGCCCGAAACGGGCTACATTCACTTGATGGGCACACGCGCGGACTGGCGCGGCAAAGGAATTGCTAAGGCGCTGCTCTATGCTGAATTCGCGGCATTTCGCCAGCGCGGTCTGCTGGCAGCCAGCATCGGTGTTGATGTCGATAACCCGACCGGCGCGGCTTATCTCTATAAGAAAGTCGGTATGCGCAAGACGATGGCGTTCGACCTTTATCGCAAGGTCATTCGTCCTCAGGCGTGATGTGAACAGCTCAAGTCATCGCAAAGAAAGGCAGCTCGATCCTCTCTCTAATCGCGTAAATGGACTTGAGTTTATTGTTAAATTCGTGTATTTCTGCGCTCAAATCGGGTGAAGTTGGTATCCCAGCAGAATAACGAGCAGTTCGGGCAGCGCCAGCACCTGAATTAGCACGTTATCTTCGTATTTGGCGCGCAGATCGTCGTAAGCGGGCTGGAGCTTACGGCGCGCGTCGGTGTTCGCGCTCGGTGACCGCTGGACGATGCTGGCGATCTGCCACGCAAGCTGATCATCCGCACAGCGCCACAGCAGCAGCCCGAAGCCGACGAGGACTTCCATCATCACGGGCTGCGCGTGCAGTTCCAGCGCGCCTTGCAGCGCGCTCTGGAAATAGCCGAGCGCCTTCTGTCGGTCGCCCAAGCCCATCGCGCTGTAGCCGAGGTTGTTGTACGTCCCGCTGATCCACCACTGGTTACCAATCTCCTGAAAGATCGGCAGCGCTTGGCTATAATTGGCTTGAGCGGCGGCGGTATCCCCGCGCAAAAGCGCGACTTCGCCCAAGCCGTTGT
>JBBSNT010000243.1:0-6779 GCA_038260485.1 Aggregatilineales bacterium | reverse complement strand
AGTACGCGCGCGATTCGTGAGCCGCAGCTTCCTGATACGATTCAATGGGACGAACTGATGCTGGTGATGCGCGAACAAATCAGCCGCGTGCTGAGCCACTTCGGGGAATTGGTCGTCAACAAGGTGAGCGGCGTGCTGATCGCCTCGAATCAGGGCGGCTTCATTCAAGACTTCGCGCACAAGCTCAACCACACCAACGGCGCTCACTAACGCCGCGCAACGCCTCGCGCTCCGTAATACATCCTAACCAACCGAATATGCCGGATTAGGCAATCTCTATTTTTCGTGGCACACTCTCTGCGATAAATGGTTGAATGGAAAGACAGCAATTCTTATGAAACTCACAACCTTTACACACAATGGCAGGCGGCGGATTGGCTCGCTTGAAGGCGATACCGTTCAAGTGATGGCGTGGCAGGATAACATGCGCCAGTTGATCCAGCGCGGCATTACGCCGAGCCGCACTTACGAGCGTATCCCGCTCGCGGAAGTGATCCTGAAAGCGCCGCTGATCCCCGGCAAGATCATCGCTATCGGCAAGAACTATGCCGATCACGCTGCCGAAACGGGCGGCGACCTGCCGCCGAAACCGCTGATTTTCGCGAAGTTCCCCAGCACGGTAATTGGGCAGGGCGAGACGATTACGTGGCGCACGTCGATCACGACGCAGGTGGATTGGGACGTCGAAATTGCCGTGATCATCGGCAAAACGGTGAAGAACGTGAGCGAGGAAGACGCTTATAATCACGTTTACGGCTATACGGTCGCCAACGACGTGACCGCGCGCGAATTGCAGAATGGCGATGGACAGTGGACGCGCGGCAAAAGCCTCGACACCTTCTGCCCGTTGGGACCCTACATCGTCACCCGCGATGACATCGCTGACCCGCAGAATCTCAACCTCAAGACGACCGTCAACGGCGAGGTCATGCAGGACGACAACACCAGCCAGATGGTCTTCAAAATCCCGCAGTTGATCTCGTACTGCTCGCAGATGTTCACGCTTGAACCGGGCGACATGATCCTGACAGGAACACCGGCGGGCGTCGGCGTGGGCATGAAACCGCCGCGCTTTCTCGCTGATGGTGATACCGTGACGGTCAGCGTTGAGGAGATTGGCGAGGTGAGCAATCCCTGCAAGGCAATCGAGGACTAATTAGAGAAGGTTCACAGGAGGCTCAAAGCCTCCTGCTAAGCGAGCCAAGCCGTCTTTAGACGGCTGATAGCAGCCTGCTTCAGCGGGGTTGTTGCAAGGATGGTCAACTTGACCCCACCCCCATTGCAAACCGTCACTACGCTTAGGGTTTGCCTTTCCCCTCCCCGAATTCAAGGAGGGGCGAGGGCAAAATCCGTTGAGGTGCTTCATCTAAAGGTGGGGAAATGATGTTTGCAACGGAGCAGTTTCAGCGGGCTTGAAATGTTAGCCTGATGCTTTGAGCGTCAGGCGATCTTGAAAATGGCGTCACGTAAATTTTTACAAACGCGCGCTCTGCACGTTCTTGAGCGTTGACTCTCGCCCCCAGCTTTGCTAGACTCGATATGAAAATCACAAATGGGTTATTGGTAGTTTGCTCATGCCGGGCCCTGCGCGGCAGGACTTCCGAATCGTGTCAGGCCCGGAAGGGAGCAGCACTAAGGAACACATCCTGGGTGCCGTAGGTCTACCCGGCTTGAGCAAACTGGAAATAACCCATTTTGATTAATTAACCTTTCGGAACAGCCCCGGAAATGCTCTTTGGCACCTGAAACCCTCAGTTCCGAGCAGCCTCACTCCAACCGACAACCCAATAAAACTTCAGCGCCCGCGTGGATCATTCCGGCTTTCGTCGCGGTCGTTTTGGTCGTCATGATCGGCTTGACTCTGCTGGTGATGCGGCTGGCGCAGACCATCCCAGTGACGCTGGTCGTCAACGGCGAAGCGCGCGAAATTCAGACCCACGCCGGAAACGTCGCTCAACTGCTGCAAGAATCGGAGGTCGTGATTGACAATGGTGATCGCATCTCTGTAGCGCTCGATACGCCGCTCAGCGACGCGATGATCGTGCGGGTGGATCGGGCGCGCAGCGTCTTTTTGACGGTCGATGGCACGACGACTCCGCTGTGGACGGCGCAGGTTAGCCCGGCAGATATTCTAGGCAGCGCAGGCGTTCACGTCGGCGCAGGCGACCGGATCGTGATCGACGGCACGGAAGCGGATAATGCGCTGCTGGATCAGTGGTCAGTGCCGATTACGAGCATCGACGTGCGTCACGCGGTGATGCTCCGCACTCACGACGGTGACGACATCAAAACCGTACAGACGACGGGCGCGACGGTCGGTGAAGCACTGTTTGCCGCCGGAATCACGCTGTATCTGACCGACACCATTAGCCTCGACCTGAATATGCCGCTGACGCGCGACGTTGACGTGACGATCACACGGGCGCATCCGGTTGAGATCATTGCCGACGGCGAGACGATCCGCACCCGTTCGCAGGGGGAAACCGTCGCTGCCGCGCTCGCCGATGCGAACGTCGCGCTGGTGGGGCTGGATTATGCGATCCCTGCCGAAGCGACGCCGCTGCGCCCCGGCATGTCGATCCGAGTGATTCGCGTACATGAGGAGATCGACGCCGAGCAAGCATCGCTGCCTTTCGAGACGGTCTATCAAGCTGACTCGATGCTGGAACTCGATCAGCGGCAGACGACGCAGGGGCAAGAAGGTATTCAGGAGACGCGCACGCGGGTGCGCTACGAGAACGGAATCGCCGTCAAGCGCACACAGGAGGACACGGTGATCGTTCAGCCGCCCGTCAACCGCGTGATCAGCTACGGGACGAACGTTGTCATTCGCACGATTGACACGCCCGACGGTCCGCGCGAGTATTGGCGTAAGCTGCGCATGTACATGACGAGCTATCATCCGGCGGCGTTGGGCGGGGATGACGTGACCGCGACGGGATGCAAGCTCGAACACGGCGTCGTCGGCTCTGACCCGGATATTCTGCCCTACGGGACAGAAATTTACGTGCGGAATTATGGTGTGGGCGTCGTCGCGGATACCGGCGGCAAACGCAGTATGCCGCTGTGGGTCGATCTCGGTTACAGTGATGCGGATTATCGGGGATGGTCAGGCTATGCTGACGTTTACATCCTCACGCCTGTGCCTGATCAGATCGATTATTTCTTGCCAACGTCATAAGCATAAATAATTGCTTTCTTATGTGCTGTATTGCCAATTATTTAGGCTGGCTGTATATATTCTTGTTAAACTCTTAATCTCTTTATATATTGTTAGGATGATGTTTCATCCGTCACGGAAGGAATCAGTACTCTGCGCCATAACATGCGGTTTCGCTCCTACGTTGTCACATGGGCTTCGATTTATCTCCTAATCGCAGCCCTCATAAACCTATACTATGGTTTCAATCTGTTCTTTGGAGGGGCGGTCGCGCTCGTCTTCGCTGGACCCAGCGGCGTGGCTTTGAGCAATGATAATTCCTCGAAATTTACGATTGACCCCACCAGCGGCTTGATGACGCTTTTAGGCGCGTTTCTGCTGGTGGTCGGCATCTTGATGGTTGTGAACGCGATCGCACTATTTGCCCGCAAAGAAGGCTCACGCACGAGAACCATGCTGGTGGTGCTCCTGAGTATTCTGGCTTGTCTGTTTTGCATCGTCAACACGTTGGTCATTCAATGGATTCCGTTGATCATTGGCTTGATTGTGCTGCTCTTTTTTACATTCGACCAGCCGCTCAGAAGCTACTTTCAACGACGCACTCGATAGAATCAGCACACTTTGCGGGACGTTTCGAGCCGTGTTTTGGGGTAAAATGAGGGTATGAATCCCAAATCGCTGCTCGACTACTATCAAATCATTCCTAAAAGAAGCTTAGGGCAGAACTTTCTGCAAGATGTGAGCGCGCTCGACAAGATCGTCGCCGCGGCTGACCTGACGTCGGAGACGACGGTCTTGGAGATCGGTCCCGGCACGGGCGTGTTGACCGAACGTTTGGCGCAGACCGCCAAGCGCGTGATCGCGGTTGAACTCGATCAACGGCTTGAGCCGATTCTGAACGCCGCGCTTGCCCCGTACTCCAACGTCGAAGTCGTTTACGCCGACATTCTCACGACGCGCGTTTCAGAACTGGTCGGGGAAAACGATTACGTCGTCGTCGCAAATGTGCCGTACTACATCACCAGCCCGATTATTCGTACACTGCTTGAAAATGAGCATCCGCCGCGCCGGCTCGTGCTGACGATGCAGCTTGAAGTCGCGGAACGGCTGACGGCACAGCCGGGGGATATGAGCATTCTGGCGGTGAGCGCGCAGTTTTACGCCCACACGCAGATCGCCGTGCGCCTGAAGGCGGCGATGTTCTGGCCGCGTCCTGAGGTCGATAGCGCAGTCGTCCGGCTCGACGTGTACGATCAGCCGCAAGTCGATGTACCTGACGCGCGCACGTTTTTCCGCGTCGTCAAACTCGGTTTTTCGCAGAAGCGCAAGCAGTTGAAGAACTCACTCGGTAAAGATGGCGCGGCGTGGCTCGAACAGGCGGGTATTGATCCCCGTCGGCGTGCCGAAACGCTCAATTTAGAGGAATGGGCAGCGCTCGCACGCGCGGCGAAGGACGCCGAGTAAGATGTTGTCTCTGTAGGTGCAGGGTTCAAGCCCGCCCTTAGCGGTTCATACATGCGAAACCCCCTTCGATTGACTGTGCAACTTTAACCCCTGATTCCGCGTATACTTGCTATGACGAGTTACTTTGAGAGTTAGCGCTTGTTTATGCGTTTACAACGACGAAATTTCGCTTGGTTAACGGTGCTCGGCGCGCTGATCGTGATTGCGGTGTTGTCCGGCATAGAGCCGCTGATTGCCGTGACGCTGCTCGGCATTTATCTGGGCGCACTTGTCGCTAGCGTGATCGACTTCCAGCCCACTCGATTGATCGATAAATCGCGCTCGTCGCTGACGATGATGCGCATGACCAGCGAGGCGCGTGAAGCTGTCGAACGCGCGCGGCGGCGCGGCGGCTACGTCGATGACGGGCTGACCCTGCTGGACATTGGCTTGATCACGGCGCAGTCCAACCGCGACGGCATGGTCATGCGCCGGACGCGCAGCGTCTCGCTGGACGACGACGGCATACGCCCGTTCATCACGCTGCACGTCCAGCCGGAAAATGCGGAGCAGGTCGCGCGCATTCGCTTCGAGATCATCGACGGTCATGGACAGCCGCAGTACGTCCACGAAATGCGCACCTATCTCCGCGACGGCGAGATGAATATTCTGGCAGATCATCAACTGCCTCTGGCGGAGAGCGCACGCGCGCTGCAAGCGGGCGACTGGGATTTGCGTATCACTATCGATGGAGCGCTTTTAGGCGCGCACACTTTCACGCTCGCGCCTTCGCTCAGCGACCGTTTCCGCCGCTTTGAACAGCGCAGCGCTGAAACACAGGGCGTTGATGCGCGCGAGGAGCGCCTGCGCCAGCGTGAAGACCCGCAAGACGAGCGCGCCCTGAGCCTCGAAGAACTCCTTCGCAGTCGCAGCGATGGCCGCAGCGATAGCCGTAATCACAACCGTTAAGCGGAGAGACCATGCGTAGAAGGCAAAATCGGGGGCGTCGCTTCGGCGAGACTATGCTCGGCTTGCTGCTGCTGATCGGCGGTATCTCCGCTATCGGAGGGGATCAATTCTTGACCCTAATCCTGATTGTCGTGGGGCTGGTGATGCTGGCGCGCGCGTTCGACCGAGGCACGCCCGCTGCTGATGCGTGGGCGCTTGATATGGATGATGGCAGGCGGGTTTCGCCCGCGCGCGAGGATGTTTACGGGGCAGACGACGAGTTCATTCCGGCGCAGCCGCGTGCCGATCAAGTTTATGCGCACGCGCTTGACTCGGTGCGCCGCGCCGGACTCGACCCTGCCGAGACGCACGTTCTGCCGGTTGACATTGGCGTGATGGCATTTAGCGGCGATCAAGAGCCGATGATCTACCGGACGCGCCCGGTACTCGACAACATCGACTACTTACAGCCGTTCGTTCAGCTTCGGCTGCCGACGCGGGCGCGCGGGCGTATCCGCTTCGAAATCGTCGATAGCGACGGGCAGGTCTTGTTCATTCACGAGGAAGATCACGAATTTCAGCGCGGACGCAACTTGATCACGCCGGCAGCACGCCTGCCGATCCACGACGCGCATGCCATGCACGGCGATTGGCATCTGCGCGTCAGCGCCGACGATGTGTTGATCGCCGAGCATGATTTCGAGTGGCAAGAGAGCGCAGCCCGCGCGATTCGCCGCCAGATCAGCGAGGATGGTGAACTGAGCAATGAAGTCCGCACGATGATGGCGGAGAATCGCCTTCAGCGGATGAGTCTTGACGAACTGCTGTCTGATCAAGATGATGTGGACGACGAGGACGAAGCGCCATCACGCCAACAAGCGCGCCACTAGCGATTAAGCACGCGGCGGCAGTTCTGGCGGTTTTTCGCCTGCTGACAGCCGTTTTTGATCCTCGCGCTTGCCGTACAAACGGCTGAGGTCCAGCCCATAGTAACGCAGCGTGTTGAGGATGATGATGGTTGCCGAGGCTTCGTCGAGGCTGCCGATAATCGGGATGGCGTCCGGGATGAGTTCAAAGACGCCGAACGAAGGATAAATCAGGTAGATGACGGCGACTAGCGCCAACCCGATGACGAACATCTCTTTAAACAATCGGCGCATGAACGCGCTCCCTTATCGTTTGCGTGAGGGGTCTGCCCTTTGCTTTATTGTACGCACAGCAGCGGCGT
>JBBSNT010000242.1:0-6809 GCA_038260485.1 Aggregatilineales bacterium | reverse complement strand
CGGTGATCTCGCTGCCGTTCGCGTGGTATACAGCCATGCTCTGGTATGCGGGCTTCTGGGAAAAACGCGATTCGATACTTCGGTATCGGCATCGCTTGTGGTATGGCGCGGCAGCGTCGTTGATGATCGCGCTGTGGGCGCTGCTCTTACTCGCCAACCCATTCCCGACCTTCGAACAGGCGATCAACCTGATGCTCGCACCCACGCCGACGATCTTCGGTCTGCCGGTGCTCGTGCTGTTCTATCCGGTTTGTACGCTGCTGTGTATCGGCTTAGCACTCGATGCGCTGCTGCGACCGGGACCTGCTCGCCGCATGATGGGCGATTTGGCACGGCGGCGTGCGCAGCCTTTTCTGATCGCAACGTCGGCGGTGCTGCTGCTGGTTGGCGCGTTGGTCTGCTGGGTGATGCTGCGGGTCGTTGTCAACGCGGGTGAGCGCTATGCCGTCCAGTTCGATGAACTGCTGCGCATCGCTTACTCTGACTTGATCATATCTGGCTTGATCACGCTGGCGGTTTTGAGCTTGGGGCAGGCGGTCGCGCGCTACGAAGTCTTCACGGGCAAGACGCTGCCGCAGCAGCGCTTCATGCGTCATTGGCACAACGCGGTGCTGCTGGCAGTTGGCTTCGGCGCTGTATTGAGCGCAGGCTTGACGATTGATGTGCCACCGATCTACATCGTGCTAATGACGGCGCTGCTGGTGACGCTGTTTTATACGCTGTTCAGCCGCAGTTCCTACGTCGAGCGCGAACGCTATATCGAGCACCTGCGCCCGTTTGTGACCAGCCAGCGACTCTACGAACACATGACGCGCGAGAGTTTTCCCGCTGGCGGCTTGCCGACTGCCTTCGATATTTCGACGCCATTTTATGCGCTTTGTGATGAGATTCTCGGCGCGAGCTGCGCTTATCTGCTGCCCGTTGGCGCGTTCGCGCCGCTGATCGGGCAAGCGATGGTGTACCCCGCTCACGCGAGTTCGCCGTTGCTCCACGACTTGATTGAACGCTTCTCGCTGCCGCAAACGATGGTCGTCGGCGTTGATCCTGTGACGCACGGCGGGGCAGCGTGGGCAATTCCATTATGGAGTGAGCGTGGCTTGATCGGCGTATTGCTCTTGGGTGAGAAGCGTAACGGCAGCCTGTTCACGCAGGAGGAAATCGAGATCGCCCGCGCCAGCGGTGAACGGTTGATCGATATGCAGGCGAGCGCGGAAATGGCGCGGCGCTTGATGAACTTGCAGCGCCAGCGTCTCGCTCAGACTCAAGTCGTGGATCGGCGGACGCGGCGAATGCTGCACGACGACGTGCTACCGCGCTTACACGCCGCGATGCTCACCCTGAGCATGGAGTCGCAGGACGGCGACGTTGGGCAAAGCGTGGTCGATCAGTTGGCAGAACTGCATCACCAGATTGCCGACCTGCTGCACGAAACCGCACCCGCGCCGGAAGTCGGGCGCATCGGGCTGATCCCTGCGCTCAAACAGGCGCTCAGTGGCGAACTCGGCGGTGCGTTCGACCGCGTGACGTGGAGGATCGACGAGGCGGTCGAAGGTCAGGCGAACGCGCTGCCCGCGCTCACGGCGGAAGTCGTCTATTACGCGGCGCGCGAAGCGATGCGAAACGCGGCGGTCTATGGACGGGGGGCTGATGCGAAACGTCCGCTGCACCTGTGCGTCAGCGTCGCTGCTGATATGGGCTTGAGTTTGAGCATTGAAGACAATGGCGTTGGTATGACGCCTTCAGACGAGTCGGCGCACGGCAGCGGGCATGGGCTAGCGCTGCACGGCACGATGATGGCGGTGATCGGCGGTGCCTTGACCGTCGAGAGCGCCCCTGATCGCTTTACCCGCATCGCGCTGACCGTGCCGTGATCTGGCGTTTGTGGGTGAGGGGTTGCGGCATCACCTCAGCATTCCCCACACCCCGTTTGTGCAGACGTAGACAAAGGGCGCGGCGCGGCTGTACAATACGCTTCTTCTGTAGTCCAACTTGGTTAAGCAAAAGGGAAGCTCATGGCGGAAGAAGAAACGCCGCTTTTAGTCGTCAACGAGATTAGTTATCGCTACGGCTCCTTGAACGCGCTAAGCGATGTCTCACTCGTAATTGAAGGCGGGGGCGAACTGATCGCGCTGGTCGGGCGCAACGGCGCGGGAAAATCGACCCTGCTTAAGTGTATTGCTGGCTGGACACGCCCAACCGATGGTGTCGTCACGTTGATGGGCGAACGAATCGACCAGAACGAGCGCTATGCGCGCGCGCACATTGTGCTCGTGCCGGATACGCCGCCGTTCTACGACGAACTGACGGCATGGGAACATCTGCAATTCAATGCGCAGGCACATCGCTTGGACGATTGGGAGGACCATGCCGCCGACCTGCTCGATCGTTACGGACTGCTGAGCAACCGTGACGCTTTCCCGTTCACGTTTTCGCGCGGGATGCGCTATAAGCTGGCGCTGTGCATGGCGCTGCTGGTCGAACCGAAAATTCTGCTGCTTGACGAGCCGCTCGGTCCGCTCGATCCGGTGTCTGCAGACGAGTTGTGGGTCGAACTCAATCGCCATCGCAATGAAGGCATGACGATCCTGCTCAGCAGCCATCAACTGCCGCGTGAAGCGCACCCTGACCGTTACTTCGTCATGGAGCAGGGCGAGGTGATCGCCGAAGGCACGCCGGACGTTATGCGCTCGGTCTACGGCGTCAAAGACGCGCTGACGCTCGACAACTTGCTGCGCGCGGCGATTCTCGCGCGCCGTGAGCAGGACGCCGAAGATTACGAAGAAGAGCAAGAAGACGAAGACGAGGAAGCGGTTTCCGATGCGTGATGTTCAATCGCTGTTCTGGCTGCGCTGGCGACAGTTCAAAGACACGGCAGTCTACTGGCTGCGCGTGCTTGGCTATCGTCCGCAAGATGCTTCGTTATCGCAGAACCTCTACGTTCTCTATCTGATCCTGATCGGCATTTTCTGGCTCTATACGGTCGGGACGTTCACCTTTGAGACGGCGGCGAGCATCGGCAAAATCCTTGAATTGCCGATTGTCGGTCAACTGCTGGTCGGCTTCTCGATTGCGACGCTGCTGGTGCAGGTCTACGTGATCATTAACGCGCTGCAAAGTACGCCGCTCAAGTTGTCGTTCGCGGATATTTCTTACGTGGCTGGGGCGCCGATCTCGCGCGCCGCCCCTGTGATCGTCGGCTTTGTCCGGCAGGTCGCTTTGCGCTTGATCCTGCTGAGTCTGCCTGTAGCGATCTTTGGCACGGTGGTTGCACGGGCGCTCGTGCCGGACGATTACGGTGCGGCGAGCCTGCGGCTGATCTTGGCGATGCTGCCCTTGATCATCCTGACGTGGGCAATCGGCTGGATGCTCGGTTTACTGCGCTTGATTAGCCCGCGCTTGGGTCGGCTGGGCTACTTGTGGTTCGTGCCGCTGCTGCTGCTGCCGATTGCGTATTACTTCCCTGACCTGATGCTGTGGCCCGGTCGGATCGCGCTGTTGGCGATGCTCGGTCAATCGCCCGCGTGGGCGCTGCCGCTGTTGATCATCTTGGCGGCGGCGGCGGTCGGCGTGACCTTCTGGCTGGGCGAACGGATCAACATGATCCATGCCGTTGACGAGAGCATCCTCTATGCCCGTATTCAGGCGCTCGGCTTGCTGGCGTGGCGCATGATCGACGTACAGGCGCGCATCCGTTTACAGGCGCGTCAAGCGGGGCGTAAGCCGTTCTTGAGCCTGCCGCGCGCGCAGGGCGTCTCGACCTTCGTGACGCGGGCGGCGCTGTCTTACGTTCGCCATCCAACCATGCTGTTAACCTGCTTGATCTGGGGGATTGTGGCGACGGGCTTCGGCGTCGAGATCATCCGGCGCGAACTTCCGGCGCAGGTCTGGATTCTGTGGGTGATCGCCGCTGGAGTCGCGCCGCCCTTTGGGATGCTGCACGTCTTCCGATCTGACGAAGAAGAACGCTTTCTGCGTCAATTCCTGCCTGTCGATGGCTTGCAATTACTGCTGGCGGATATTCTGCTGCCGCTGGTCACGATGATTGCGGGTGGCTTGGTAGTGTGGTTCACCTATGACTTCGATCCCGATGTGCTGATGCTCGGTATCATCGCCATCCCGCTGCTGGCGCTCATGGTCGCGCTCTGTGGGGCGGTTGCTGTGACCAACGCGCGCATGTTTCAGACGCGCTTGCTGGCAACAGGGTTGAGCTTCGGCGCGGTCATCCTTGCTGGAACGCAGTTACACACCCCATACGCGGGCTTGGCGGTCGCAGGCTTCGCGGTGCTGTTGATGAGCGGCATGGTCGGGCAGAATGCCTAGTCGCGGTGAGTGAAACGAGTTTTGCAGGGGGCGTTCAAGGCTTGCTTCGCAAGCACAACGCCCTTTTGTTTTACAGGGACAAGTTATCTATTTTTCTGCTTGGCGATGTACTTTTCGAGCGCGCGCGCGATTAATCCTCTGCGGTGTCGATAGGCGTCAGTGCATCGGGCTGTGTGTCGCCTGGTGAGTGGCGGATCACGGCGGCAGTGATGGTGGCGCTGGCGCTTTCACCTTTCAGCAGCGCAATCAACTGATCCAAATCCTTGTAATCGTAGTATTGAATGCCTTGCAGTTCCGCTGGCAGATCGGCGGGGCGACACATCAGCGGATAGATCGCTTTCGCCTGATTGAAGAAATAGCGATACTCCAGTTTGACGTAACGCGACGTGAGCGCATCCGGCGAGACGCATAAAATACAGCGCTGGCAGCCGCGCAGCGCCGCGTCGATGTGATCCATCCAGTCGTCACCCCCTTTGAGCAGGTGCTGGTCGAGCCAGAAGGGGATGCTCGCTTCGGTGAGCCGTTTTGCCATCGGCTCGACATACGTATCCCAATCGGTACGGCTGTAGGAGATGAAGACGGAATCGGCGCTGAGTGTTCGCTGAACTACCGAGGGCGGCTCAGCGGGTTTACGCTGACGCCGCCAAACGATAAACCCTGCAACGACGACGACAATAAGAATGCCGCCTGCGGCTACGATGAGCATCCAATTGCTCTGTATGCCTATACTGTCTGTGGGAGTTGTCGGCTGTGTCGTGGGTAAAGGTTCAACTGCGGGTGCAAAGAAGCTCAGGTCGATGTCGGTGCTGGTCTCGAAGCTCAGATTACCGTCGGGGTTTTGCGCCTCGATGGTCATCAGAAATTCACGGGCGGGCAAGTTACTGATGGGGACGCGCAAGCGTACTTGACCGTTGGCGTCGAAGGGGAGGTTGGTAAAAGGAATAGTCGCGCGTGTCAAGGTCGTGTCGGGATCGACAAAGCGGACAATGATCCGCTCGACCGACGAAACGTCCCGGTAGACTTGAAGGACGACCAGCAGGTCGGTGTTCGTATCGTCGTAGAGACGAATATCGACGATGCGAACGTCCACTTCGGGGATGGCGCGCACCGCCGGAACGACCAGCCCGCACAGCAGAACGACCGCGAGTAGGCGAAAGACGGTCAATCGCATGGCAATTCGCTTTCGCGCTCGTTCATTCCGGTTGACGAAGGTTTATTCTTCGGCTTGTTCGGGCTTCGCGGTGACCTCGACGGATTGGCGGAGCTGCGGTGCGGCGATTTGATGCGTCTGTTCGCCGGATTGTGCCGGGTTGGTGTGAACTTCGCTGATGCCGTTACGGACGATAGTCAGTAGTTTGACGAGATCTTGTTCCAGATCGCTCAAGCTGTCGAGCACGTAATGATCGGCGTCACCGGTGATGCCTTCAGCTTCTTGACGCGCAGCTTCGACGATGTTGGCGGCGCGGCTTTGAGCAGCTTGAACGAGTGCTTCACGGTCGATCAGTTGATCACCGCGTTCGCGCGCCAACTGGACAACGCGGGCAGCTTCCTCATTGGCTTGAGCGAGGATGCGGTCGCGCTGAGCGAGCACGCGGGCGGCTTTTTCGATCTCCTCAGGGATCGAAATACGCATCTGATCAATCAGTTCAAGCGCCCGTTCCTCGTCCATCATCGTGAACTTGCTGAACGGGACGTGACGCCCTTCGTCAATTAAATCTTCGAGTCGATCCACCAAATGTTGAATGTCCATAACCCATCCCCTCTCTTAATCCCGGATACTATACATATAGCCGGGGCTGTTATGGTTGGCGCGCAGTTCAGCGAACCGTTTCGCCAGTGCCTCGGCAATAAATGGGGGAACAAAGCTGGAAACATTGCCCCCTAATTCCGCAATCTCGCGGATGGTGCTGCTGCTGATCGAAATATGCTGGATGTCGGTCATGATTGACACCGTTTCGATCTCTGGCGCAAGCTGCTTATTCGCAAGCCCCATGCGGAATTCCAACTCGAAATCGGAGAACACGCGCAAACCGCGCACGAGCACCGTCGCGCTGACCTCTCTTGCATAGTCTACAGTGATTCCCGAAAATTTCGCAACTCGGATATTTGGGCTACCTGCAAAAGCTTCTTCAACGTGGGCGAAACGCTCGTCGGCGTCGAAGAGCAGCTTCTTTTTCGGCATGTCGTAAACCCCGACGATCACTTCGTCGAAGATTTTGGCGGCTCGCATGGCGATGTCGATATGCCCTTTGTGAATCGGGTCGAACGAGCCGGGATACAACGCGCGAACGGTCATGCCAGATGCTCCAGTTTGTGAAGGAATGTATTTTAAAGGATTCATAGCAATTTTGCTATAGTTTTAACATGGAACTGATTCAAACTTTCTGTGCGAACAAATGACGTAGGTTAATGAGCGCAAAAGCGAGATGATGAGCACCGAGAAAGTTGGCATCTTTGCGATCATAGCGAATGAGTAAGGCTCGGAACTT
>JBBSNT010000241.1:0-6823 GCA_038260485.1 Aggregatilineales bacterium | reverse complement strand
GCTTCGCCTGGATTGACAAGTTCCGAGCCTTACTCATTCGCTATGATCGCAAAGATGCCAACTTTCTCGGTGCTCATCATCTCGCTTTTGCGCTCATTAACCTACGTCATTTGTTCGCACAGAAAGTTTGAATCAGTTCTACTATTTTTTACATTTTTTCGTTTGAGGGAGACCAACTTCATTCTATAATTTCACTCATACGTTGCACCGTTAGGAAAGGTTGCCAATGGCGACCATCATCATTGCCGGGTCGCCCGAATGGGCGGAAGCCATCCGCGTCGTGCTGCGCGAGAATGATGCTGACCCGCGCCAATATACCGAGCGCACAGGCTACGTCGCGCGGCTCGCGGATGATCGTGCCGCCTTGATCCTTGTGGATGGGGGGGATGATCACTGGCGCTTCTGGACGACAACGCCGAAGACCAGTCCGGCGACGCGGCGTGTTCCGGTCGTCGTCATTACGGCGGACGCGCAGCAGCGAGATACAGCCCTGCGCAGCGGCGCAAACGTCGTCCTCGCGCCTGACGAGCTGCTCGATGAACTGCCGCTGCTGCTGACCGAACTGGCGCGCATCCCTGATCCGACGACTCTGGCAGAACTCGACCGCCAATGCGACGAGCCGCTGCCGCCGGAAGCCATCGAAGCCGTGCACAAGTTCAACAGCGGCTCGTATTACAAACAGCACGACCTGTTCGAGGCGCTCTGGATGCAGGAAACCGGACCCGTCCGCGACTTATATCGGGCGGTATTACAAGTCGGCATCGCCTATTTCCAGATCACGCGCGGTAACGGGCGCGGCGCGCTCAAGATGCTGCTGCGCAGCGTTCAATGGCTGGCACTGCTGCCGGACGTCTGTCAGGGCATCGACATTGCTCAACTGCGGGCAGACGCGGCACAAGTCCGTGCCGAACTGGAGCGCGTCGGCGAGGACGGCATTGATCAGTTCGACCGAACGTTGTTAAAACCTGTACAATTGGCAAAATAAACTAACCGTAAGACGCTTGTAACGATATGAACTCTTAATGAGCAGCCACTGCTGTTTTCGGCAATTTTCTGAACCTTGAAAGTGAACCATGCCCAGAGCAACTCGCCGTCAACGACTATTTTATAGGATCGCGCTCGGCGTGCTGGCGCAAGCAGCGACACCCACACCGCCGACTCCTGACCGTATCGAAGTTCGAGCCGCTGATAGACTCACGCTCGTCAATTGGCTGGATACCCATCTCAAATGAATACAAACCCGTTTTCCCGCGCTGGAACGCCCTTGACGCTGCTGATGATCAGCGCGAAAGGGGGCGTTGGCAAATCGACCATGACCGTCAACCTCGCCGCAGCGCTCACGGCGCGCGGCAAGCGCGTGGGCATCTTCGACGCCGACCTGCAGGGACCGAACATCCCGGCGCTGCTCGGCGTGCGTCAGCGCAGCAACCTCAGCGACTCACGCACGCCCACCACCATGTTCCCCATCGAAGCCCGTCCCGACGCGCTCGACCTGCGCCCGATCCAGCCCTTCGACCGCTACGGCATCAAGATCATGTCGATGGGGCTGCTCGTGGGTGAGAACCAGCCGATCACACCAGCCAGTGAAACAACCGGACAAATCGCTAGTGTGATGCTGCGCCGCGTCAACTGGAGCGATACCGACATGGTGCTGATCGATATGCCGCCGGGTACAGGGGAACCGCTCGATACCTTTCTGCACGCCGGACAGGTTGACGGCGCGCTGCTGATCACTGTGCGTGAGCAGCTTGCCCACCTTGATAACGGGCGCTTGGTCAACCTGTTAGGTTCGCATCATGTCCCGATCTTGGGCATCGTCGAGAACATGACTCATGTCATTTGCCCGAACTGCGGCGAAATCATCGAACTCTATCCCGCACCCGCAGAAGGTGACGCTGCTTATGGCAGCATTCCCGTCTTAGCGTCGATTCCGTTCCATCCGCATCTGATTCGCCAAAATTGGCGGGAGCGTCCTTTATCTGACATGGATTCCCCGGTAACAACCGTGCTGCTTTCCCTCGCTGATACGATAATCGAGCGAAGCACCAGCGCCGCGCCCCATCCTAAGACTTCCGCTGATGATTGTGAAGACTGTCCGTAAATGGAGTAGGTTATGAACAGAATTGCTCAGGTGGGTAAGCCATCGACTCTGCGCCTTACCGCACTGCTTATCCTCGTCTTTATGGTGACGTATGTAGGCTACAATCAGCTTGGGGCACAGAATTTAGTCACCTGCCCCGGTCTGGTACAGCAAGCGATTGACAGCGTTGGCAACAACTGCGGTAGCTTGAACCGCAACAGTGCCTGTTATGGCTTCCAGCAGGTCGCTGCCGAATTCAGCGTACCCCAGCCCGTCGGCTTTTTCAGCCAACCGAGCGACCGTGCCCGTTTGCTTGAACTTGAGCGGCTGGATACCTCGCCCATGAATCAGGTGATTGATCACTGGGGTATCGCTTTACTCAGCGTGCAGGCGAACCTGCCGGACACGCTGCCGGGGCAAAGCGTCGTCTTCATGCTGCTGGGCGATACGCAGGTCGAAAATGCTATCGAGCCAGAGGACGCTTTCCAAACGGGCGCGATAGTCAACGTGACCGTCCAAATCGGCGCGCAGCTTTTTCACGATCCGAGTTTGGATGCGCAGATGATCGGCAGCATCCCGCCGAACACGGCGCTGACTGCCGACGCCATCAGCGCCGATGGTCAATGGGTGCGTGTCGCCTATGAGGGAATGCCGGGTTGGTTGACACGGCAGGTCATCAACAGCGCCGACGATATCGACTCGCTGCCGACGATTGGAAACACGCCGATGCAGGCGTTCTACTTCCGCACCAGTATCTCCGGGACGCAGTGTACCGAAGCGCCCAACTCGCTGGTGGTGCAGGGACCACAAGACGTCGCCGTTGACATCAACGCCAACGGCGCGGACATCCACCTCGGCTCGACAATTGCGCTCTATCTACTGCCCGTTGACTCGATGACCCAGCAGTACCTCAACGATCAGTACGGCGACATTGGTGTTGTCTCTCAGTTGATGCAGTTGATCGTCCTCGATGGGCACGTCATCTTGAATGAAGGCACGCCAGATCAAATTGAACTTTTCACGGGCGAAACGACCTTTATCTGCCTCTCCGAGCCTGAAAATCTCGGCACGGATGGCGAAGGCAATGACCGCCATGTCTTCGACGCCTGCCCTTGGGCACCGCCGCGTCCGGTCACGGTAGCCGATATTGAAAAGTTCCGCGAACTCGATGGTTTTACGCTCAACTATCCCATCACGCTGCCGCTGACCCTGCCGACGGTGACGCCAACTTTCACCAGTACATCGCGCCCACAGCAGAATTTCGTTTTTGTGCCGACCGCTGCACCGACAGCAACCCTCACGGCGGTGCCAGCGCAGCCGAGCGGAAATAATAATCCACCTCCGGCGACTGCAACCAATACACCCAGTGAAGGTGGGGGACCAACGGCAACCTCTACGCCGACCGAGACCGCCACGCCGGAAGCCTGCCCGGAAGTGGACTTTGACATCAGCAGCGGCGACACGCAGGGCTTGATCGACGCCATCAACGCAGCCAACGACGAAATCTGCTTCCCCGGTATGGACACCATCCAACTGATCGGCGTCGAAGGGAGCAGCTTCACTTTCACCAGCGCCGACAACAATACGAATGGTCCCAATGCGCTGCCGGTGATCACGAGCACGATCACGATCTCGGGTCCCGGCAATCTATATAACCCGGACTACTTCTTCCGCTACTTCTACATCAGCCCGACCGGCAATCTCACCCTGCAGAGCGTCTCGCTCGACTTCGGTTCCTTGTCCGGCGACAACGGCGGCGCGATCTACAACGCGGGCGTGCTGGCGATGACCAATGGCAGCATCAGCAACAGTTATGCTCAGGACGGCGCCGGAATCTACAATACCGGAACGATGACGCTCACGGACGTCACCATTGAGGGGAGCGGAGCCAGCGGCAATGGTGGTGGCATCTACAATTCGGGCACTGCCAGCGTCAACCAGAGTGCGATTTATGGCAACAACGCAGCCAGCGGCGGCGGTGTGTACGTGGCAGGTGGTTCCGCTAGTTTGCTCAACAGCACCGTCTCCACCAACTCCGGCGGCGGTATCAACGGCGCGGGCGGCGCGACCCGGCTGAATTTTGTCACGGTTGCCGACAATACCGGCGGCGGGCTGCTGGGATCGGGTTTCACGGTGAAAAACTCGATTGCTGCCGGACAAAGCCCGAACTGCTCGGCGTCGCTGACGTCGGTCGCCGGGAACTTTGACGACGACAACTCGTGCGCCGGTTTCACAGCTGCCCAAAATCTGAATCTCCAGTCCTACAACTATGGCGTGCATCCGCTCGGCTTCCCCAGTGACGCTATCGACGCGACCGACTGCACGACCGATCTGGGCGCAAGCGTCGATGTCGATCAGGTCTTCCAAGAGCGCCCCGTCGTTGCCAATCCGCAAGCCGGTCCGACCGACTGCGATGCTGGAGCATTCGAATATCAGGGCGGTCAACCCTAGCGCTGGAAACGGCGAGGCACTTTTGAGTGTATCCGTGCTGCGAGTATAATCGAACGTCAGTTAAGGAACGGTTGGTATGCTCACAGTTGCGGATACACTTCAACTCGAAGAACTCAAAGGAGCGAAGGTCGTCGCTGGCAGTGATGGACTCAACCGACCAGTCAGTTGGGTGCACGTCGCGGGCGTGCCCGACGCCCCGAACTGGCTCAACGGCGGCGAACTCGTCCTGACGACCATGATCAACATGCCGGACGACCCCGCCGATCAAGAAGCCTACATTCAGGCAATGGCGGATAAAGGCGTCGCGGCATTGGCGCTGGCAGTCGGGCGCTACATCAACGAAGCGCCCGATAATCTGCGTATCGTTGCCGAGCGCAACCACTTCCCACTGATCGAAATTCCCTTTCAAGCCCGCTTCGTGGATATTGCCCGCGCCACCAACGAGCGCATCGCACAGGAAGACATGGCGTTGCTCGAACGGGTGCTGACGAGTCACCGCGTGCTGACGCAGTTGGTGCTGGAAGGCGGCGATCTAGAGCAGCTCGCCGCCACCCTCGCGGGATTAGTCGGGCAGTCGGTCAGCATCGAAACCGAACGCTTCGAAGCGCTGGCAAGCCACAACATCGCCGACGTGGACGAAGCGCGACGTTATACGCTCAGTGAAGGACGTACCGATCCACGCCTCGTGAACGCGCTTGAAGAACGCGGCATCTTAGGGCAAATCCGGCGCACGCTGCGTCCGGTACACATCCCGCAAATGGCGGACGTCGGCTTAGAGATGGAGCGTATCCTCGCGCCAGTCGTCGTTCACGGCAACATTTATGGCTTCGTCTGGATCATCGCCGACGACCGCCCGATCTCGCAGTTAGACAGCCTCGCTATCGAGAGCGGCGCGACGATTGCCGCGCTGATGCTGCTGCATCAAGAGGCGCTGCAAAGCGCCGAAGCCTCGCTGAAAGGCGGTCTGCTGGCACAGTTGATCGAAGGCGGTGGCAGTCGTCAAGCCGTTTTGACCGACCAAGCGCTGCGCTACGGCGTTGACCTCAACCTACCCTTCGTCCTGCTCATGATCGAACAAATGCAGGATCGCGGGTCGCCCAAGCTGCTCCAGCTTTACCGCCGTGTCAACCGCTTGTCCGGCGATTGGCACGTGATTGTTGGGCAGTTCGCGGGTGAGGTGTTGGTGCTGGCGCAAGCATCGCTCGACCTGCCCGCGCTGACGGACGCTATCCACGCGCAAGGCGGAACTATTCGCCTGAGCGTAAGCGGCATCCACTGCACGCCGGAAGGCATGGCGGCGGCGCATACGCAGTGCCGTGATGCCCTGACCATCACGCGGCGGCTTGACGACGAGCGCGGCACCGTCACCTTTGACGATCTCGGCTATCTGCATACGCTCTATCGCGCTGGCGAGGAGTCGCTGGCAGCGAACCCGTTCGTTCCAGCACTGCGACGGCTGCATGAAGAACAGCAGGCTGACCTGTTCCACACGCTCGAAGTCTATCTTGATGCAGGCGGCAACGGCGTCCAGACGGCGGACATGCTGACAATCCACCGCAGCACGCTCAACTATCGCTTGACGCGCATCGAGGAAATTTGCGCCGCGAAACTGAGCGATCCGCTGGTGCGGACAAACCTGCAAATCGCGCTCAAGCTGCTGCGCCTGTTTGAAGTCGAGGGATAACGAGGAGCGGGCTGAGTGCTGAAAAGATTATCGCGGAGCGCATTAGGGCGAGAAATAGAAAGTAAGGGCGTTGTGCTTGCTTGGCAAGCCTTAAACGCCCTTACTATACGCCTATCCTAGAGTAGTTTTGTCCCTTGTAGGGGCACGGCGTGCCGTGCCCCTACGCGGAAAATTCCTCGCTCAAGCTCCTTGTCCATAACTCACGTTACTCAGCACTATCTTTTAGCGCAGCGTCCCGATGGTCAACCCGAATGTACCGCCGTTGTCGCCGTAACCCGACACTTCGACCGTGTACGTCCCGTCTGCGGTGATGTAGTAGTTGGGAATACGTGAGTCGTAGAACGCCAAATCAGCCGAATTTGTCCCGTGATCGTCGTTGTCGATCAGTACCGTTCCGGCGGCATCGACCAACGCGACGTAAGAGTCGAAACCTGTCGTTAACCCCCGCGCCGAAATAGTCACGTAATCACCCGCTTGAGCCTCGAAGGTCGTCGTGAACGTGCCACCGGCTTTGAGCGTGCCCAACATTACCTGCTCGCTCGGCAGTCCCGTTGGCGCACCAATTGCCACCCGTTCAATCGTCAATTCGAAAGAACCGGCGCTCTCTT
>JBBSNT010000240.1:0-6826 GCA_038260485.1 Aggregatilineales bacterium | reverse complement strand
CTTTTGCCTTGATGCTTTCGCGAAACTGAAGGACGTGCGGATCGCGGCGATTGCTGACGTGATTCCTGATCGGGCGGCATCGCTGGCGGGCAAGTACGGCGCGACGGCTTATGAGAGCCTCGACGCGCTGTTGGACGATGCGGCAGTGGAAATCGTCGCGCTGAACACGCCGCCCTACTTGCATGGCGATCAAGGGCTGCGGGTGCTGAACGCGGGCAAGCATTTGTTCTGCGAAAAGCCGCTGGCGCTGACCGTCGAGCAAGGGCAAGCGCTGATCGATGCGGCGGCGCGCAACGCCGTGCGGCTGACGGTCGATTACGTCATGCGCCACAATCCGTTCTGGGCGGCTGCCGCTGCGCTGCGTCGTGACGGTGTGTTGGGCGCGCTGCGGCACATGGATTTGGCGAATCACGCTGCGGGACTCGATTTGCCCGCCGATCACTGGTTCTGGGATGAGGCGAAAAGCGGCGGTATCTGGATCGAGCACGGGGTACATTTCTTCGACGCTTTCGCGTGGGTGGCGGGTGTCAGCGGCGAAATTAGCGCCTCGACGCGCTATACGCGGGGCGATGGGGCGATTGATCGCGTTGAGGCGCTGGCACAATATGATGAGGCGGCGGCACACTTCTATCACGCTTTCGACCAAAACGGACAGACGGAGCAGACGACGGTGACACTGGCGTTCGAGCAGGGCTACATCACGCTGCACGAGTGGGTGCCGACGTCGATTGAAATCTCGATGCCTTTGAACTTCGACGCGCTTCAGGATTACCTGCCGGGGACGGTTGAGATTGTGCGGCGCGGCGACGGACGCACCTTCGCGCGGGCGAGCGCCCCTGAAGGGAAATTGAGCGTGTATCGCAAGTCGATTCAGGCGGGGATGCGTGATTTGGCGAAAGCCATCGCTGACCCTCAGCATGTGCTGGCGGTGACGGGGAGCGATGGGCTGGAGAGCCTGCGGATGGCGGTCGAGGCATCGCGGCGGGGATAGGGATGCTTAAAGTATCGAAAGAAATCCACGAAGATCGCTATACTCCGTAGGGGCGTTATAGTTAATGAATGCCCCTACAAAAACATCCGGCAACGCACTTTAGCATCGCTAGGATTGCCTCGCAGGTGGCTCAAAGCCAGTGCCCTTGATGTTTCTCCTCCTGTCGCTGGTGAGCAGTGGACGGCTTGATTGGCATCGGGCACAATCGCTGTACATGACTAATTTGACGGCGTGAGTCCTGCGACTCGCGCTGTGTTTGCCACACTGGAGTTTTGCTATGCCGATGTCCGCTTCGTTCAAGCAGCGCCTGTTTCCGACTCTCGAAGCAATCGCCGCGCACTTCGGGACGCCCTTTCACATTTATGATCAGGCGGGCATCCGTGAAACGGGACGCGGCTTGCAAGCGGCATTTTCGGGCGTGGCGGATTTCCGCGAGTTCTTCGCGGTCAAGGCGCTGCCGAATCCGCAGGTTTTGAGCATCATCCGTGACATGGGCTTCGGCTTCGATTGCAGTTCGATCCCCGAATTGATGCTGGCGCGGCAGGTGGGCGCGCGCGGCGGTGACATCATGTTCACGTCGAACAATACGTCGGCGGACGAGTTCGAGGCGGCGCTTGGTGCGGGCGGCTGCATCCTCAATTTGGACGACATCAGCCTGATCGACAAGCTGCCTGTGCTGCCGGATTTGCTGTGCTTTCGTTATAACCCCGGCGCGAAACGACCCGGTAACGCGATCATTGGCAAGCCGGAAGAAGCGAAGTTCGGCGTCAGCGATGGGCAGATCGCTGAGGCGTATCGACGCGCGCGGGATGGTGGGGTGCGCCGCTTTGGTCTGCATACGATGCTGGTTTCGAACGAGCGCGACTATGCCTATATGGTCGAGACGACGCGGATGCTGCTCGACCTCGCGGCGTGGCTGATGGGCGAGTTGGGGATTCGCTTCGAGTTCATCAACATCGGTGGCGGGTTAGGGATTCCGTATCGCCCGGAGGATGCGCCGCTTGACGTTGAGTCTCTAGGGCGTGAAGCAGCGAGTCTGCTGGATGATTTCAAAGCGCAGCACGGTACTGCTCCGGCGCTGTACATGGAGAGCGGACGTTACCTGGCTGGCGCGCATGGCGTGCTGGTGACGCGGGTGATCAACCGCAAAGAAACGTATCGCACTTACGTGGGCGTCGATGCGACGATGGCGGCGCTGATGCGTCCCGGCATGTACGGGGCGTATCATCAGATTGACGTGGTGGGCAAGGAATCGGGCGGGGAAATGGAAACGGTCGATGTGGTTGGCGCGCTGTGCGAGAACAACGATAAGTTCGCCATTCAGCGCGCGCTGCCGCGCATCGACGACGGCGATCTGCTGGTGATCCACGACACAGGGGCGCATGGTCAGGCGATGGGTTTCAACTATAACGGTCGGTTGCGCCCGCAGGAACTGCTGCTGCGCAGCGACGGATCGGTCGAGCGTATCCGGCGCGCCGAGACGGTCGAAGATTATTTCGCTACGCTCGATTTCGCGCCGGACAGCTATAGAATGCGCTAATTTAGCAGGCGCTCCGCGATCAGTTCGACCACGTCCTTGACGATAGGACCTGTGCCGAGCGTCGAATGCGCCGTCTCGAACATCTGCATACAGAAGGGGCAGCCTGTCGCCACGATCTCCGCGCCGGTGGCTGCCGCTTCCTCGTAGCGCTCGACGTTGACGGCTTTGTCGCCCGGTTCTTCCTCTTTCCAGAACTGCGCGCCGCCCGCGCCGCAGCAGAACGAACGCTTCCCGCTGCGCGGCATCTCGATCAGGTTGACGCCTGTGCTGGCGAGGGCGTCACGTGGGGCGTCGATCACATCGTTGTGCCGCCCCAGGTAGCAGGGGTCGTGGAAGGTGACGTTGGGTTGGTTCGCCGGATGCGCTGATTTGGGCAGCTTGCCCGCCTCGATCAGTTCGTCGATCAGTTCGGTGTGGTGGACGACTTCGTAATCGCCGCCGAACGGGTGATATTCCTTGCCCAAATTGTGGAAACAGTGGGGGCAGGTGACGGCAATGCGGCGCTGCTTCGCGCCGAAAACCTCGTTGATGGTTTCGACATTGCCCGCCGCGAGTTCCTGATAGAGATACTCGTTGCCTGCTCGCCGCGCCGAATCGCCGGTACAGTTCTCCATTTCGCCCAAGACGGCGAAGTTGACGCCCGCCGCCTGCATGACCTTGACGAAGGCACGGGCGGTGAGTTGCGCGCGCGGATCGTAGCTAGGGGCGCAACCGACCCAGTAGAGGACGTCGAAGTCGGGGTTATCCTCGACGGTTGGGACGTCAATGTCTTTCGCCCACTGGAAACGCTCGGTGCGCGGGTTGCCCCAGGGGTTGCCCTGCCGTTCCATGCCGTTGAAGGCGCTTTGCAGTTCGGCGGGGAATTCGCCCTGAGTCAGCACGGCGTCGCGGCGGATGTCGAGGATGTCGAACATCGGCTCGTTGCCGACCGGACAAATGTCGATGCACGCGCCGCAGGACGTACACGCCCAGACCGCTGATTCGCTGATGGCGAAGTTCATCAGGGGATTGCGCGAGGGCGCACCTGCCGCGAGTTCGCTCATCTGGTCGCGGATCATGTAGCGCTCGTTGATCTCCAGCGCTGAGGGCGAGAGTTCTTTGCCCGTCACGTAAGCCGGACACACGTCCTGACAGCGATTGCACATGATGCAGGCGAAGGCGTCGAGGATCTGGGTCTGATCGAGGTCTTCGAGCTTGTTCGCGCCGAACTGTTCGCGCGTCTCGTCCTCGAAATCCAGCTTCAGCATTTCGCCCATCGAAGTGCGGCGCGGGCGGGTCAGGAAATTGATCGGCGCCATGATCAGGTGCAGGTGCTTGGTATAGGGGAAGTAGGGGATGAACAGCAGAATCGCGCCTAGCGCCAGCCACCAGAACAGGTGCTGCAAGACGAGCAGACCGTCGGCATTCAAGCCGCCCCAGAACGGCGAGAGGAGGGTCGCAAACGGGCGCATGAGGTCCGCGCCGGATGCCGCGACATCGACCGACTGCCCCAAAAAGCGCGACCCGACGTGAATGAGGATGAAGAAGGCGACGATCAGCGAGTCGCGGCGGATCGCGCCGTTTTGGACTTTCGGATGGAGCAGCACGTTGGCGTGAAAGGTCAGTTCTTTACGCGAGGGCAGGTAAAAACGCCGGATGATCAGGTAAATGACGCCTACGATCACGGCAACGCTGAACAGATCACCGCCGAGCCGGTAGAGGTCGCTGAAGATACCGGCGTCGCCCAAAAAGGTGTAATTGGGGAAGAAGCCCTCGATGACGTCGGCGACATTGACGAGGAAATAATAAGTGAAGCCCCAGACGACGGCGAGGTGAAAGAGGCTGGTGACCCAACGGCGGCGCATTTTGAGGGTGGTGTTCTGAGTAATGTAGACGCGCAGCGCCGTAAAAACGCGGGCGGGCAGGTGGTCGAGGTAGAGGCTGCGCTGCCCGCGCCCGATGACGTCCGCCATCTCTTTGAAGCCCGCGTAAGCCGCGCCGACGGCTAAGAGAGCGAGGATGATAAAGAGCATCTGTTCAACAGGGGTTAGCATGAGACATCCTTGTTGATTAACCGAATCTCAGTTTAATTTTCCGCGCAGTGTACCATCCAAAATGGGAAATTACGAAAGATTTCAGGCGAAGTGCCGCTCTATAGTGATAGTGTCTCTATTGATCATGAAGGAGTCTTATAGTGTCAATTGATTTTTCCCCGGTCAGCGATGAAACAGTCAAGCTTGCGGATTTTTCTCAGCAGTTCAGTCTCAATGATTTGCGTCATTTCACCAACGAAAGTCTTGATCTCATGTTGTCGATTATTGGCGATGCTGACGACGCACAGGTGACCTTCTTTCCCGACGATCCAGCGGCAGACGATCAATTCGCGCCAGCGGAAGAACGGTATCAGGGCTGGAATCTGGCGCACATCGTCGCGCACGTCACCGCCAGCGCTGAGGAATGGGTGGCGGTCAGTTCGATCCTCGCGCGCGGGATCGTGTACACGCCTGAACCGCGTTTACGCTATGAACCGGATTGGCATACGCTGAAAACGCGCGCGCAGGTCATCCAACGGATCGAGGAAAGCCGCCGGATGCGACTGGCTTATCTCGATGCGTGGGCTGACCCGCCGCACCTTGAGGTGTTCCGCGAGCTTTCCGAGCGCTTCACCGCCAAGATTGGTGCGGTCAATGCCGTGACCGCTTTTGTGTTCGGCTTGAGGCACGAGTACGACCACTACGATCAACTGCGCGAAACGGCGCGACAGGCGCGCGAGTCGGCAGCGGTCAGCGGCGACTAAAGCTCTCGCTTGCGGGGCGGCATTCTAGCTGCCCCATCTGCCGCTGTACGGGAGTAGGCAATACTGAGGTGATGCCGCAGCCCCTCACCCCGTGAAACCTGTGGTTTGCCTTCCCCTCTCCTACACAAGGCGGGTGTCCCAACAAGTTGGGGGGGGGGAAGAAAACTGCGCTCCCTAGAGCCACGCAGCCAAGTTTTAAATCGCATATCTCCGATATTCCTCACAGCCCGTTTTTACGTGTGGTCGGAAACTCGATTGCCCGATACGTTATGCACGAACAGGTGGCGATGCTCCTCTGGAACTCCGTTGAGGGTTTCGGGGGAAATTTGCAGCGGCTCCTGCTTCGAGTAGTTGGCGGAGTCTTGAAACCAAGGTCGGGTGTAGAGATTATAGAGAATCGGGCGCACTTGATCCGAATTATTGGGTGAACCGCCATGCACCAAGCGGAAATCATTGAGCAGACAATCTCCAAGTTCGAGGATCGGCATTTCCGGCTTGACCTCAGCGGCTTTCTCTAAGCTCATGCGGTGCGTTTGGGGCCAAACAAGGGTGGTTCCAGTCGTCTCATTGGCTTCGATCAAGGGGACGATCAAGGTGATGGCAAAACAGGGCAGCATGGCGTCAATCGGCGTTTCTGGAAATAAGCCGGGAAAATCGCGATGGACATGCTGCGCCTTTGCACCGGGCAGCGAAACCACTGCGCCAAAACCGCGCAGCAGATAATGGCGGGTTAGAAGGGTTTTCAGGATAGGTGCGACGAATGGATTTCCGTAGAGCGACGGATTATCAAAAGGGGCTTCGAGCGCTACGGTCACCATGAAGCGTTTATCGCCCACATGCAGGGCGTCGGCGTGACGCTTGTTGGTGAGATAGCGTTGGTAGTGTTCCATGAACGCGGCGTGCATCGTCTGGATCAGGTTTACATCAAACGCCTGTTTGATCACTAACGTGCCATGTAGATTAAACAAACGGGTCGCCTCTGACAGAGTCTCCTCAGTGAGCTGCCCGGCAGCATAGTCTTCAGAAGATAACGTCACAATCGGTAACATCATTGCCCCCAACTATTCCACTTTTTTCGCTCTACCCGTTATGGAAGACGGATAGTTTCATTATAGCTTTTTCGTCGTGCTGTGCCGCTCTTAGTTATCGATAGGTTTCACTGTGTGCCCAACTGCTTGTTCAACCGCTTGTCTGGTTGTTTGCAATCCTTTACGAGCGCGTTTATACTCGAATTATCTTTGTGAGGACGATTTTACATGCTGCATAGTGGACGCCACCTTCATCATCTGAATACCGATGCCTGACTCTGGTTAGCGTTCGACGATTCATGAAACCGAAGCGCGGACGAGAGTCTGCGCTTTTTTTATGTCTCGATCCTGTATGACATCAATCAAGGAGAGCCGCTGATGCCCCAAGCCAAGATCAAGCCGCGCCTGCCCAAAGGGATGCGCGACTTTCTGCCTACTGAAATGATCAAGCGCGAACATGTCTTCAGCGTGGTGCGTGAAGTCTTTCACCT
>JBBSNT010000239.1:0-6831 GCA_038260485.1 Aggregatilineales bacterium | reverse complement strand
TTTCTCTCATGATGCACTATCCATCCTGCTCAATCAAATAGTTTGAATCAGTTCTATACAAGTTAGCCGCGTAACCGCCTGCTTGATTCGCTTGCGCGCGTTTATTTATCCTTTACTGCCAGACAGGATTACTCATGCGCCGAATAACTCTATTTGCGCTGTTGGCGCTGCTCTTGCTGAGTGTGGGCGGGACGGCGGCGCAGCAAGATACGACTCTGACGCCTGCTGAAACGGAAAGCCCGACGACCGATGCCCTGTCGGTGACGCAAATCCTGCCGGCGGACGGCAGCAACGGCGTTGAAACCGACTCGACGATCACGGTGATCTTCAACCGTCCGGTCGTGCCGCTGGGCGTCAGCGAAGACGCCGACACGCTGCCGCAGCCGCTCAGCTTCTCACCAACGGTTAGCGGGCAGGGCGAATGGCTGAATACCTCGATCTACGTCTTTCATCCTGATCCGGCACTGCAAGGCGGCACGACCTATAGCGTCACGGTCGATGCGAGCCTGACAGCGGTCGATGGGGCACAGTTATCGGGCGCGTACTCGTGGTCGTTCACGACCGTGACGCCGACGATCAGCGAGGTTGTGCCGCGCGATGGTGCGTCCGGCGTGGCGCTCGATAGGTCGCTGCAAGTGCGCTTCAACCAGCCGATGGATCAAGCGAGCGTTGAGGCGAGTTTCAGCCTGCATGAGCAGGGACAGCCCGCCAGCAGCAAGGTCGCCGGAACGTTCGATTGGTCGGGCGATGGAGCGGGTTTCCGCTTTATCCCGGACGCGGACTTACGCATCGGCACGCGCTACAGTGCTGAATTCACGGGCAATCTGCCGCTGCCGGAGGGCGGCGGCACGGCGTTGGAAGGACAGACGGCGTGGTCGTTTGAGGCTGTGCCCTATCCAATGGTGATCAACACTGATCCGGCGGACGGCGAGATGGGCGTTTATCCTTACGGCGGCTTCCGCATCTACTTCGCCTCGCCGATGAACCCCGATACGCTGCGCGATCACGTTACGATTAGCCCTGAACCGCAGCGCGATTTCGACACCTACTACAGCGATTACGATAACAGCTATTCGCTTTCGTACCCGACCGACGCGAGCACGGAGTACACCGTGACGATCACGGCGGGGATGGAAGACGTTTATGGGAATCCGACCAAAGAAGGGCGGGTCGTTCATTACGCGACCGCGCCGTATGACCCCGAAGTGAACCTGCAAGTTCCCGGCGAGATCGGCTTCTACAACGCTTACAACGACCAGACGCGGCTGTTTCTAACGCACCTCAACGTCAGCAAGATCGACCTCTCGTTGTACAGCGTGGCGCAGGATTCCCTCGTTGGCGCGCTAACGGGTGAGCACTACTACAACGCGGCAGACGCCATCCAAACGGGCTTGAGCAACCGTTTGCGAACGTGGTCGATTCAGTCGGTCGCGCCGCCGGATATGCGTCGTTACGAACTGCTCAATCTCGGCGGCAGTGCTATTGACTGCCCCGGCGCACCGCCGTCCCGGGTGCGCGTTGGTGATGCGGCAATCGTGACCAGCGACCCTGACCCGCTGCGCGCCCGCGCCAGCGCGCCGGATGGCACAGTGATCGACTCGCTGTACAAAGACTACGCTCTGCCGATTACGGGTGGACCGGTTTGCGCGAATAGTATGCTCTGGTGGGAAGTCACGCTGCGCGACGGACAAACGGCGTGGGTCGCTGAAGGAATCTCCGGCGCGGCGGGTGACGAATACTTCATCGATTTGCGCGATGCCGCCGCGCAAACGCCAGTCGTGATCACGCAGGCGGACGGCGAAGCGCTGAACCCCGGTCTATACCTGCTGACAGCCACGTCGCCGGAAACCGAGCGAAATGGATCGCAGGCGCGTAAACACGTGTTGATCGTGGCGACGGCGAACTTGACGCTCAAGTATTCGATGGGCAGTTTGATGGTCTGGGCGACGGACGTCAATACGGGTGAACCGATTGCCAACGCGCCGATTTCGATCTTCGGCAGCGGCACGCGCGTGATCGCCAGCGGCGTGACCGATGCAGAGGGTCTGCTGAAGTTGGACGTGCCGCCCGCAGAGAACCTGTACGATCCGCGCATCGCGGTGCTGAAAACGAACGATCAGTTTGGGATCGCTTCGACGGATTGGTCGGACGGACTCGACTCGTGGTACTTCGGCATCAACGGCAACTATTCGCCGGAAGATTATCGGGGTTACCTATACACTGACCGCCCGATCTACCGCCCTGACCAGCCGGTCTATTTTCGGGGTGTGGTGCGGGCGCAGGATGACGTGACCTATACGCCGCCGGATTTCACCAACATCAGCGTGACGATCTACGACGACCAGAATGAAGTCGTCTACCAGCAGGATTTGCCGTTAACGCCCTACGGCACCTTCAGCAGCGAATTCGATCTTGCGACGGATGCGTCGCTGGGCAACTACCGGATTGTCGCTACGCTGCCGGGTGAGGAAGAAAACTACTATCCATCGACCGGAGTGATCAACTTCAGCGTCGCGGAGTACCGCGCGCCGGAGTTTCAGGTGGACGTGACGCAGCAGCAGGGCGAAGTGGTACAAGGCGACACGATCAACGTGGTCGTCGATAGCACGTATTTCTTTGGCGGCGCGGTGGGCGGTGCGAACGTTGAATACAATGTGACGGCGCAGCCCTACAGCTTCGCTTTCACGGGCGACGGGTACTACAGCTTCGAGGATTTTAATGCCGACGCTTCGCCGGGAGAGTTCTACGGCAGCGGCGATTACGGTTTGGTGACCAGCGGCGAAGGCGTGACCGATGTCGATGGTCACCTGACGATCTCGTTCCCGGCGGACTTGCAAGACGCGACGATGAGCCAGACCTTCACGATTGAGGCGACCGTCACCGACGCCAGCGATCAAGCGGTGAGTGGACGGACGAGCGTGGTCGTGCATCAGGGTTTGTGGTACGTCGGCGTTCAGCCGCAGGAATACGTCGTCACATCGGGGAGTGAGACGGGCGCAAACCTGATCCTCGTGGACTGGGAGAGCCAGCCGATTGCCGGTCAGCCAGTAGCTGTGGACGTGGTCGAGCGGCGCTGGTCGAGCGTGCAGGAAGAAGATGAACTCGGTCGGACGACGTGGACGTATGAAGTTGAGGAAATTCCGGTGACGAGTGGCGGTGTCACGACCGACGCGGACGGCAAAGCGGTCTTCAACTTCACGCCCCCGAACGGCGGCATCTTCAAGATCACCGCCAAGACGCGCGATCCACAGGGCAATGCGATTGTCGCCAGTAACTCGATCTGGGTGTCGAGCCGCGAGTATGTGACGTGGCGGCAGCAGAATAGCAACCGGATCGACCTCGTGGCGGACGCGAAAGACTACAGCGTTGGCGACACGGCGGAAATCCTGATCGCATCGCCATTTCAAGGGACGACTGAAGCGCTGATCACGGTCGAGCGCGGCGACGTGCTCAAAGCCGAACACATCACAATGACCAGCAACTCCTACGTCTATCACCTGCCGATCACCGACGAGGACGTGCCGAACGTGTTCGTCAGCGTGGTGCTGGTCAAGGGTGTGGATGCGAATAATCCGGTGGCGGCGTTCCGAATGGGGCTGGTGCAGTTGAACGTCGGCAACGTGCGGCGTGAAATCAACGTCGCCATTTCGACCGATACTGAACAGGCAGGTCCGGGCGATACGCTCGATTACACGGTCAAGACGACCGATTTCGAGGGCAATGCGGTGCAGGCGGAAGTCGGTGTGAGCTTGACCGACCTCGCGGTGCTGACGATCTCTGACCCGAACAGCGGTAAGTTGCTCGATACTTTCTACGGGTTGCAAGGCGACAGCGTGCGCACCTCAACGCCGCTGACGATCAACGTCGATCAGATCACACAGACGGTGCTGGACACGATCAAGGGTGGCGGTGGCGGCTTTGGTGAAGGCGGCATCTTCGACATCCGGCAGGAGTTCGTCGATACGCCGTACTGGAACGCCAGCATCGTCACGGGGGCGGACGGCACGGCGACCTTTAGCGTGACGCTGCCGGACAACCTGACAACGTGGCGGCTCGATGCGCGGGCGGTCACGGCGGGCAGCGCGGACGAACCGATGCTGGTCGGGCAGAATACTTACGACTTGATCAGCACCAAGCCCGTCTTAATCCGTCCGGTGACGCCGCGTTTCTTCGTCGTCGGCGATCAAGTGTCGCTTGGTGCGGTGGTCAACAACAACAGCGGACAAGAGTTGTCGGTGGACGTGAGTTTGCAAAGCGAAGGTGTGACATTTGGCGCTAATACGCCCGCGACGCAGACTGTCCAGATCGCGGCGGGGCAGCAAGCGCGGGTCGATTGGTGGGTGACGGTCGATGACGTGGCAAACGTCGATTTGACCTTCTTCGCCAGCGGGAATGATGGCGCATATACGGACGCGAGCAAGCCGCCATTGGGTCAAGGCGATGCGCGGACGCTGCCTGTTTACCAGTACGAAGTGCCGGAGACGGTCGGGACGGGCGGTGTGCTGCGCGAAGGCGGCGACCGCACTGAAGGTATCAGCCTGCCGCAGAACATGGACGTCACGCAGGGACAGCTTGATGTCGAACTCGATCCGTCGCTGGCGGCGACTACGATTGACGGCTTGACCTATCTGCAAAATTATCCGTATCAGTGTGTCGAGCAGACGGTCAGCCGCTTCTTGCCCAACATCATGACCTATCGCGCGCTGGCGAGCCTCAAGCTCGACGATGCCGACCTGAAGGCGCAGCTCGACAGCAACGTCAGCTTCGCTTTGCAGCGGCTCTACGCCGAGCAAAAGGTTGATGGCGGCTGGGGTTGGTTCGTGCAAGACGCCAGCAACCCGCTGACGACGGCTTACGCGCTGATCGGCTTGAGCGAAGCACAGGCGCAGGGCTTTAACGTCAGCAGCGAGGCGATCCGCAACGCGCGTAATTTCCTACGTGGTGGGTTCATCACGCCGGGGCTGAACGTCGAGACGTGGCAGTTGAATCGCCAAGCGTTCGTGCTGTACGCGCTGGCACGGGCGGGTGATCCTGACGTGGCGCGGACGACGACGCTCTACGAAAGCCGTGACCGTCTGAGCGATTACGCGAAAGTCTTCCTCGCGCTGACGTTCCATATAATCGACGCGAACGACCCATCGCGGACGGACGTGCTGATGTCTGATCTCGTCAACAGCGCGGCGATCAGCGCGACCGGCGCGCACTGGAACGAGGACCATCAGGATTACTGGAATTGGAACACCGACACGCGGACGACGGCGATTGTGCTCGAAGCGCTGGTCGAGATCATGCCGGAGAGCGACTTAATCCCGAACGTGGTGCGCTACCTGATGGTCGAACGGCGGGCGGACTCGTGGGAGACGACACAGGAAACGGCATGGGCGGTGATGAGCTTGACCGACTGGATGGTCGTCAGCGGCGAACTGAACCCTAATTACAGCTACAGCGCCGAGTTCAACGGCGAGTCGCTGGCGCAGGATGCGGTGACGCAAGCCGACGTGCGCGAGTCGATCAACCTGCAAGTGCAGGTCAGCGACATGCTGACCGATCAGGTCAACAGCCTTGTGATCGGGCGGACGGATGGCGATGGCGTGCTCTATTACACGGCACACTTGCGGGTTTTCTTGCCTGTGCCGCAGGTCGAGCCGCTCGATCACGGCTTGATCGTCGAGCGGCGCTACACGATGGCGGGGAGCAGCGAGCCGGTCACGTCGGCGCAGGTCGGTGATACGCTGCAAGTGCGGCTGACGGTGATCGCACCGAACGACCTGCACTACGTGATCATCGAAGACCCGATTCCGGCGGGCGCGGACGCGGTGGACCCGAACCTGAATACCAGCCAGCAGATCGGCACGCAGCCGGAACTGAATCCGGCGAACCCGCTCAGTCAGGGTTGGGGCTGGTGGTATTTCAGCAACATCGAGTTCCGTGACGAGAAGGTCGTGCTCTACAGCACCTATCTGCCCGCCGGAACGTATGAATATGTCTACAGCATCCGCGCGGGTCTGGTGGGCGAGTACAACGTGATTCCGCCGACGGGCTACGAGTTCTACTTCCCTGAGGTCTATGGACGTGGCGCGGGCAGCAGCTTCACGATTGAGGCTGCACAGTAGGAGCGGCGCGTTTGGCGGACTCCCGTCTCGGTTGGCGGCAGGTGTTTCACAATTCGGGATGCTGCGTCATAGAGTAGTGAGCATCGCACTATATTTGGTTGACCCCGCTCTCTCACGGCTTGGAGAGCGGGGTTTTCGTAATGGCGTATAACGAAACGTGAACCATAAAGGACACAGAAAAGGCATAAAAAAGAGGTTTAACCGCCAAGCGCACCAAGAAAGACGGAAGTGGATTTAGCTGATTTGTTCGCGCGCGGGGATGCTGGTAAAGCAGACACGGAAGCTTTATTCGGTCAGATTGGTGTATTGTTTCCTATGTGAATAGGACTATGCTCAGGAAATATGATTCAGGAACAGTATTTTAAATAACATTTTGCTTGAAGGAAACCTGTGATGCCGCCTGACCCGCTGCAACCGATCCGTGAGGCGCTCAAAGAGGGCGATAAAGCGAGGGCGCAAACGCTGCTGCGTCCGCTGCTGAAGGATCAGCCGAGTGCTGACGTTTGGTGCTTGGCGGCTCAAGCCTGCCCGACTGACGAAAAGGCGATTCAGTGTTTGCGCTGGGCGCTCGACCTCCAGCCACAGCACAGCGGGGCGAACCGTTTGCTGTTCAAGCTGGAAGGCGCACGTCCTAACGCCGTGCCTGAAGCGCCGAAAGTCGTGATCAAGCCGGACGATTTAGCGTCGCTTAAGAAGGTCAAGCGCAAGCAGCAACAGC
>JBBSNT010000238.1:0-6840 GCA_038260485.1 Aggregatilineales bacterium | reverse complement strand
GAGACGGTTGACATCAACGACGTGGACTCCTGCGTCGCGCTGCTGACCGGATTATTGGCACATTCCGCCACTCTGTAATAAATTGAAGTGGACACTGCAATCAATGGCTCTGGCAGATTGGCGTGCTGCCAGAGCCGTTGACACATCCCAATTGCGAAAAATTCCGCAATTTTCACCAATTAAGGGGATAAGTTATTTATTTGCGCGATGGGATGCAGTATGCTTCACTTAATACATCAACAATGGGGAATTCATGGTACAGCATGATGTCTGAATCGATACAGCGTCCGTCACTTGAAGATTTCGAATTGCTCGCCGAAGTCTCACAGATGCTCACTGTGCTTGATCAGGATCGCGTGCTGGAGCGCGTGATCGAACTCATGGGGAAGGCAGTTGGATCAGAACAAGTGAGCCTGATCCTGCACCCTGAATACGTTGAGGATTGGCGACAAATTTTCGTTCGAAATTTATCGTTGTCAACCCCGCCAGATTTGAAGCAAGAACGCTCGATTCATTTTGCGCGCCGCGTGCTCGACAAGGGCTTGGCGGGCTGGGTGTTTCGAAATAAACAGGGCGCGATCATCGCGGACACCACCCAAGATGAGCGCTGGTTTATCTTCCCTGATAGCAATTCGCAGGCGCGGTCGGCATTGTGCATCCCGTTTTTGTATAACGACGAGGTGCTGGCGGTTTTGACGATTCTGCACCCGACGCCGGGACATTTCACGGATTATCACCTGCGGCTGGTGACGATTATCGCCAATCAGGCGACGGTTGCCGTGCGCAACGCGCAGTTGTTCAACCGAATGCTGCAACAACAGCAACAGCTTGAAACGATCCTGCATACGATTCCCGATTATCTGCTGGTGCTGGACGAAGCGGGCAAGATCGTGCTGGTCAACGATACGACGGCGCGCTTAATGAACGGCGAACAGGGCGGCAGTTTGATCGGTCAGCCGTTGGCGAATTACCTGCACCTCGACACCATGTTCAGCGGCGTATTGGAAATCCTTGAGAATCCAGTGCAGAATGGGCAAACGTGGTCGTTCGAGACGCGATCCGAACGGCAGCGGCGCGACTTTCTGGTGACGGTTTCGGCGTGGGAACATCCGTCCGGCGATACAGCGGGCTACATCGTGATTTTGCGCGACATTACGACGATGCGCGACCTCAATCGCTTCAAGGACGAGATGCTGAAGATGGCATCGCACGATTTGCGCAGTCCGCTGGCGTTGATCGTGGGCTATTGCAGCTTGATTGCGCTGGATACGCCGGAAGACTCGCCGACGCAGGAATACCTGAATGCGATTCAACGGGCGACGGAACGGATGCAGGGGCTGCTCGACGACCTGCTGCGGGTCGAGCAGATTCGTAAATCGCCGTTGGAACTGCATCAGCAGGTCGACTTTTCCGAATTAATCGAGACGGCGGTTGATCACATGCGTCCGGTGGCGGCGCAGAAGCATCACGAACTTGATATGGATGTCTGGCTTGACGACGTGCCCGCGGTGACGATTAATCCGGTGCTGATCCGCGAAGCGATGGAGAACTTGATCGGCAACGCGCTCAAGTACACGCCGGAAGGCGGACGGGTGACGATCAGCGCGTTCGCGCAGGATGGCTGCTTAAACTTCAGCGTCGAGGACAACGGGATCGGCATCCCGAAAGAGCATCTGCCGCGCATTTTCGAGACGTTCTACCGCGCCAAACAGGCTGGGTCAGAGGGTATCGAAGGGCGCGGGCTGGGCTTGAGCCTCGTCAAGACGATCATTGAGCGGCATCAAGGCGAAGTGTGGGTCGAGAGCGATCAGGGTAAAGGCAGCCGCTTCGGGTTCTGGATTCCGCTGTCGTAGGCGTTGGTTGAGAAGCTCGCCTTGCCTGCCCCTCTCCATTCGCATGAAGAGGGGGAAATCTAACGTGCGGCGCCGGTCATGATGCTGCGGACGATGATGCCCACGATCAGGGCGAAGCCCCAAATGTAACTGCCCATCGCGGGGCGCTTCCGGGCGGTTGTTTCGACAAAGACAAAAAACGGCAGCGCGAGCAGCGTGCCGACCCCGTAAATCAGGTGGACGTCCTCGTAAGGACGCCCACCGATCAAATACATGACCAAGCCAATTACAAATTCAACGCCGACAAAGCCGATCATGGTGTAGACGCCGCGCCGAAACCATCGGGTGACGTCGCCGTGACGGATCAAGCCGATGTAGATGGCGACCAGCAGCATGACCATTCCAGCGATCAAACCGATGCGGCTCAACCAGTAGTGCAGCGTGTGCAGCAGTGGATAGAGGTCATTCACGCTGATCAATCTCCTACGGCGGCGGCACGACGCGGCTTGGCGACGCGGGCGTCGTCCGGGCTATTGGCGGTCATGCGGAAGCCGAGGAAGATCAAGATCACGCCGAGCATGATGCCGAGATAGTTAAACTGCACCAGATCGAAGCGAACGAGTGCGCCACCGAGCGCGGGTAGTAAGCCGCCTGCCGCGATCAGCCAATTGCCGACCATCCGGCTGCGGAGAATCTCTTTGCGGTGGAACAAGACGGCTGAATAGATCGCGCCGCCGACGAGCGCCAGCGTCCCCCATACGTTCATGACGGGGACGAAGCCGCGCACGCCGCCCTTTTGCATGACCTGATTAATAATGACGGTCATGTCGATGCCGGGCTGCCACGCGCTGCCGTTCAGCGGCGTGAGAAAGAGCGCCCAAGGCAGCGTCATGATGCAGACCAGCAGCAGCGCCATTTGAACGTTGCGGGCAATGCTGCCACGACGCACGAGCAGGAAGATCGTTCCCTGCCCAAGCCACGGGGCGACCGCAAGCGCGCCCGTCCAGTACCAGAGCGCGAACAAGATCGGACTCCACGTAAAGCAGAGGAATACCTGACAAAACGCGCCGATGCAGTAGAGCGTCAGCCCGATGCCCCACGCTAGCGAATGCGGACGCTGCTTTCCTTCACGACGCGCGCCGAGCCAGCGGCGCAGGACGGTTACAGCAAAAATACCACTGATGACGGTGGCGATCACCGAAAAAATCAGCGGCAGGGTGATTGACTGCATTTCGATTGACCTCGTGTCTTCTACTGAGGCGAAAACCTACAAAAATCTACTAAAGTATAGCAAGGATTTCGAGCGTGGCGAGATCGTGGAGGGCAGACTTAGTAAATGTTCAAAGCTGTGACTCTGCGGCTGTTGGGTGAAGCGGTATTTAGGATACGACGACTGCGGAAGAAACCATGCGCATGACGGCGTCGCGGACATACTGAGGTCTAAGCGGCTTTTGCAGGAAGATGTCTCCGTCGCGCAAGTTGCGAACCATGCTCGAATCTTGGGCGCTGAAGATGATGACGCGCGTTTTTGCGAGGCGGGGACAGCTATAGATGAATTCCAAGACTTCGATGCCGGATTTTCGCGGGAGAAGGAGATCGAGAATAACAACCGACGGTGTCGAACGGCTCAACTGCTCTATCGCCAGAAGCCCATCAGAGGCGTCAGTGACTTCTAGCCCTAAGCGGGATAAAATTTCACGATAAATGTAACGGGTTGGAGTATCGTCATCGACAAATAGAACTTGATGCGCCATGTTAAACATTCCTACAAATTTGAACTTAAGTCAGTAATGGCAAAACAGGCAACAGGTAATTCTATTAGCATGATTGCAAATTTTGAGACAAGCCACAAGCTTAAGATTGTACTGTAATCCAGACAAAATACGAATAATTCTAATGAAATTTAATGTATTCGTATACATAACTTCGTTTTTAATCATTTTTAACTTCGAAATGGAGGCGACTCGCTTCTTTATCGCCGACAAAGAGGCGCACCTCATAATCACCGGGGGCGTAGCCTGCTTCATCGCCGAAGAAGAAATAACTGTTGCCATCCGCGCCTAAACTCCACAAGAAGGTATTACCCTGCACCGGATCGCCATCACGGTAGAGGACGCGCGACCACGCGACGCCGTTCTCCATCGTCGAAAAGGCGATAAAGAAGTAGAGACGTTTGACGCCTAGGTCGAAGGTGCGGCGGGGCGAAAGCGGCGTCCCGTTGGGATTGACGATTGTGTCGGCGGCGGTCAGCGAGAGGCTGTAATTGGCGGTGGGCGGACGCGGCGTCATGTTGAAGGCGGACGTTAGCTCTAATAAGACGAGCGAGGTCGGCGTGGGTGAAGGCGTGGTCGTCGCTAGGGGCGTTTCGGTGGGTGGAACGGGCGACGGCGGGATGGGTGTGATGGTCGCGGTCGGGGCAAGGGTGGCTGCTGCTTCGGTAGGCGGTGGCAGCGTCGCTGGAAGCGCTGCCGTAGGCTCGGTTGCGGGAAGGGTGGCTGTAACAGGCGGGCGAGTCTCGGTGAGGACGCTCTGGGCGACTTGAGTCGTCGCCAGAGCGGAGTCGGGCGGCAGCACGATCCCGTAAAGGTCGTCCGTGCTGCGATGGATGAGCGTATTGACGTTTTTGAAGGCGACTGCCGCTAAACCTGTGACGACGGTCAGCGTAAGGGACGCGATGATCAAGCCGACGGCGATCAGGAACAAGCGACCACCGCGCTCACCGGCACGCCGCCGCAGCAACCAGTATGATCCAGTGCGGCGAACGCGAAGCTGGTAGAGTGCGACCAACAGCGTCAGCACGCCCAACAGGAACATGCCGAGCAGGATGTAAGGTAGTACGCGCGCGATTTCCCGTTCCATGCGCGGAATTATACCGAAAATAGTGGTGAGTACCGAGTAGTGAGCGATTTAAAAAGATTGAACCACAAAGAACACAGAGGATGCAAAGAAGAAGCCAGCCGTAAGGCGCGCTCTATGGGTGTGGGCGTTTGCCAAAAGACAGCGCGTCGTTGGCGTTTCCCCCCTATATAGCGTTGCATCATTGTGGCTTTGAGTCGGGTCTTTATCGTTCGCGTCAGGATTCCGGCGGTTAATCCGCCCTTGTGACGCTCCCATAAATAGGGTAACTTTCTTTCGTAATACGTGATGAGGTTAGTATGCCTGAACTCCAACAACGGCTTGACGATCTACGCCGCAGCGTGCAAGTGCTGCCTGAAAATGCTGACGCTGCTGCTGTGTCTGATCTTGAAAAGCAAGCGCGGTCGCTGCTGGCGGACGCCAAGAACACCCCTTATGAAGCCGACGCGCAGGCGCTGTTTGGCGAACTCGCGCGGATTAGCAACCCGACGTCTCCGGTTGCGGCGACCGTGCGCGGTCTGCTGCGGCGCGCGCGCATTCGAATCGAGATCGCTGGAGACGACGACGACATCGACGAAGCGATTGACATCCTCGCGGAAGCGCTGGGGCTTGCCCCGCGCGACCCGGACGTGATCGCTATGCTCGAAGACGCAGCGAAGGACAATGCTCAGGCGCGGCAGCGCGTCGCAGACCTGTTCACGCGCTACGGGGTAGAGCGCAAAGCGGCGCCGCCCCCGCGCACGCCGGTCGAGACGCAGAATATCCCGCAAGCTCAAGCGAATAACGAAGCCAAGTCGCAGCCGCCGATTTATCCGACCTCGGCGGGGTATCCCGCGCCGGAACGTGAGATCGCGCGCGAAACGCAGCGGCGAATGCCCGGTCAAGGTCCGACTTATGGCGGCGACGTGGACGATACGCTGTCGGAACTGACGCAGGCGTACTACGCGGGCGATTATCAACAGGTGATCGATCAGGCGAACCGGGTGCTAAGCCAGCAGCCGGGTAATGCGACCGCGCTAGAATATCGCCAGAAAGCGGAAGATAACTTGATTCGCGGCGTCGTGCCGGATCATCGCATCCCGTTTGACGCGCGCGTTGCCTACAACCGCGCGAATTCGCTGGTGCGCGCGGGCAACTACGACGAAGCAGAACGCCTGTATCGCGAAGCGCGCGATCTGGCGGAGCGTGATGGCATTTTAAGTTGGAAAGACGCCGAGCAAGCCCTGCTCGACATTCAGGATTTGGCGCTGGCGCGTGAAATGATCAACGAAGGCGACCGCCTGATGTCGGCGGACAACTGGAACGAAGCACTGCGCAAGTACGAGGGCGCGCTGCGGGTTGTCGCGAACGATCCGCAAGCGGAAGAACGGATCGAGCGGGTGCGGCGCGTGCAGGGCGACGCTGAAGGCGCGTCGGCGCAGTTGAGTATGCTGGGCGGATCGCTGTCCGAACAGGCGGCTCAGCTTCAAACCGTGCTCGGCATGATCGGGCGGCTGCGGCAAACGCTGCCGAACAGCCAACGATTGGCACAGCTTGCCGAAACTGCCAATGCTCGCCTGAACGCGATCAAGACGCAGTTGAACGAACAGGCGCAGTCGGCGTTGAACCGCGCGACGGGCGCGACTTCGCTGGAAGAAAAGCTCAACCTGACCAATGAGGCGATCCAACTGCTAGAACTCGCCGTCAAGCTTGACCCGGGCGACACCACAATGTCCGACCTGCTGCTGGAAGCGCGATCCAATGCCAGCGACATGCAGCGGGCGCGGCAGGTGATCGAGCGGGCGGCGACGCATATCGCCCAGAACTACGATAACGAACTGCTGCAAGCGCGTTCGATGCTGAGCAATATGATGCAGTACGCGCAGGATACGCGCTATCGCACGGTCGTCAATGACCTGCTGACGCGCTACATCGAGCGGGCGGTGGCGGCGGTCGAAGAAGGTGACGTAGACGAAGCGACGGCGCTGCTTCAGACGATGCACGATGAGCCGTTCAACATCGTTGGGCGGCGCGCGGAGATCACGCGGCTTGAGAGCCAAGTGCGGGCGCTGCGCCAGCGTGGACGACTCCGCGTTGGGTCGATTATTGGCGGCATCATCATCATTGTGCTGCTGGTGGGTTTCCTGTCGCGCCCGACGTGGGAAGCGGTGCT
>JBBSNT010000237.1:0-6848 GCA_038260485.1 Aggregatilineales bacterium | reverse complement strand
CACTTGGCTGCCGTGTACTGATGACGGGGCGATGTCCGGCGCAAAGACGATCACCTCGCGCTCGGTCTGCTGTAAGTAGCGCAGCGTCAGGTAAGCGGTTTTGGAAACGCCGTCCACCTTAGGCAAGAACGCTTCCGCAAAAATCGCCACCCGTTTTACGGGCGCTAAGGCAGCGGGAGATGCGCGTGGATAGAAGGTGGACTCACCGCTAAAGGCTTGCTCCGCCGCTTCTGAATCTCGCTGGGCAAGAGCTTCAAGTAAGTGGTGATTGGCCATGATTTCCCTTCGGCTGATGTTAAGCCAAGCGCGAGCGATTCGCGTAAATCAGCCGCCGTGTATCCTCGAAAGCGCGTCATCGCTGTACCGATACTTTCAAGCAGATGCGCGTCACTGTTGCCGAGCAGCGGCAACCCGATCTCGCGAAAGACGCGCTGCGCCAACCAGCTATTGCCGGGCGTGATCGCGCCAGCGTTGAAAACTTCGACTGCATCTATTCCTAATTTAATTAACACCGCTGGATCGAGAAGGTAGCGCACGACCATTTTTGGGGCAATCGTTGGCTCTAATGGGTGCGCCACAACTGCGACTCCGCCCTGCGCGTGAATCGCGGCGGTCGTCTCGATGATGGATCGTTCTTTGGGGATCGGCTCGGTCACCCATAGGGCAAGAATATGCCCCTCTGTGGTCGAGATTTCGACACCCGGCAGGATGTCGAACGGATAGCGATCACGCTGCTGATACGCCCACAGGCTCGCTTCAATGTGGTCATGGTCGGTGATCGCGATCACGTCGAGGTCGCCGCGCCGCGCGACGTGATCAAGTACCTGCTGGGCGGTGGCGAGTCCATCGCTCGCGGTTGTATGTATGTGCAGGTCTGCACGTCCATTAAGCTGCATTGATCATTCCTTAGGTTCTGCTATTGTTGTCGCCTAAATCATAGCTTTCAAACGTCAAAGCTATGATAAGCTTGTCGCTTGCCTGTGCGAAAGGTTGATTAACGATACTTAGCACAGCGGCTGCTAAGCGACAACGTTCGCTTTCTAGAAAGCCATTTTTATACGATAATGAAACAGAATCACCAACAAAGGATCGCGCAATCGATGAGCAGTACTGAAGACAGCACTGACAGCATCCCTGTCGTTAGCACCGAGCCGAGCGCCCCTCGTTTTATCTCGCTGCGCTGGCGGCTATTTTTGCCGACCTTCGCGGTCGTGTTGGTTTTGGCGATGGTCTCGGCGTATGGGGTGGCGCGCAGTTTGCCCAGCGGTGCGGAGATGTCGCGCGTCAACGTACTTCTCAACAATGGGCGCTTGATCTCTGAGCGCGCGGCGGCGATTTTCGACCGTCAGCAGAGCGAAGCCACGCGGCTGGTTGCGACGTCGGATTTTCAGAGCGCGCTCCAAAACCGGAATACCGATACTTTACATGATCTCGTAGACAATTTCGCCCGTCGTGGAGATTTCGATGCTGTGATCGTGACTGACGCCGATGGTGCGGACGTCTACGGCATATTGCGCGATGCGTCGGGCGGGATGTATGTTCCTGTAACGCGGTCTGCTGCCACAACGCAGGCGATTTTCTCGCCTGTGCCTGTTACGGTGGGCAGCAATCCGATTGGAACGCTCTCCGTTGGGACGCGCGCCGCCCGTTGGATGGACATGGTGCGTGGCAGTGCTGTCGCTGAAGTCGCTTTGTACCAGAATGCGCACCTGCTCACCACCAGCTTGAGCGCCCCCGTTGCACTTCCGGAGACGCCGCCCGCTCAGTACATTCATGGCGAACTGACAGTTGACGGCGAACCGTTTCAAGCGCTGACGCTTGATGAGACGCTCTTTCTCGGCGTCTATACGCCGCTCGGCACTGGCGACAACGTTGTCGCCGTCTATGTGCCGGATAACGCACCCTTCGCGGCGGAAGCGGGACAGCAGTTGATCGCGTTGACGTTGGCGACAGTCGCGGCGGGCATCATCATCACCGTTTTCGTGATGAGCAATTACTTCCTCGAACGGATCAACCGTGTGCGCCAAGTCGCTGAAGCGTTGGCGGCGGGCGAATTCGCCGCGCGCACGGGAATGCAGCCGACCGACGAGATCGGCGCACTCGGACGAGCGCTCGACCTGTACACCGATAAGACGCAGCAGCGGCACGATAAACTGCGCGCCTCGCTGCGCCGCCAGCGCCGCGAAGTCGAGCATCTGAACGCCGTGCTGGAATCACTGCCCGACGGCGCGATCATCCAAGACCTCGACGGCAGCGTCACCTTCATCAACGAACGCGCCAAGCGCTTGATCGGCGAGAGCTATAACTTCTTCAAGCGTTCGGAACTACGCGACATCACCGCCGCCGTGACCGACATTCTCGGTCCAGCGCTCGCGCCGGGGTTGTATACCCTCGGCATCCCCACGCGCATGGAGCATGACGGGCGCACGCTCGGTTTGCAGGCGTTCGCGGTGATGTCGCTGGCAGAACGGCGCGTAGGGACAGTGATCCTCGTCCGCGACATGACCGAATCCGCGCAGCGTGAGCGCGCCCGTGCGGCGCTATTCGACCGCCTCCTTGAAGACCTCGAACCGCTGGCGAGTTCGGCATTCTCGCGCGAGATCACGCCGCGCACGCCCTCGTTGCAAAAGCTGATCGTCGAAATGCGCGAACTGCTCACCAGCGAAACGCCGCTCGTCCAGCCGAGCGCGCGCGTGATGTCGCTAGAGATGTTGGTCTGGGCAGTCGCCAACGAATGGCGACAGGTTGCCCAAGCGGCTAATTTGACAGTCAACGTTGAAATCGAACAGTCCGGTCTCACCGTCTACGGTGACGAACGCCGCCTGCGTTGGGCGCTTGGCAACGTGGTTGATAACGCGATCAAGTACACGCCACCCGGCGGCAAAGTCTCGATTGAAATCAAGGGCGAGGAAGACGGCTTTGCCCGTCTGCGTATTCGCGATAACGGGGTTGGCATTCACGATGACGAAATGCCCAACGTTTTTACGCGCTTCTATCGCGGGCATCCGGTCAGCGCGAATGGGCGCGAACTCAATGTGCATGGGACGGGGCAGGGCTTGACGATTGCTCAGCAGATCATCGAGTCGAGTGGCGGACGTATTACACTGCGAAGTTCGCCGGGAATCGGTACGGCAGTATATCTGACACTGCCGCGTACGGAAGCCAGCGCCAGCGCTTATGCTCAGCAAACGGAAGGTACGTTAGAACAGTATGCTGACGATGACTCCGCCGAAATCGAGACGTATCGCCTCAACGAGAATTTCCGCGAATTTTAAGCAGCTCCTAAACAATATCGGGACGTAGGGACACGGCGCGCCGTGTCCCTAAAACTGATTCGATGTGTTTCGGAGTCTAGTCGTGCAGGGTCAGCAGATAGGCGATCACGTCGTCGATGTTGTCTTCGCCGAGCACGGTTTCAAAGTCGTGCGGCATCAGATTGTCCGGGTATGCCGGGTCGCCGGGGGCGAGGAACGCGCTCGGATTGACAATCGAGCTATGGATATATTCGACCGGCGTCTCGTCTAAGCCGTAAGTCTGGCTGCGCGTGCTGACGTTCCAGAGTCCCGGTCCAATGATGCGCAGGTCATCTGGCGTGATCGAGTGACACTGCGCACATGCCCACGTTCCCATTGCGGTGTCGTGCGGTGTGTTGAAGATGGTCTGCCCGTTGGCAGGGTCGGCAGCCGCCACTGCTGCTTCGAGATCGCTCGCACCTGCGACGGCTTCTTCAGTCGGAACCGTCGTCGCGGTTGGTGGTACGGTGGTCGATGTTGACGGCACAGACGTATTCGTCGGTGTCGTAGTTGGCGTGTCGGTCGGGGCGAGTGTTTCAGTGGGTGGTGTCGTTGGCGTCGCTGTTGGCGCGATTTCGGTCAGGTGATCGTTAGTTGCCGCCAGCGCGACCTGTGTCGCTTGGGCTTCAGTAGCCCATTCAGGCGTGGCGGTTGTGCCGCAGGCAGCGGCGGCGATTCCCGCGATCAGCGCAAGGACAGGCAGCAGCAAACGAATAGACTTGCTTGGCATTATTGCCCTCTCTTTATTGTGATATTGTGAACAATGCCCTCAGTATAACGCGCTCTTGAGCCGACTGGCAACGTGATTTGTTAGCCGTTTAGTTTAGGCTAATCTTGCTGGCGAACGCCCGAATTGTAGCATTCGTGTTCTCGGTTAGCGGCACGCCATGACCGAAGCAGGCGATCTCGACGTCGAGCGCGGCGACCTTCTGGATCGAGCGCTTGGCTTCGTCCATATCCGGCGTCGCCATCGCCAGCGGCAGACGCAGCCCCATCAGGTGCATCATCGTGTCGCCCATGATCAGGATTTTGCGCTCCGGCTGGTAGAAGGCGATCTGACCGAGCGAATGCCCCGGCACAGCGACGACTCTTAATCCGCCGAAGGCGTCGATTACATCCCCTTCGTTGACGGTCTGGTCAACCGTGATCCCTTTGACGGTGAAGGCGGGCACATGGATCAAACTGTCGGGAGCGGGTGAGGGGATGTCGCCATTGGCAATTGGTTTCTCGATTTCGGACGTGATGATGATGCCGCCGCTTTGCGCTTTGAGTTCGGGCAGCGCGCCGACGTGGTCGGGATGCGCGTGAGTCAGCAAAATGCGCTTGATGTCGGTCAGCCGCCGCCCTGAGCCGACGATCTGTTTGAGGATGTTATTGGTAGATGGGGGGACGCTGCCGTCGATGATCGTCAATCCGTCAGCATCTTCGATCAGATACACCCGCCCCGCGAGCAAGCCTTCAAAGGTATAGAAGTTCTGTGCGATAGCTTTCACGATGAATTGGTTCTCCTGTAAAATGGATCATATGCGGTTGCAACTGCCGATCATTATAACGTCGCTGATGTGCGCGCGATATTGTGTCCTGTTGAGTCCCTGAATCAGAAAACAATTGGCTCTGACATTGAGCCTTATTGAGTCTTGCTGAGCCAAACTAAGTCTGTAGAATCAGCCTAGAATTTTGTTGGGATAATCAGAGCGTGAAATTAGCCGAAGCACTCATTTTGCGGGCAGATGCCCAAAAACGAATTCAACAACTGCGTGAGCGCTTGTCGCGTTCGGCGCGCGTGCAGGAAGGCGACACCACGCCGGAAGACCCGCAAGACCTGCTGGCGGAAGTCAGCCACGTGATCAATGATTGGCAAACGCTGGTCAAGCAGATCAACCGGACGAATGCGCTGACTCCATTTGACGACACGCGCACCTTGACGGATGCCTTAGCGGATCGGGAAGCACTGGCGACCGAACACAGCATTATGACGAATCTGCTGGCGCAGGGGACGAATCAAAACATGAACGCCTATTCACCGATCAAGTATTTCCGTGCCTTCGATGTCGCCAGCGTGCAGAAGCGTGCTGACGACGTGGCGCGGCGCTTCCGTGATCTCGACTCGCGGATTCAAGCCTTGAATTGGAATATCGATTTAACGGAATAAATGCAGTTGGTAGCCGTTGCAAAACCGGGGCGAGCGCAAACCCGTTGATTAGCCGGGCATGTTAATCATATGTCGCCCAAAAGCGACACTGAGGTGCTAGGGGCTGCGCCAAGCTGCACATTTTAGCCCAGCATTGTCACAGGCGCACAACTCAATCTGCATTGTTATGACCATGTGCTGACCGGCAGCGCGGCGGTGAGGGTGGGTTCGGGGACTGCACATTTGAGCGTTGAGGCAAAGCGATTCGCTCTGCCCTTTGTGCTATACTTCGCGGCATGATCTCAGAAATTTCACTTAATGCTCATTGGCACGGCATCCTTGCGGAGCGCGTCCCCGACGAACTGATCGACGGCTTCAGCGTGCCGGAACTCACCACCTTTGACGCGCGGCGGATCGCCGGCAAGTTGGCTTGGCTCGAACGTGATTTCGACCTGCCGCTGCAAGACCTGTGCATCACTTACGATCTGCACATCGACGCTGTGCCAGCCGGAACACACCTCGTCCTCAACGGGCGCGACTTTGGCGAGATCGAGACGCCGTTCGCTTTCGACGTGACCGATCTGGTTGCGCTGGAAGACAACCGCCTCGTCTTTCGCGTCATGCACGATGCGGCGGGGCAGTTCGGCGTGATCACGCTGACGGCGATCCCGTGCGAATGATCCCGTGAACTCGTGTCGGATTGACGCATGGATAGCCTACCGTTAAAATACCCTTATCAATCGGACTTAGCTGGTAACTCACTTATGCAATACCACATCTGGACTCTCGGATGTCAAATGAACTCCGCCGACTCGCAGCTGCTCGCGTCGGAACTGGAACGGATGGGCTACAGCGCCGCCGCTGACCCTGAGCAGGCGGACATTTTTGTCGTCAATACCTGTGTCGTTCGCCAACAGGCGGAAGATAAGGCGTTTGGTCGGCTTGAAATGCTGCGCGAACTCAAGCTGACACAGCCGGATAAGGTGATCGGTGTGATGGGCTGCTTGGTCGGCGTGCGCGACCCGCTGGCGCTGCGCAAGCGGCTGCCTTACGTCGATGTGTTCATGCCGCCGTCCGAACCGACGCCGATGGTCAGTTTCTTGCGCAGCCGTATGGACGAAGCCGAGATCGTCGCCCTTGGAGCGCGCGAGCGCGACCAGCGCGATCACATTCAAGACGGTGATTTGATTCTGCCCGCGCACGAGCAGGGCAGCCTGATCAGCGCGCACGTTCCGGTCGTTTACGGCTGCTCGCACGCCTGCTCGTTCTGCATCATCCCCTTCCGGCGCGGCGTCGAACGCAGCCGCAGCATCGGCGAGATCGTCGCCCACGTTCGCAGCCTCGCGCTGCAAGGCGTCAAGGAAGTTACCCTGCTCGGTCAAATCGTGGATCGCTATGGCAAGGATGTCGAGGATGGGCCTGAT
>JBBSNT010000236.1:0-6848 GCA_038260485.1 Aggregatilineales bacterium | reverse complement strand
CGCGCGCGGTCTGGTTGTGGCTGACTGCCAGTTTCGGCGTCGTGATCGAAAACGTGTGCCTGATGATTCTGCCGACGGACGATGTTTGGGTGCGCGATTATGGTCCGCTGGGCGGGCTGGACGCGAACGGGCGGCAGGTCGCCGTCAGCGCGATCTACGATCCGCTGACGACTTACCCACAGACGCGCGACAACGCCATGCCGGAGCGCTGGGCAGCGCATCGCGGGCTGCCTGTACGCCCGCTCAACCTGCACACCGAGGGCGGTAACCTGTGGTCGGACGGCGCGGGTACGCTATTGATGAGCGACGACATTTTTGAGCGCCAGCAGCTCAGCCGCGAGGACGTGCTGCGCTGTCTGCACAATACTTTCAACTTCGACCGCTTGATCACGCTGCCGCCGCTGTGGCGCGAGGAAACCGGACATGTTGACCTGCTGGTGAAGCTGATCGACGCGCAAACGGTGCTGGTCGGCGCGCCGACCGCGTTCAACGGCGCGCGCCTGCGCGATGCGGCGGAGATTCTGCGCTGCGAGACGAACGCGCGCGGGCAAAATTACCGCGTGATCGCGCTGCCGATGCCGCCACCCTACCTCAATTGGCTGGTCTATCCGGTTTGGCGCAGCTACACCAACGCGCTGACCGTCAACGGGCGAGTGCTGGTGCCGACCTTCGGTATCGCCAGCGACGCCGAAGCCTTAGCGATTTACCGCGAGGTGATGCCGGAACACGAGGTGATCGGCATCGACTGCCGCGCGGCAGCAAATGGCGGCGGGGCGGTTCACTGCTTAACGAAGGAAATTCCCGCAGCGCAGGGGTCGGCAACGATCAACGGTCTGTAGGGGCAGACGTGCAACCTTCGGTTGCCTGTGCCTGTCCTGTGGGCGCACACACAGGTGCGCCCCTACACAAACAATATATACCGCAAAAGGAGTACAACTTGGCAAACGATCAAGGACTGCAAAAGGCACTCGTTCAGGGGATCACGATGGGGCTGCCCGGTCTGTCGGTGGCGCTCGGCGTCAATGGCGAGACGGTCTGGACGAGCACGGCGGGCTACAGCGACATCTCGCGCCAAGTTCCGGTCAAGCCGGAGGATCGCTTTGCGATTGGCAGCATCACCAAGACGTTCGTCGCGCAAATCATCCTGCAATTGGTGGATGAAGGGGTGCTTGACCTGACGCGCACGCCCGCCGATTACCTCGACGCGGCGGTGATTGCGGGCATCGCCAACGCCGACAAAGCGACGCTGCGCCAACTGCTGAATCACCAGAGCGGTATCCCGACGTGGGAATTTCAGCCCGCGTGGATTCGCAAGGGGCGCGGCGACGAGATGACGTTGGGCAAGGTGTGGGGCAAAACGGAAACGCTCGACTATATCCGCGACAGCGTGCCCGCCGACCACGAACCGGGGCAGCGCTATGCCTATTCGAATACCAACTACACGCTGCTCGGCTTGATCGTCGAGGCGATGACGGGCAATGATGCGCTCGCCGAAACGCGGCGGCGGATGATTGAACCGCTGGGGCTGACGAATACCTTCCTCGACTCGTTCGAGCCGATCCCCGGTGGCTACGCTAACCATTACCATTACGCGACGCCGGAATTCGTCGAAACGGCGGGCGTGCATCGCGGCTTTCCCGAAATTCGCCCGTATCTGGTCGAATCGACCGCTGCCAATCTCTCGCCGGAGTGGATGGCGGGCGGATTGGTCGCATCGGCGCGCGATCTGGTGCGCTGGGCGCAGGCGATCCGCAGCGGCGAACTGCTCAGCCCCGAAATGAAACGGGAAACCTTCACCTACTATCCGCCGCGCGAAGGCGATAAAGCGCAAGCGGAATATCGGCAGGGTATCGCCAAGAGCAACCATTTCTACGATGGACGAGCGGCGTGGGGACACAGCGGCGGCACGCTCGGTTTTACAGCGATGATGCACTGGATCGAACCGGACGAGTACACCGTCGTGGTGCTGACGAACGTCGGCGGGATGCACAGCGGACTGGTTGCATCGCCCGTAGGTCTGTTCTATCGTTACGCGTTGATGCCCGCCGTCGAGCAGTTCATGCGCGAACAAGGGTAAAAATAGGTTTAACTACAGAGGGCGTCCGCAGGGGGATTAACCCCCTGCTAAACGAAACGCCGCCCACTAAAGGGGCGGCAAAAACATCGATCCACAGGCTTCAAGCCAAGCAATTTGTGATGATTCCCGATTTCGATACCCTATTATGAGTGCGGCGGTATTGGCGCCCCTTCAGTGGACGCCGTCTCTGGTAGCGACAGGTTTAAATCTGTTGCGGCACTGAGCGCTGAGTCGGCTAGGGAGTCATGCCGAAGTAGGCTTCGAGGACTTCGCGGGCAATCGGCGCGGCGACTTCCGAGCCTTCCCCTGCTGTTTCGACCATCGCCACAACGACAACCTGCGGATTCTCGCGCGGGGCATACGAAGCGAACCATGCGTGCGAGTTCGTGTCGGTGCCGCCGGTTTGCGCGGTGCCGGTCTTACCGCAGACGCCAATCGTTTGCAGCGGCGAGTTGTGAAAGACAAATTCCGCCGTGCCGTAGCTGGCGGTCGTCACGGCGCAGATGCCGCTGCGAACGGTTTCGATCACTTCCGGCTTGATGCCAGTCGGGATCATCTCCGGCGTGTGCGCGGGCTGAAGGTCTTCGCCGATTAAGCCGTAGCTGCCAACGATGTAAGGCGTGGGCAGCGACCCACCGTTGGCGATCACTGAGTACCAGCGCGCCACTTGCAGCGGCGTCACCTGAATTTCGCCCTGCCCAATCGCCAGATTGACCGACTCGGAGAAGCGCCAGTCCTCGCCGTAGGTGGTGCGATACCACTCAGGGTCAGGTACGAAGCCGACATTTTCGGGCAGGTCGGTCAAGCCGGTGGGGCCGCCGAAGCCCGCCAGCCGCATGTAACTGGGCAGGATTTCGGGGTTGGCTTGATCAAGTTGGTAGCCCGCTTCGTAGAAGTAGGGGTTGCAGCTTTGTGTCAGCGCACTCGCTAGCGTGACCCGCCCATGCCCCGGTCGATACCAATCGTAGCGCGTGATGTCGCGATTCCAGACGCCTGTGCAGACATAAGACTGATTGAGCGCGTAGACGCCGCTGTCTGCGGCGGCGGTCGCTGTGACCGTTTTCATCGCTGAGCCGAGCGAGTATAAGCCCATCGTCGGGCGGTAGATTTCAGGGTTGCGCGGGTCTGTGCCATATTGGGCAATCAACTGCTGCCCGGCGTCGTGTCCCATGCTGGGATAGGGGTTGAAGGCGTTGTCGTCGTAGCTTGGATAGCTGACCATTGCGTAGATTTCGCCGGTGTTGGGATTCATGACGACGACCGACGCGCCCTTCGAGGTCGGCGCCCACGAATCTTTCGCCTGCGTGTAATGGTCAGCGACGATCTGCTGCACCCGTCGCTGCAAGTCGGTGTCGAGCGTCAGCCACAGGCTTTCACCGGGCTGCGCTTGGCTGTGCGCGAGTTCGCGCAGTTCTTGCCCCGCTGATGTGACCAGCGTCAGGCTGCCGCCCGGCTGACCGCGCAGCGTGTCGTCCCACGTTAGTTCAACGCCGCTGCGACCGAGGATCGACTCCTGATTGAAGCCCGCCGCCTCGACTGCCGGAACGTCGGCTTCGTCGGGGTAGCCGACGTAGCCGAGAATGTGCGCCGCGACTGATCCGGTCGGGTAGCGGCGCGTCTGCTGCTCCTTGAAGGTGACATTGCAGTACTGCTCCAGCGCCGTGTGAGTGTCGGTGTAGGTCTGTGGCTCGATTTCGCCCGCATCGAGCAGCCAGTTGGCTGGATGGGCTTCGAGCGATTCCTGTACGTCGCTGACGGGTTCGTCGAGCGCCGCCGAAAGTGCGTTGAGGCAGTCGTTATAGGCGGGAATTTGCTGGCGGATGATCTGGATGCGGACGATGCGACCGTTCTGGTCAGCGAGGACGCTGCCATCGCGGTCATAGATGTTGGCGCGGTTGGGGATGGTTTGGTCAAGGCGCAGACGCGCGCCGCTCTGCATGTCAGGGAACAGATCATCCGGCGTCCACGCGACGCGCCAGTCGGCAGCGCGGTCATCGACGACCAGTGTCAGGTTGCGGTCGGAGTCGGTGAAATCGCCGACGCGCTCGGTGTGGAAAGTCACGTTGTAGTTGAAGACCGCCACCTCGTCGCGTTCGCGCAGGATGGTGTTGGGCTGCACGTTGAGGCTCTGGAAGGTCATGGTGTCCTGCGCCGTCTCGTAAAGCGACTGGAAGCCGCTAAACGGGTTAGCTTCTTGGCTGGCGAAGCTGAGATCGCGGTACATAGCGTCGAAGTCGCCGGCTTGCCAGTTGGTGAGGAAATCGCGCGCGACGCGCTCGGCATCCTCAAGCTGATAGATCGAGGGCAGCACCGCTTTGGTGGGCACTTGAATGGCTGCCTGTCGCTGTGGACGGCAGCCCACGAGCGCGATCAAAATGAGCAAGACGAGGAAGCGTAAATAACGGGTCATGAATAGTCTTTTATTGGATAACGAACCGAGTATCCCGCATATTATAGCGCCAGTTTAGGATCACGTGCCTGATGAGAGTGCCTGTCCGTCAAAGGGTAGGGGGAAATCGTACGTTTCTCAGGGCTGGCTTGATCGACGGCGAAGGCTCGAGCGCTGGTGTATACTCGAAAGCTAACTTGAAATGCTGTTTTTGAGAGGAGTATTCCTGATGGCAGACGAAAACCAGACCTTAGCCGTTCACATCGACAGCCTGAGCGCCAACGAATTTGAGGTGCATCTCGACGGCGAGGTGATCAAGGGCGTCTTTCGCGTCAGCGGGTTGATCCCGTTCAAGCTCGAGGTGAAGCCATCGCTGACCAAGATCGTGCGCGAGCCGTTCAAGCTCTCGAAGATGGTGCAGCGCGACCCCGAAATTGCCTTCAACCGCTGGCTGCGCGAAACCGTCGCCGCGAAGGACGACATTGTGCGCCCGACTCGCATGCTGGAAATCCTCGCCATCGACGACGGCGAAGAAACGCGCCGCTGGACGGTCAAAGGCGCGTGGATCAGCGAGATCAATTACTCCGATTTCAACAGTGCCAGCAGCGACTTGATCGAGGAAACGGTGACGATCTACTTCGACGACATCAGCGAAAGCTGGCGCACGGCGGATTAGTGTTTGGCGGATTTTGCTGGTCGTGAGCAGCACGAACGGGGTTAACAGTGATGCGTAGGCGTAATCTAGTTCTGATCGTGATTGTAATTGCCGTCCTGCTGTTGCTCGCTATCCAGATCATCCCCATCGGCAGCATCGTGCCCGCGCTGGCACAGACGAACCCGCCGGTACAGAGCCAGATTGTGTGGGATTCGCCGCAAACCGAGCAGTTGGTACGCGGCGCTTGCTACGACTGTCACAGCAACGAAACCGTCTGGCCCGCTTATGCGTCGGTTGCGCCGGTATCGTGGCTGCTGGCGCACGACGTGAACGACGGGCGCGAACAGCTGAATTTTTCCGTGCAAAGCGCCGATCAGATCGATCCCGAAGAACTGGTTCAGCAGATCGAGCGCGGCGAGATGCCGAAGCCGATTTATTTACCGCTGCATCCCGAAGCGCGCCTCACCGACGCGCAGAAACAGGCGTTGATCGACGGGCTGCGCGCCAGCTTGCATGGCACGCGACGCGGACGCGGTCGAAACGGGGGTTAGCGTCCCGATCGCTGATTCAATTAGGATGAAGCAGTTAAGACCTTTGCTAAGCGCTCGGCATCGATGTTGCCGCCGCTGATGACGACGACAGTTGTGCCGCTCTGCTCAACTTGCCCGCTTTGCAGCGCGGCGACGCCGGCGACTGCGCCGCCTTCTGTCAGCCAACCCTGCTGCGCGACCATCCAGCGCAGGGCGTTGGCAATCGCGTCTTCACTGACGCAGACGATCCGATCTACGTATTGGCGCACAAGGTCGAAGGTCAGCGACCCCGCCTCGATTTCGCCGGGTAAGGCGTCTGCTAGCGTCTCGTGCGAGAGCGGCTCGTCAGCGTCGTAGAAGAAGTTGTACATATCCGGCGAGACTGCCGGATTGACCCCGATCACCTCAACGGATGGCTTAAGCGTCTTGAGCGCCAGCGCGATGCCCGAAATCAGCCCGCCGCCGCCGACTGGCACGATCACGCGCTCAACCGTCGGCAGCACGTCGAAGATTTCCAAGCCAATCGTGCCCTGTCCGGCGATCACGTCAGCGTCGTTGTAGGCGGAGACGTAGACCAGCCCCTGCTCGCGCTCGATGCGCCGGGCTTCGCGTTCGATGTCGCCGTAATCCTCGCTGTAGAGGATCGCTTGCGCGCCATAGCGCTTGACGCCCGCGATCTTGCGCTTCGCTGTGTAAGTCGGCATCAGGATACGCGCTTCGATCCCAAGCAGGCTGGCAGCATAGGCGATTCCCTGCGCGTGGTTGCCGGACGACACGCTGACGACGCCGTGCGCGCGTGCCGTCTCGTCGAGCGCGAGCAGAGCATTGAGCGCGCCGCGTACTTTGAAGGAATGCGTTTTGTTAGCATTTTCCAATTTTAGCCACACGTCTGATTGTAAAGCGGGGGCGGCTTCGAGCGGAGTGGGCTGCAAATAGGGCGCAAGTCGATAACGAGCAAGGGCAATATCTGCGAAAGCGAGCTGGATAGTGATATTATAATCCTTTCGTCTACCCTCAAATGATACTTTTGGATGTGTAGAGAATTAAAATTTACAATGTAATTTCTTCTTGAGGGTTCCGTAACCAATATTTCGAGTATAATAATCCTAACTAACTGCGACTCACGTGCCCACAGGTATTTATACCCTGATTGCTAGTCAGTGATGATGTTGGTGAAGGCAAGGGCAAGCAAACTCG
>JBBSNT010000235.1:0-6855 GCA_038260485.1 Aggregatilineales bacterium | reverse complement strand
GGCTTTCAAAATATCATCAATCACCACATACGTCGTTACAATATAGGTGTCGTTCATGTCGGTTTCTCGCTCAATGGTTGTCTGATAACTCCCATTTTAACAAGTACCACATGAACGACTTCAACTAGCAATCACGGTATAAAGTGTAAATCCGCCTCTACGGGATATAATTTTCTTACAGTAAATGCGTCGCGTTAGGAAAAGGTCTCATGGCACTCTCCGACCCTCTCATCGGTCAACATCTCGGCGACTATCGAATCGACGACTTGCTCGGACGCGGTGGTATGGCGCACGTCTATCGAGGCTATGATCCGAAGCTGCAACGCTATGCTGCTGTCAAAGTGATCGATGCAAATCTGCTCGCAAAAGACAACGAAGACGAATATCGGCTGCGCTTTCAGCGTGAAGCACGGGCGATTGCCCATCTCAATCACCCGAATATCGTCGGCGTCTACCAGTTCGGCGAAGTCGACGTCCTCTACTATATGGCGATGGTCTTCATCGAAGGGCGTGATCTAGGGCAGATACTCAAGCAGCACGCCGCCGATGGCACACTTATGTCTTATCAGCAAATCTTGCAGATTATCCACGACATCGGCAGCGCGCTTGACTACGCCCACACCGCCGGCGTGATTCACCGCGACATTAAACCGTCGAACATCATGGTCACGCTTGACCACCGGGCAGTCCTGACCGATTTCGGCTTAGCGCTCAGTGTCCCTGAGGGCACGTTGGGCAATACCTTCGGCAGCGCTTATTACATCGCGCCAGAACAAGCGATCTCGTCCGCGAACGCCATCGCTCAGAGCGACCTCTATTCGCTGGGCGTCGTGCTGTTCCAGATGCTGACGGGCAGAGTCCCATTCGATGACCCCTCAGCGATGAGCGTCGCGCTGATGCACCTCAGTGATCCACCGCCAACACCGCGCAGCATCAACCCCGCGCTGTCTCCGGCGGTCGAACAGGTCATGCTCAAGGCAATCGAGAAAGAGCCGAGCAAGCGTTACCAGAGCGGTGACCAGTTGATCCACGCACTCCAAGACGCGCTCAACCTGACAACGCTCAATGAGAATTACCAAATCGCCACCGGAACGCCCCAGCCCACGGGGAAACTCACTACGGGAGAGTATGTACAAACGCTGATGTATTCCGACTCGCAGGTCGCGACATCACGACTGCGCTTGCAAAATGCACAGCGCAAGCTCAACCCGAACGCGCGCGGACGCACCGTGCTTTACGCGCTGATCGTGTTGATCATCCTATTCGCGGGGGTGTTCGGCGCATGGTCGCTGCTGCGCAATGGCGCAGATGATAGCGACCTGACGCCAACCGTCGTGGCGGCAGCGGTCACGGAAGAACCAACCGCCCTAACACCTACTGCGCGTGATACACCCATCACCATCGGAATCGTTGATACCGTGATCCAGACACTGACCATGCAGAGCATCACCATAACGACAGCGCCGACCGACACGTTTACCCCGCAGCCAACGGTCAGTCCCGCGACCGCTGTGCCGATGCTCATGCTAACCAATTTGCCGACCGATACGTCCGCGCCGACCCTCACCTCCACCCCCACGCCTTTGTCAACCTTAGCATTGCCCCACGGAGCGACCCGCACACCCAGCGATACGCCCATTTTGTTGACCTATGACAACGATAAACTCGTCTTGAGCAATCGCGCCGATCACGCGCTCAATATCAGCTACCTGTACTTTTCTCAGCAAGGCGCTATCGGCGAAATCTCGTTCTACGCGAACCAATGGGAGACGCCGCGTCTCAATGCCGTCCAGCCCAACACCTGCTTGGTGATCTGGCGCAACAACGTTGCCCAAGTGCGGTTACCGGATTATTGCCTCGAACGCGAGGCATGGTACGCTGCCGGGACGCGCAGCCGCTTCTGGATTAGCAACCAGCCGAACGCGATCTTTAAAGTCAGCAACGCGGGAGTGTTGATCGCCACCTGTACGATCAGCGTGGGGGCGTGTGCGATTGACCCAGAAGCGGACTCGAATTAAGGCTGAGTTGTCGCCAACGGCGTGACCAGCGCGATGGTTGGCTCTGCATTAGGCGCGCTGGTGGGCGACGCGCTGTTGACCCACAAGTAAGCGATCACGTTGGTGATCACCAGCACGATAAAGATGATCAGCAAAATACGCAGCAAGCGCGGTGTGATACGGGGCTGCTGCTCCGGCGGACGATCAGGCGTGTTCACGGACTGCCGACCAGACTGGCGCTCTAATTTGCGCTCGACGGGCGCAAAAGCGCGTATCGGACGTGCGCCTAAACGGGCGTTTTCGAGCAGCCACGTCTGCATCAAGTCGGCGCTCAAGCTGATACCGTTCGGCGTCGGCTGGAGAATCTCGTGATATTCGAGGCTGCGCAGCGTCGCGTTAATCGCGGTAATATCGAGCGGATAATCCGTATCGACCAGCCAGCCTTGCAGCGCCGCCGCGTCGATGCGCCCGATTGGGTCATCGTAGAGCAGCCCGCTGATTGCCGTCATGACAAGCTGCTCGTTGCTGGTGAGACGTTCCCATAAATCATGATAATCCGCCTCGTTGTAGAGATAAATCGACGGCGTTACCGCTTTCACGTCTTCGAGCGTAAAGACGTTGAGTTCAGGTGTGGCTTCCCAACGCTGGAAGAATTGATAGCCAAAGTGCTGCACCAAACCGGGCGCGCCACCGACCGTCCGCTGCACAGCGAGCGTACAGTCGTCAGGGATGCTGTACAACCCTTGCACGGGCGCTTGCAGCAGCCACTTGGTTTCGTCGGGTGCGAGACGAGTCAGACGAATCACGTCGTTGGGCATCACCAGCGGCGCGAGGTCGTCGAGATCGTCCTCAAACTCGGTGTCCATCGCCGCCGTGATGTAGAAGCGCGGATTCTTCTGCGTCAAGCTGAGCAGATAATCAAACGTGTCAGCGGGAAGCTGTCCGCTCCGTACTGCCATCATCAGGCGGTCGGCGTCGTCGAGCAGAATCAGCAGCTTGCGCCGCACCGCGCCGAGAATCTGGGGCAGAAAGATCACTTCAAGCCAGTAGCGCATGTCGTCACCGGGCGCGTCAAGCTGCGAGAGGCGGCTGACGATGTACCCCTGCTCGACCAGCTCCGCAGTGATCGTCTGTGCCAGCGCCAGCAGCCATACGCTTTCCTTGTCGAGCACGATCTGCCGTAACGGGACGTAAATACCGAGCGCCGTCTCTTTAAAGACGCTGTTGGCATTGCGCAGGAGCGCCGTTTTACCGCTGTGCCGCCGCCCCATGAACAGCATCGCGCTCGTGGAAGTGGGATCAAACAAGCGGGCGTAGAGACGTGCGAAAGCGTCCTGCCGCCCGGCAAAGGGAGCAGAACCTGCGCTTTGATCGTCGCCATACTTGGCGTGGTAGGGATTCACCGTATTAATCATCGTCTACGATTATACATGCTTCGTCTCGCACTTGCCCCGCCTTTAACGTATAATCCGACACGATTTTGCCAATACATCACAAGGGTTTGATACCAGTGGAGAGCAAGGGAGAACTATCGCCACGCGCGCTCGCGTTGGTGGGGATGCCGGGCGCAGGGAAATCACTGTGCGCGCGACATCTGGAAGCGAAAGGCTATTTTCAATATCGGTTTGGCAGCATCATCGTTGACGAGGTCGCGCGGCGCGGGCAAGCGCTGACGCCCGACAACGAGCGGATCGTGCGCGAGGAATTCCGCGCCAACGAGGGCATGGACGCCATTGCCAGACGCGCATTGCCCATTCTCAAACAGGCGCTAGAGCGGCAGAACTGCATCGTCATCGACGGGCTGTACAGTTGGAGCGAATACAAGACGCTGCGCAGCGACCTGAGCGGCGATATGGTCGTCATCGCGGTCGTCAGCGAACGTGGATTGCGTTACAGCCGCCTCGCAGAGCGTCTAGAGCGCCCGCTGACGTCCGCAGAAGCCGAACGACGCGATTATCAAGAGATCGAAAACCTCGAAAAAGGCGGACCTATCGCGCTTGCCGACTTCACGCTGCTCAACAACGGCGCGAGTGACGAACTGTTGGCAGCACTCGACGGATTGATCGAGCGTTTGCACTTCACCCCGTAAATAAGTCCTAACGCCTTCTCTTCGAAGCGACGCACCGCTCGCCATCAAAATTGACAAGACGCCGCAACGCTTTCTATACTCCGCATAGTGATATGCATCGGAGCCAACAATTTTGCGGCGTCTCTTTTTGATCATGCTCTTGGCTTTAGGGGGAGTAGGCACGCCCGCAGACCTGCGCGCGCAGTCAACCACGCCGCAGCTTGGCGATCCGCCTGTGCTGGCGCGAATCACAATCTCAGTGCCCAGCGACGCGGGTATCGTGACAATCAATGCCGCCAACGGTGCGGTTTTCCCCAACGCTTACGTCCTCATTCGGAATCTCTACACGGGCGCGACCGCCTCGACGCGCGCGAGCAGTTCCGGCAGTTTCAGCGCGCAGCTTTACGGACCGGGTAACACGCCCTTCTGGATCAGCCCATCACCCGAAATAACGTCAGCAAGCACTGTCATTACGTCCGGATCGCTGCCCGGTGGTCCCGGCGTGATTCTCTATGGGGGGATACCCGCAGCCGGACAGTTCACGATAGACGGGCGCTTATCGGCGGGCGATACACAGGCGATCTGGTCGGCGGTCGGGCACACCGAAACCCTGAGCGTCGAGCCGGGTGCGGCGTGGCGGCTGACCTTCGACATCAGCGTGAACGCCGATTTGCCCACCGACCTGAGCATGATCGGCAGAATCGGCTTGCAGCCGATTGCCCGCAGTATGGATGGCACATTGCGCGCAGTCGGCGGTGTGGGCAGCAACAACGGCTGGTCGAGCATTCTCACGCCAAGCGGAATCGCTATCGACAATTTACGCAGCGCCATCCCGCTGGGCGAAGCCGTCGCCCAACCCTACCAGTTCATCCGCGACGGCGATACCGTCAGCTTCTCGCTCGATTTCGCGGTCACGCTGCCCGACGATCTGCCACCCGGTCTGTACGTCCCCGTGTTCGAGGGGACTACGCAAAAGTTGGACGGGGTGCGTCAAGCGTGGGACGGTGATGCCGCGTCAGCAACGCGACTGCCCTTAGTCATCAACGTCGGCGAGGTTAATGACGTGCGCCTGCCGTTCGCGCTGTTCTACGATGCTCCAAGCGATGGCAGTCGCGGCATTCTGCCCGATGAAGATCAGGGCGTGATCGGACTGTCCAACCGCGTGCGTTTCGACAGCCCGATCTACATCCTGCCGCCGTTCGAAGCGGCATCTAGCACGCCGATTTCGTATCCGCTTGAACCGTACCTCCCCAATGAACTAGCGAATCGCTACGACACCAGCAGCGCGCCGCTCATCCCGTTCACTTTTCCGAGCGGGTCGCTGCAAGTCAGCGTCACTAAACCGGATGGCACAGTCGATGACTTTGGCAACGCGCCGCTGGCGCAAAACCAACTCTCGACAGCAGCGGAAGACGAACGCGCACTGTTCGGTGCGGCGTCGCCAGTCGATATGTATCGACTGACGACGCGCAATCCACGACTGGCAGCCTATACGTTTACGCAATATGGCGATTACACGATCAACCTGACGGGCAGCGTGCGCGATGTGTGGGGCAACCGTTATACGGGCGGCGGTGTCTATCACGTCGTCGCTGCCGAACCGCTCGACCTGACTCCCGGTGTGCTTTCGGGGACGCCGTTCGAAGTCGGAGATGCTTTCAATCTAGGACTGCACCTTGCTCCCGGCGTTCCCGCCGACGTGACGGTGACGGTGCGCGTCTATCCGCTGGACGGCGGCAGCGTGATCGAGCGTGTCATCACCGGGCGGGCGAACCGCAACGGCTATTTCCAGCCGGACGACACGCCCTTCGTGTTGACAACTCCCGGTGAGTACGTGATCGATTATCAAGCGCGCTACCTTGCGCCAGATAACCGCTTGTGGGCGGCGAGCCTGCGCGGTGCGGGCGTGATCGCCGTGAACGACTCCGACATCATCGCGCACGGCGAACGGAGCATTCCGGCGATCACCAGCAGCATTCGTCCGGCGTGGTTCGACCTGCGCGAGTTCGCCCAAGTCGTCGGAACGTCAAGCGGGCAAACGCCCCTCAACTTCCCCTATCAGAGCGGCGACGTCGCGTGGGTTGGCGACAGCAGCGCGGGGGGCATGGCTCCCGAAATCACGGTGCAAGATCGCGCGGGTGCTTACGCCGATGCGCTGATCATAGCGCTGCCCGATTATGTCGGTGAGGCGGGGCGCAGAATATCCGCGCTGGCGGCGCAGCAAGAACTGCCGCTGAGGAACGGGTCTTACGGCTATGTCAGCGCTGTGCGCCCGAACGCCAGCGTGCGCCAGTTCGTCGCGAGCGACGACGATGGCGGTCTGCCGCTCTACTGGGACGAGGACGACCCGCTCAACCACCAAATTGGAGCAGGCATCAACGGCGACCGACCCGGCGACTTCATCTTCCTGTTCGGCGGCGCGATGATACGTACCGAAACTCAAGACGCGGAAGGCACAGCCGTACCAATCCGAGACACAGCGATTTACGGCGCGCTGGCGGTCGTCACAGATGCGGACGAACCGCCGCGCATCTATCCGCCGGGACGCGGCACGTCTGGCGGCGCAGATGGTGGCGCGCTGCTGATCTACAACGGCAAATCCATCGATACCTTCGTCAACCTGACGGCGCTGCAACCGGGCGATGTGCTGCGCTTGGGCAACACCATCGGTATTGCCGGGGAAATCGCGCCGCCGCTGCCCGCCGCTGTGACGACGACCTTCACCTCACCGAGCGGGCGCGTCACCCAATTTGCGAATCGCGCGAATGCGGTCGGCTATTTCTACGATCC
>JBBSNT010000234.1:0-6863 GCA_038260485.1 Aggregatilineales bacterium | reverse complement strand
GGAAACTCGTCACCAGATCAGCGCTCTCCTGCACGTTGACGGCGAGGATCGCCGCGCCGCCGGGCGGCTGCTGCGCTTGAAATGCTTGAAAGGCGGGCAGTTCCTTTTCGCAGGGAATGCACCACGTCGCCCAGAAGTTGAGGAAGACGACTCGCCCCTGATAATCGCTTAGACTCACGGTTTGCCCATCGAGCGTGGTCAGCGTGAAATCGATCATGGGCGCGTCGGCGACAGCTTTGGGCGGCGGCAGCGTGACGGGCGCGGGTGTCGGCGGGATGCCGTTGGTCGTTGTGCTATCGCTGGTCAAGATCACGATCCCCGCCGCGATCAAGCCCAAGACGGGAAACATCAGAAATAGGATCAGCGCGGGTGATGGGCGGCTGCGCCCATACGGTTTTGTGTCCGCCTGATGCTGGGGAATTTGTTCTGCCATCGCTGCGCTTCACTCACTTTCGCTGCTTATAACCGGCAGCATGCTGTCTATGCTTTCAACTAACCTGACCTATCGCGTAGGGAGGGGTTCAAACCCGCCACTACCTCCAAACTTCCCAATTGACTCGTCCCAAACACAGCGCCGCAACCCTACGGAACCCAGCGCGGCAAAAATCCGTTGGTGACGATTGGGTTCAGCGTAGCGCTGCTGAGGTCATAAGTCCAGATTTCGGGCAGCGCGTTCATATTCGGCTGATTATTGGCATCGATTTCTGGCACACGCTGGATCACGAGTTGATCGCCAGTCGGACTCCACCAAAACGACAAGTTGGCGTAGCGCGGGTCGTCGGTGAGCAGGGTTGTCTCGCCTGTGCGCAGGTCGTAGAGCACGATTTGCGTGCCGCTGACGGTCGCGTCGTGGTCTTCCCGCGCCAGCGCGATTTTCGTACCGTCAGGACTCCAGCGCGCCTGCCGGTCACTGATGGGCGCGTCATTGTCGGTCAGCGACTCGAACTCACCGGTGTCGATCACGGCGAGGCGCTGCTTGGTCAGCGCGCCTTCGGGCGGAAAGACAATGTCGGGATAGATCAGCCGTGTGCCGTCGGGCGAGAGAGCGCCCGATTCACCCGCTTGGCTGGCAATCGAGATGATTTTTCCGGTCGTGAAGTCGTAGATCAGGATCGATACTGAGGCGCTATCAACCAACGCGATCCGGTTGCCATCGCCTGACCACTGGGCATCGTAGCCGAGAATCTGCCTCTCTTGAAACAGCGGACGGGTCGTCGCTGGTACGGTGCTCAGGTCGATCAGCCAGATGCGCGGCGGACTGCTGCCGAACTGCTCGTCGTATTCGGTGCGCTCGTAAGCGATCACTTTGCCATCCGGTCGCCAGACGGGTGCGACACAGACCGCGTTGGCGCAGTTGGTCACCTGCTGAAGCGCGCCGTTGGCGATGTTGATCAGTTTAATGTCGCTGGTTTTGTTATCGGGATTCTGCTCGACGAAGGCGATCTGTGTGCCATCAGGACTCACGCTGTAATCCGCGATCCCCGTTGGGCTGTTCGTGATCTGCCGCGCTTGATCGGGCTGTGCGGGATCGGTGATCCATAAGTTATGCGGGGTATCGTCTGCCGGATAGAGATAGGCAATGCGCGGCTGCATCACCCTAAACGTGAGCTGATAGCTGTCGAGCAGCGCGCGTCCGCTGTCGCTAAGCGCGCCCGCTTCGAGGGAGACGATGTAGCTCGCTCCCGGCTGGAGCGCGGCTGACGGACGCAGGTTGAGCGTCGCGCCGTTCCACGTCAGCGTGCCCTCGATGGTCGGCTCGGTCTGGAAATGGGCGGCGACGCTGTCGTGATCCATCGACTCGCTGAAGCGCAGCGAGATCGGGCTGGTGCTGTGCGCGTCGGCTTTGGGCGCGACGGTGGTTACCTGCACGCCGACGCGGTCACCAAGCGCAATCGTCCCGCCGATCAGCACGACGAGCGCGAGCATCACGACGGCGACGATCCAGTCGAAGTGTGACAAGTACCGAGTACGGAATACTGAGTGCCGAGTCAAGGACTCAGGTTTTTCGGCTACTGACATAACGGAGGCTTATCACCATTGATCGTCATCATGGGTATAAATACGGGTGTTCCGGCTGTTCGACCTGCTCGACGCTGGTCGCTTGCAGCACCGGAATTTGATCGCCCTGAAAGGCTGCGACGCTGAACGTCCCTTTGACTTCGAGCCACTCGCCCTGCTTGAGCGCGGGCGCTTGATCCCACATGACGGGGACGCCGATGGCGGTCGCGTCGGCGACGCAGCAGCTAATCGCAAAACGCGCGACCATGAACTGGTTTTCACCGAAGCTCGGCTCGACGTAGACGAAGCCGATCACGTCGGCGGGCTGTCCGTCGAAGCTGCTGGCGTCGTTCTGGTTGAAGGCGCGCACCCAGTCAAGCACGTTGCGCTGTTCCGGCGCGACGTTGAAGGTCTGGGTATCGCTCAGCGACACGGATGAGGTACTGATGCTGCCGCTGATCGCCTGCGCGCCGAGCGGCTGCGACGGGATCAACGTGCCGAGCAGCAGCGGCACGGCGATGATCAGCAGCGAGCGCCACGAAATCTGCTCGTGATGGTGATCCTCATGCCCATGATCGTGTTCATCGTGTCCGTGATCGCGCAAGAGATGGATCGCGCTGAACAAGCCGATCAGCAGAAAGAGCGCCGCCGCGACGTAGGACAGCCACGCGAAGCGGGCGTTGATGTAATTCGCCAAATTGCCGCTGGCGATGTTGTAGACGAAATAGATGCCCAAGCCGATCAGCAGCGCCGTCTTGATCCACAACTGGATCGTCTCGGTGCGGTGGTCGTGTTCATGATCATGCGCGGGAATTGATGTCATCACGGATTGTCCTAAAATGCCACGTTGAGATTGAGCCACACGCCGATCAGCATGGTCATGAGCAGCGGCAGCAGAATCAGGTAGAGCACCGTCCGGCGCTTGAACACGCCCAAGAACATGAGCGTACTTTTGATGTCCACCATTGGTCCGAAGGTCAGGAAGGCGAGGATTGAGCCGGTGGTGAAGGTTCCGGCGAAGGCGAGCGCCAAGAAAGCATCGACCGTCGAGCAGACGCTGAGGACAAAGGCGAGCAACTGCATCACGATCACCGAAATGATGGGTCCGCGACCGAGCGCTAGCAGCACATCCTGACTGATCAGCGTTTGCATCGCCGCCGCCAGCAGCGAGCCGAGGATCAGGTAGCGCCCCATCTCGAAGAATTCGTCGCCCGCCGCGATGATCGAGTCGCGCAGCCCGATCACCAACGGCTTGCGCGGCGCGCTGGCGTAGAGTGGAATTACTCCTTCAGCAAACTCGTCGCCGAAGCCATCGCCGCCCATCACGGGTGCGAGCGAGGTCGGGCGCAGGACGTCTTGCGGGCGAGCGGCGAAGGCGAAGACCAAGCCGACCGCCATCGCCACGACCGCCGTGATGACGAAGCGCCCGATTAACACCGTGCCAAAGCCGAAGGCAACGTAGGTGCTGACCAGCACAATCGGGTTGATGGCGGGCGCGGCGAGCAGGAAAGTCACGCCGACGGACATGGGCAGCCCTTTGGTGTAGAGGCGGCGCACGACGGGCACGACGCCGCACTCGCAGACGGGAAACAGGAAGCCCATGAAGGTTCCGGCGAGTGTCGCCAGCACGGGGTTACGCGGCACCCAGCGCGCGATGTCGTCCGGGCTGACGAAGTTGTCAATTAAGCCGGAGGCGACCGTGCCGAGCAGTAGAAACGGAATCGCTTCGATGAAGATGCCCAGAAAGCGCGTGCTGAAGATGCTGAGGATTGTGCTAAAGTCGTTGCCTGTGCCGATCAGCGCGAGGGACAGGACGATCACGACCGCCAGCGCCACGACGATCAGCAGCGCACGGACGGGTGTAAATTTGGCTTGAGCAGTCAACGCCGACCTTCATGCCCACTCATTTGCGGATGGGGGTTATTGTAGTCAAAAAAATGAATATGGGGTGAGAACGTGCGGGCGATCAGCGCCGTTCGAGGATGCGCAGAAACTCGACGTGCTCACCCCGTTTTCGAGGCTCTTGGACGAAAGCTCATCTATGGCTTTGTGAATTTGTGCTTTATCGACCATCGTCTTGTCCTCACTGATCGCCTACATCCCAGCATAAAACTCAGTCCTTCGGCACGGTGATCGCCATTGCTTCACCGACGTGGCGCACTTCGACCAGCTTAATCCCCTGCGGAATATCGTCGAGCTTGCGGCGCAGCGTAGGGATCAGCGCGCGCTTGAAGCCGAGCTTCGCTGCCTCGTTGAGCCGCGCCGCAAGCTGTGCCACCGCCCGCAGTTCGCCGCTTAAGCCGATCTCGCCAATGAAGACCATGTCGGACGGCGCGGGCTTGTCATAGTAGCTCGATGCCATTGCTAATGCCATCGCAAGGTCAGAGGCGGGTTCGTCGATCTTCATACCGCCGACCACGTTGATGAAGATGTCCTGCTCGTGCAGCTTGAGTCCGAGCCGCTTCATCAGCACGGCGGTGATCAGCAGCAGGCGGTTGTAATCGACGCCGTTGGGCGTGCGCCGCGCGTTGCCGAATGAGGTCGGGCTGGTCAGCGCTTGCAGTTCGACCAGCAGCGGGCGCGTCCCCTCCATCGTCACGGCAATCGTCGTGCCGGGTGCGTTGGCGACGCGCTCCGCGAGGAACGCTTCCGACGGATTGGGGACTTCAATCATGCCCAAACCGGACATCTCAAAGACGCCGACTTCGCTGGTCGCGCCGAAGCGATTCTTGACGCTGCGCAGCAGGCGAAATGCCTGAAACGGATCGCCTTCGAGGTAGAGGACAGTATCAACGATGTGTTCCAGCACGCGCGGTCCGGCGATGCTGCCCTCTTTGGTGACGTGACCGATCATGAAGACGCTGACGCCGGTCGTTTTGGCGAGCATCTGCAAGCGTGAGGCGCATTCGCGCACCTGCGAGACGCTCCCCGGTGACGATTCGCTCTCCTCGGTGTAGACCGTCTGAATCGAGTCGATCACCAGCACGGTTGGATCGACGCGGTTGACCTGCTCGAAGATGTCGCCGAGATTCGTTTCGGTCAGCAGAAAGAGTTCGTCGGATTGCAAGCCCATGCGGTCGGCGCGCATCTTAATCTGCTGGACGCTCTCCTCGCCGCTGATGTAGAGCACGCGCCCGACGTGCTCGGCGATCACGGCGCAGGCTTGCAAGATCAGGGTCGAATTGTGGCTGACAATTCCATTCGCTACGAACGTATGAGTATCAGGTACAGTCAAATCGTAGCACTGAGCCAAGCCGCTGTCTTCCAGCTCAATAATTTCATCCCAGAAAAATTCCGGTTCGATGAGTTCGGTCAGTTCGGGGTAGGTATTGAGATAGCGACGCGCAATCGGATAACTTATTGTGCGCCCACCTCTGAGATACCGTTTAAGTGCGCGTCTGGGCGCACCTTCTTTGCGACTGCCAGATAGACGTTCATAATCGAGGAGTGGCAGGTAGGGGATAACGTCCAAGTTCGCATTTGCTGTACTCGGCAGCAGGACACTTCGCCCCTGTTTCCGTTCTAGTCGAAACCCGATCTTGTCGTAAAATGTGCGAGCGTTATTGCCCTGCATCTGAATAATCCACGAACCATCGTACTGGTTTGGCTTGAATCGCAGTTTCCCGATGATTCCAAATTGGAGCAGCAGCAAATGCACCTGCTGAGCGAGTTGTTTCGATGTTGAACAGAATTCTACACCCAGCCTGTGTGCTGAACCATCGGTATCGAACAATCCTTGCAAAAAGGCGCGTACATTCGCGCAGGTGGACTGCAAAATACACGTAGGCACGGCTTTCTTATGCGCCGTTGTCAAACTCATGCCGATATGTTGGAGCCATTGAACCAGAAATCGATTCGTGATGCGGCAAGATAGAGCGGTCGTATTCTGCTTTTGGGATATTCCCATGTGGAGCGAAATGCTGTCCGCCCACTTACGGAAATAACCGATGATTTCAGGATCGTTGGTCGTTAACTGAACGCTTTTCCCGCCCGTGATGCAACCATCACCAACGATCAAACCCAAAATATAGGAAAGCTCACTATCCAACTGATCAGGCAATTGCGGTTCAATCGAATTCGGCGTCGGTTTGTAAATCAGCTTGGGAAGTTGTGTCACATTTCCCCAAACCGCGCCGTGTCGTTGGATAGCAACGTAATCCCCCAAAGCGAACTCATCCATTCGTTTCCAGCATTTTTCGCCGTTCGTGGTGAGCGTGAGAATGGGGTGGCTGTAGGTCGCTTTGAGCTGAAACCCCATCCGTGTCTGGATGCGTTTCGTTGGTGAAACACCGCTGTCGTAAAAATGCGACGTCTGGCGTAAGCCATCAACCGATTGAATCCCGACTTCAAGAGCGAAAAAACCTGCCTCACTTTTGGCTGGCTTTAGTTGATTGATCGCTAGCAAACCTCTGTCCGTCGGGATCAGCGTGTGTTCATCAACACATTTGCCGATCCCCGGCTCGCCGCCGATCAGTATGATGCTCCCCGGCACGATGCCGCCGCCCAACACGCGGTTGAACTCGCCAATCGGCACCACGAGGCGATGTCCCTGCTCGGTGCTGACCTCGCTTAAGCGTTGCGGCTGGCTGTGCGGCAGGACGACACGCGGCTTGTCTTTGCCACCCTTGCTGACTTCGGTGACTTCCTCGACCATCGTGTTGAATTCGCCGCACGAGGGGCAGCGCCCGAAGTAACGGGGTGTTTGCCGTCCGCAGTTCTGGCAGACGTACTTACTGCGTGTTTTTGCCATTGGTAGCCTTTTAGCTGAATGCTTGATAGAACATTTGTATCGATATTATAGCGCAAAACCGGGTCGAATAAACCCTTTGCGCCTTCCTCTTCTACTTGCATCTTTGCGTTGAATC
>JBBSNT010000233.1:0-6876 GCA_038260485.1 Aggregatilineales bacterium | reverse complement strand
GTGGCGAAGGCTTCGACGACTTCTTTGAGCGCATCATGAGTGTAGCCCGCGTAGATCAGGTCGGGATAGTCTGTGACTCCTGCGCGCAGATCGTCCGCCGCCTTCTGGACGAGGCTCAGCTTGGCTTGGGCGTTGTCCCATTCACGGCGATGCACCGCGCGGATCGCTTCGGAGCAGTGGCGGATCAGTTCGCGCGAACTGGCAATCGCGCTGTCGCGGGCGCTGTTCTTGGCGACGAAGACCGCGCGGATCGCCTCTGACACCCCGCCGAGATCACTCATTGTCCGGTTCGCCATCCGGCTTCAATCCTCCGAACAACTGATCCGCCAATGAGCCGGGCTGCGACGGCGTGGGAATCTCGCCGTGCTTCTCCTCATACTTGGCGAGGTTGTTTTCGAGCGCTTTCATGAACAGCTTGGCGTTGATCGGCGTCATGACGACGCGGGTTTGCACACGGGCGCGCGGGTCGTTGGGCATGACCTGCAAGAAGTCGAACACGATCTCGCTGGTCGTTTGGCTGACGATAGCGGCGTTGGCGTAAGTTGCGCTCAGGTTGGTAGGAATCTCCAAGCGAAGTTGGCGGTTAGGTTGCTGCGGTTGAGTCATCGGGTGTCCTTTTCTGTTTGCGCCGATTATACCGCCGATCTTGCCTCGTTTCTGTCACCTAAGTGCAACGCTAGCGCGCTAAGTTGTTGGAAAGTACGCGCGAGGATCGGGATCATGAAACCCTTACTGCTGTTCCTGTTGATCTTTATGCTGATGCGACCTATCCTTCGCTGGCGTTGCGGGCGGCTGGTCTGCCCGCGATCAGCTTTCTCGACAATCAAATGCTCAAGCTGGCGTTATGTCAGGACTCTGACTGCGCTGAGGTGACAATCATCGACTTGGACGTCAACGTGCTGCCAACGGGTGCATCACTGCCGCTGCTGCTGATCGAGGGCTTGCGTGCCATCATTTACCAGAAGGGCGAACCGCCGCGCCTGATGATGACGCGCTATTCTGCTTCTGCGACCTTCTCTAGCGCCATCCACGCCGGTGCATATTCGTTGAGTATGGCAATAATCCCGTTGATCACCTTGGCGATGCTGCCGTTCGCGTCTACGATCTCGATGGTTTCGCCGCGCCCACGCAGGAAGTCGATCACGGACTGGTATTTGGCGCGCTTCTCGGCGAACTGATCCTCGAACAGTTCGCGGTGATTCTGTCGCGCACCGATCCGCTGATGGCAGGTTTCCGGGCTGGCATCAAGAAACAGCGTCAGGTCAGGGCGGCGCGCACTGACGTTCAAGTCGAGCACATCCTCGACCGATAATCCATCGGTCGATTGATAGACCATTGACGAGAGATAGTAGCGGTCACAGACGACAATGCGCGGCTCGCCTGCGTTCAGGAATGGGGCGATCACGCGCTCGTTGTGGTCGGCACGGTTGAGCGCGAAGGCGAGTGCCAGCGTTCGCGCCGAAATACTGATCCGCTTGCCTAACACATCACGGATGTACTCGCCCGCCGCCGAGGGATTGTTCGGTTCATAGCTCAGCAGAACGCGCTCGTCACCGAGCGCTCGCGCCAGCAGTGCGGCGAGACGGCGCGAGACTTCGCTCTTGCCGGATCCATCTAGTCCTTCGAGGACAAGAAAAAACGTCTGCGTCATTCGGTCTTCGCTTCCTTACGCTTTAAGGTCTGTACAACGGCATCGCTGAAGCCTAGCTCCGCGACCGCTGCTTGCAGCGCTGCTGGTTCAAAATTCAGATAGGATCGCTTGTGAAGGTACGAGAGCCGATACAGCCGAATCCCTTGCTCGATGTCCACCTCGCGGCGCATCCGCAGCGTGATCCATCCGCTCTCTGGATGGGTATGGTGACAATCCGCTTCGCCTTCTGCGACCAATACCGCCCGCATGCGGCGCGGAAAGGGGATGTCCATAAACCCTGATCCCATGTGAATGTGTCCGATTTGCACCATGCCAAACCTGAACTCAATGCTGCCAAACGGATGCAGGTAGGTTTCGACGTTCTCCCATGCCGAGATGGTTTTGATGACCTGCTGTATGTATTGAAGCATCTTATGTTCCAGTGTTGATAACGATCATTTTCAGGTTAGTCATTTCCTCGATTGCGAAGCGCGGTCCTTCGCGCCCGACGCCGCTGTCCTTGACGCCGCCGTAGGGCATCTGATCGACACGAAAGGTTGGCGCGTCATTGATCATCACGCCGCCGACGTTCAGCTTCTGCGCTGCCAGCATCGCGTGGTTGAGGTCGCGCGTGTAGACACCCGCCTGCAAGCCAAAGGGCGAGTCGTTGACCGCATCAAGTGCTTGATCGAAATCGTCAAACGGAATCAAGCAGACGACCGGCCCGAAGACTTCCTCACGCATGATCTTCATGTCTCGCTGCGCGCCCTCGATCACGGTCGCTTCATACAACCGCCCATCGCGTGATCCACCGGCGATCACCTTCGCGCCGCCTGAGACTGCTTCAGATACCCACGAGTCGATTCGCTGACACGCGCCGTCGTTGAGCATCGGACCGAGATCAGTCTTGTCGTCCAGCGGATCACCGATCACTAGCTTGTTCGCTGCCGCGACGTACTTGTCACGGAACTCGTCGTAGCGGCTGCGGTGAATGAACAAGCGCTGCACGCTGATGCAGACCTGCCCGCTGTAGGCGAATCCCCCACTTACCGTTCGGCTGATCGCACTGTCCACGTCGGCGTCAGCGTCGATGACGGTCGCGGCGTTACCACCCAGTTCGAGCGTCACACGCCGCAGCCCGACAACCTTACTAATCTCGCGGGCGATAGGCACGCTGCCTGTGAATGTGATCATGGCGATGCGTGAATCAGTCACGAGCCAGTTGCCCACGTCACCGCCGCCAATCACGACTTCGATGCCGCTTTCAGGCAAGCCCGCCTCGCGCAGAATATCCGCAAGATGGCGGGCAGTCAGCGGCGTCGCGGGCGCGGGCTTGAGCACAATCGGACAGCCCGCTGCCACCGCAGGCGCGACCTTGTGCGCGACGAGGTTGAGCGGGAAGTTGAACGGCGTGTTCGCCGCGATCACGCCGACGGGCACGCGCACGTAGTAGCCGATCTTGCCAACGCCGCCTTTGGCAGCGTCGAGCGGCACGGTTTCGCCGTGCAGACTGCGTGCAGCATCAGCCGCGAAGGTGAAGGTTTCAACGCAGCGGCTGACCTCCCCGCGCGCGTATTTCATGGGTTTGCCGCTCTCTTGCGCCATCGTCCGCGCGATCTTTTCCGCCTCGTCTGTGATGATCTCGGCGGCGCGGTTGAGGATCGCCGCGCGTTCATAGGCGGGCGTCGTCGCTAATTGAGGTGCGACCGCCGCTGCGCGACCAATCGCCGCGCGCACAGCTGCTTCACTGGACTCTGCGATACGCTCGATGACGCTGTTATCGTAGGGGTTGATTACATCCATCAGCTTCACCATCCTACTATTTCAGGCTTATCCCTGCTATTGTACCGTCATTCGCTCAGCCGATAGTAGCCCAGATTACCCCAATTGCCGCTGACATTTTGAACCGTAAATACCCTTCTTGACATCTTATACTCGAAGTGCTACGCTCTTGCCAGCGACCCATTCAGGAGCGGAACATTTATGATTGCGCAGGACACAATTCGTCACTATTTACCAACCGATTATCAAGCGATGGCTGATCTAGCGAATGCCTCGAATGCCTTCCTAAAGATCGACTCCCGCCTCAGCGCCGAAGAAATTCGCAGCTACTGCGAATCGCCGGAATTTGATCCGATTCACGACTCATTCATTCTCGAACGCGCTGGACAGATGATCGCCATGAGCGATGTCGAGTTCAGCAAAGCGACGGGGCGTGCGTGGGTGGACGGGGTGGTGCATCCCGATCACTGGGGTGAAGGATTGGGCAGGCGGTTAATCGACTGGAGCGAAGCGCGGGTGCTGGCGCGCGCTGAGGCGGAAGTCGCGTCGGATCAGCCGGTGTCGCTTCAGCGCCACACGACTGACCAGAACCCCGCCGCGATTCACCTGTTCGAGCGGGCGGGTTACGCGCATATCCGCCCCTTCTACCAGATGCGAATCGAGTTCGGCGGGCGTATCGAGCCAACGCCGCTGCCTGATGGGATTGAACTGCGTCCATTCGACCGCGCGCAGCACGCTCAAGCCGTGTTCGAGGCACAGCAGGAGTCGTTCGCCGATCACTGGGGGTTCGAACCGGGTACTTTCGAGGAATGGGCGCACTACTTCCTCGATTACAATGGTCAGGATTTTTCGATGTGGATGATTGCATGGGACGGCGACGAGATCGCCGGGATTTCTATCAACCGCCTCGATGAAACCGATGATCAGATGGGCTGGGTCTCTACGCTGGGCGTGCGTCGCCGCTGGCGCAAGCAGGGGCTGGGCTTGGCGCTGCTGCAACAAAGTTTCGCGCTGTTTCAGGATCGCGGCTATCAGCGAGCGGGCTTGGGCGTAGATGCGTCGAGCTTGACGAACGCCGTCGCGCTCTACGAACGCGCTGGAATGCACGTCCATAACCGAACGCTGGCGTATCGTAGGCTGCTGCGAGGCGCTGAGCTAGCCGACTAGCACTCATTGGAGCGTTGTTAGGCGCGCGCTGGGCGCGTGCCGGAGGCGGAGTCGTCGCGGTTTTTGGCACGGTCTTCGCCCTCACGCGCGTCCAGATTCATCTCGGTCGCGCTGCCGGAATCAACAGACTCTGGTTGTGGCGTCGGCTCTGCCGACTCTTTAGGCGAGAACAACGTTAAGTCTGGCTTGGGGAAATAGCCCGACTCGGTCATAGAACGCGGGAGTTGTGTGCGTTTCTTCATGATCCATTCCTAATTGCTCCGCACATTTTGTAGCACAAATTTCGCAAAATTACACCTAATTTTAATGGTTTATGGACAAATCGAATTTATCGGTTACTAGCGCTCTTACAAAGACTCGGTGCTGAGTAGTTGGACGCCGCCGTAACTCTCTGCCGCCCAGCCAATGACGTTGGCGGCGGTCTGCACCTGCCACCAGATCAACCCCTCCGCTTCGACCGGTCCCCCAATGATCACGACGTACTCGAAAGCATTGAGCAGCGCAATCTCCGGCGCGTCGGTGGAGGGCTGTTCGCGCAGGTTGACGCCCGCCGGGGCAATCACCTGTACCTGCTCGTTGACATCCAAACCGTACTGGCTCTGCCCACTGCCTAAGCTCACCGCGCCAGGGGATGCTGCCGCTTGATCAGTCGTTGTTGGCGGTGTGCCACCGACCCACTCGACTGCCAATGCTCCGGCAACACTCGCGGTAATTTCGCGTACCGTGCCATTAATTTCAGCGACGTAGTAGTGACGGGCTGTGCCGTCATTGACGATCACTAGCGCCGCGCTGCGGTCAGGACTCCAGTCCACCCGCTCCGGCGCTGCAAAGCCAATTTGCCCGCTCAGCGGCTGACCGCTGCCGTCGTACAAGCGCTGCGGACTGTCCGCGCCGTTCAGCGACCCCAACTCGATAATTTGTCCGTTCGGGCGCTCGACCGCGTTTTGCAGCCACAATCCCTGCGCGCCGCTGTCGGTGATCAGTTGTACGCTTCCCGTCACTGGGTCGATCCAGCGCAAGCCGACGCGCCCATCTCCGCCTGAACCGCTGGCGAGTACGCGCGTCCCGTCCCACGACCATGCGCCGTAATCATAACGATACGTTGGCGGCAGGCGGGTTGGATTTGTCCCCGGCTCGATGAAGGTCAGCGCTCGCCTATTTTCCTCTGGCAGATACAGTTCGATCAGGATGCGGTCGCTGGTGTTATTCCACTCAAAGCGCAGGCTGTTGTAGGCGAAAGGACCTCCGCCGCGATCCACCGCGCAGACGCTCTGCGCGGGTGGGCATTCGCGGAAAATCTGTCTGCTGTCGCTGATGGCGTCCGGCTGCTGCGCGTCGAGCAGCCACACGCCATCGTTGATTGAGTCGTTTTGCGTCCGGTCGTCGCGCTCGGTGTCGATCAGGAAGGCGAGATAGCGTCCGTCCGGCGACCACGCGACCTGTACGACGCTAGCGTTGTTAGTGTCTTCGGTCAGCGGTTCAGGTTCGCCGAATGGCGACGTGCGCAGGCGGACGATCCCACCGGTGCTTGGATCGCCGTTGAACAGGTAAATCAGCCCGCGTGTATCGACGACGGCAAGGCGGTTTGGGTCGCTAGGGCTGCGCGCGAAGGTCGTCGCGCCGAAGGGCAGTAGGAAACCGCTCCCCGCAATCACGCCGCTCGATGTACTCAGCGCAAACGCCCGCGTCAGCAGGTTATCCGGCACGATCTGCGGCACAAGTGCGATTGTTGGCAGCACGGTGGGTGCGGGCAAAACGGGCGTCGAGATCGGCGGCAGCGCTGTCAGCGTAACGCTGAATGGCGTCGCGAGTTGCTCAATCGGCGTGATTGCTGCGACGGACGTTCCCGGCGCGGCGGTGACAAAAGTCGGCGTGACGTTTTGCGTCGGCAGTTCCGCGATGCTGATCGGCGTGGGCGTGCGGACACCTAACGTTACAGGTTGTATCGTCGCTACCGGAAAGAGCGGTGTTCCTGGCAGCGGCAGCGGAGAAGGTGTCGGTAGAGGGGTTAACGATGGCGGGATGGTGTGCGTCGCCGACGGCGTGATCGTCCGTGTCGGTGTGCGGCTTGGCACTTGCGTGTTGACGATCAGCGGCAGCGGCGAGGGCTGAACCGTGTCGGTATCTGTGGGGAATGGGGTAATGCTCGGCACGGCAGTATCCGTCGGCGTGGCTGTGCTAGTCGCGCTGGCGGTGAATGTCGGGCTTGGCGTGTCGGTATCTGTGGGGGATGGGGTAGCGCTTGGTACGGCGGTGTCAGTTAGCGTGGCTGTGCTGGTCGCGCTGGCGGTGAAGGT
>JBBSNT010000232.1:0-6912 GCA_038260485.1 Aggregatilineales bacterium | reverse complement strand
TGTTGCCACGTTTCCTCGACGTTCCCATCGTTCTTGCTGACCACGTCAGCGTGTGCGACTTTATCGGTCTGCGTCCGCTGCACGAGGATGCGTTTGCGCGCGTCATCTTCGGACATCTTGCGCTTATCGGTCAGCCGTTTCAACTGCGTTTCCGGCGCGGCATCGACCACCCAGATCACGTCCACACTGTCCGCGAGGTCAGTCTCCAGCAGCTTGATCGCCTCGATCACCACCACCCGCTGTTGGGCGCGCGTCGTCAGCGTATTGATCGCCTGATTGACCACCGGATGCACGATGCTTTCCAGCCGAACCAGCGCTTCCGGCACAGCGAAAACGATGCTGCCCAGCCGCGCCCGGTCGATGCGTCCTTCGGAGTCGACCACGAAACGTCCAAACGTTTCGATAGTCGGTTTATACGCAGGCGCACCGGGAGCCATCGCCTGATGCGACAGTCCATCGGCATCAATCGTGTATGCGCCCAAATGCTGAAGCATCTGGCGGACAACACTCTTGCCAACGGCAATATTTCCGGTGAGTCCGATGACGAACTTATTTTCCCAACGGCTCACGGCATTTCCTCCCGGCGTGTAAACGATTGTGATGGGCTACTTGAATTCATTTTAACGTACACATCAGTTAATCTCCAAGCAGCAGATGTACAGAAAAATAAATATTATGATAGAATATTAGTTAGAAATGCCTTAAATCCCTGCGACCAGCATCATTCATCCGACGGAGGTTCACAGCGTTAGCCGCGTAGTGAGAGCCAGCATTAACGGCTGGCGACACTCTCCGGCGCAGCCCCGCCCTCACTGATTGCTTCCGCCACGACCTGCTTTTGTGGGCGATCAGCGGGCAGGAACAGCGCCAGAAACGCCGTCACCAAGCCCACCAACGCGACGATTTGGAACGCCGTCTCCAGCCCGAAGCGATCCGCCAGCGTACCGATCACCAGCACGCCTAGCGCGCCCATTCCAAAAATGAAACCAAGCGATGCGCCCGACGAGAAGCCTTTGCCAGCGGGCATCAATTTCTGCGTCATAGCGACGATCAAGCTGTGCGATCCGCCGCTGAACGCGCCTACCGCCAGCGCCAGCAAAAACGAAACCGCGCCGTCAAAGATGCTTAAGCCGAACACCGCCGGAGCAGCCAGCAGCATACTCAGGACGATCAGCAGCCGGCTGCCGTAGCGATCCGCCAATTGACCGAAGATGACGCCCGTAATCCCACCGCCGATCCAGTACATCGTCGTGATCAAGCCGTAATGCGACGCCGTCCACCCGCGCGACTGAAACAGGCGCGGCAGAAACGCCACCAAACCCGGATTGATCAGCCCGCGCAGCGTGATCACTAATCCGAGCAGCAGCAGCGGCGCGGCTTGCAGCGTCCGTTTCGGCTCAGCTTTGGCGAGCACCGCCGCAGGGCGGAGCTTATGCGCGTGCGCGTTCGGCAGCGCGATCATCATGATCAGCAGACTGGGGATCGCCGCCAGCATGAAGATCAGCAGTGGCACGACCGACCCATGTTCCGCGAGTCTTCCTGCGAACGCCGGTCCGAGTCCCGCCGTGAACAGATCGTTGCGCGTCGCCGTCTGGTCGAGCAAAAATCCCGCGATAGCCGGACCCAACCCGCCGCCAAACTGTCCCATCAGGAAGAAGATCGACAAATTGCTCGTCGTGCGCACATGATCGCTCTCGGCGGCGTGCATCGCCCCAACCGGATGAAACGCCCCGCTGCCCAGCGCCGCCAGCACCAGCGGGATCACCAGCAGACCGAACGAACGTGTCGTCACCGCGACCACCAGCGCCAGCGCGATCATCGAAACCGTCCACGCCACGCCGCCCGTCCCCAGCCAGCGCCCGCCCGTGCGGTCAGCCAGCCAGCCGCAGATCGGTTGGCTCAGCGCCGCCGTCATCTGATACGCACTGATCGCCGCGCCGATCTGCGTGTTCGTCAGCGTGATCAAATGCCCGCTCAGGAACGTCAAGATCACCGGCACGCTGCCGTTGAAAACATCGACCGTCATGTGTCCAACCGAAACCGCCCAAAACAACCGGCTGCGCGGAAAATTCATACTCACTCCATCGAGAAGTCACACAATCGGGGCGTCCGGCAGCCTGCGGTTAAAACCGCCAGCAATCGAACCCCTCAACTTTTAAGCTTACAACGGGAACGCGCCGCAAACGCGGACGCTAGGAATTCTCAAGCAGGGCGTAAGCGTTAGCGGCATAGTCCTGTGCCGTACCGCCGACAGGCGCTTGCTGAATCTCCGGCGCAAGCACTTCGCGCTCGTCCTGAATCCGTTCCTTGAGCCGTTTCAGATCGCGGTCGTTGCCATCAACCTTGAGCGCCTCGTTAACCAGCATTTCGGTGATGTCGAGGTGACGCTGACTTTCGACCAGCAGCCGCCCTAAATCAACCGTCGTGCTGACGATGTTGGCGCGGTTCTCGCTCACGTAGGCGAGGTGGAGTGCCTGTCGATAGCGCAGCACCGCCTGTCCCAGCTGGTGCGACTGTACAGCCGTGTAACCGAGGTCGGTCAAGCGCAGCATTTCTTCGTCGCCGTCTTTCGTCTCGCGGGCGATGTGCAGCGCCGAGTTATAGAAGCGGCTTGCTTCCGTCCAGTGTTCGAGTTCGCCCGACGCCGTGCCTAACGCCGCCAGCGCCCGACCCTCATAATCACGCCGTCCCTGTTCGCGGAAAGCCGTCAGCGCGACTTCCCACGACTTGATGGCATCGTTCGGTTCGCCGCTGTCCAGTTGAGCGTAGCCCAGCTTGTACAATATCAACGCCACGTTCGGTTGATCGTCCGCCGTCCGCGCCAGATCGAGCGCTTCCGTGTAGGCTTGAATCGCTGCTTCGCTTTCACCAGATTGTTGGCGAGCGTCGCCGAGTGTAGTCAACAATTTGCGCTGGCTCGCGTCATTGCCAATATCTTCCGCTAGTTCGACCCCCCGCGACGCATGGAGGATTGCCGCCGCAATGTTTTCGGTCTTGAGTTCCAGCGCTGCCAGCGCTTCCTGCGTTGCCAGAAGACCGGGCGAATCATCCAGCGTCTCATAGATGTTGATCGCTTCGGCATAAGTCGAAATCGCTTCGGTTTCCTGCCCACGCTCGACTTGCGCCTTGCCGATACTGCTCAGCAGTTCCGCCTGCTGCCGACGATTGCCGCTCTGCCGCGCTTGCACCAGCGCCGCCCGCATCTGCGTGATTTCGTCGCTGCTTTCCGGCGTCGAGATTGCTTCGCTTTCTTCCAGCGCCTCGCTCTCGTCGAAGTCCTCGATAGCGCCGATGATGTCGAGTTCGTCCTCGAAGTCGGCTTCATCTTCGTCTTCGTCGTTATCTGCGCCCGTTACGCCAAACGGGAGCGGAACAACGTACTGTGAATCGTCGTCCACGTCATCGTCGTCGAGATCATCCACCACAAGGTCGTCGTCGCTCTCGTCCTCGATCAAATCTTCGTCGGCGTCCTCGTCACCGCTCTCCGCTTCGAAGTCGCTTTCGAATGGCTCGGACTCGCCCGTTTCTTCGGCGTCATCCTCATCCTGATCTTCTTCGAACAGCAGCGCGGGCTGCACGTCGGTATATGCCGGAAAAGCGCTGGTCGAACTCGCCATCAAGCCGCGCAGCAGCAGCAGTTCGTAAACGTAGCCACGCGCGTTAACGAAATCGCCCGCTTGCATCAGCATCAAAGCCAATTGGTTAGCGATCTCACGGTCGCCTTGCTCGGCTGCCCAGCGCGCCACCGCGAGAAAGTTATCCATCTCCGCCGCTAAACGATCTGGCGCGCCGCTATATTTGCGCGCGTATGCCAGCGTCGCATCGCGGATTTTGATTTGCAGCCCATCCAGCCGCCCCGAACCACGCAGCCACGACTGCGCGAACGTATACGTCAGCGCGTGCAAGCGATAATACGGCTTGCCGTAGCGCTCGATTCGCTCGACCAGATGCTGCTGCATCAGTCCATTAAGCGCTTGGGCGATGGTTTCTTCCGGCGCGCCCGCAATCAAGCTGAACAATTCCGCCGACGCCTCGCCCCGAAAGCTCGCGCCCATCAGCAGCAGCAGCCCTTGCAAAGCGCTGCTCAGCATGCCGAAAGCGGCGGTCAGCGTCAGCAGCGGCGCGGGTACACCCGGTCGCTTGGGCAGCGCCGCGAGGAACGCCGCCGGAGTCTGTTGTTTAGCGCGCACTGCGCCCGCCGCCACCGTGATCGCAAACGGGATGCCGTCCAACGCGCGTATCAAATCGTCCAAACCCTCGCCTTGATCAGAAGCGAGGTGCGTGAAGATCGTCTCGGCAGCTTGCATTTCCAGCTTACCCAGCGCGATATTCGTCCAAGGCCCCGTCAGCTCCTGATCGTTGATCAGCAGCACCGGCAGCTTATCGGCACAGCGCATGATGAACTCGGATGCCGCCTGCGCATTGATCTGCCCATCGAGCACGATCAGCGGCTTCGCAGCGATCAGCGTGCTCATCGCCAGCGCGACGAGGCTGACCGGGTTATCGCTGCCTACCAGTTCCTTGATGTTGTACGCCCGCCCGATCCGCGCAAGCAGTTCGGGAAACGGCGTGTTGCTGACGTTCAGCCACAGGACGCCGCCGGGAAGTTCGGTGTACGCGCTAGCGAGCGTCGCCGCAAGCGCGGTTTTGCCGATGCCGGATGCACCGTAAACCAAAATCGGCTTGTTTTCCTTCAATTGAGAGTAGACCCGCGCAAGGATCGCATCCCGCCCAACTAGCTTGCCGGGAGGCAGCATCACCGGCAGGGCGTGTGCTTCGTGGGCTGCTGCTTCATGAGAGGTCAAGTCCGCCATTGTCACTTCATCTCGATCATCTGTCGGCTCAAAAGCGCGCAGGATAATTATGTACAGTATAACTTAGAAGGGGATTTGTGGGTAATTTAGAGTTGGCGCAGCGGTTATAAAGTGCTAGTCCGCCGAAGCGCTGTGAATGACCCGAAAGGTCAAATTAATGCGTGCGCCCTGCGGTGTTTTCGTCTTGGGGAGTTGATGCTTCCAGAAGTGCTGCGTCGTCCCGCGCATGATCAGCAGGCTGCCCGACGGCAGATCGACAGCGTAGCGCTGCACTGCGTCATCCTTGCGCTTGAACTGAAACTTGCGCGCCGCACCCAAACTGACCGAGGCGATCACAGGGTTAACGCCCAATTCGGGTTCGTCGTCGCTGTGCCACGCGACGCTGTCGCGTTCACCACGATACAGGTTCAGCAGCACGCTGTTGAACAGCGTCTCGGCAGGCACTTCGACCCGCCCCTTGATCACCAACAGCGCCGGCGTCCATGACAACGGGTGCTGCTCAATTCCCGACCAGCGGTAGCTTTTACCCGCGTCGCCGTACCACGCCGTCAAGCGCGGGATCGGCAGCGACTTTCCCATCATCCGAATCGACTCTTGCGTCCACGCGACTTCGTCCATCAGCGCCGCAAAGAAACGGTCGCTCTCCTCAGCGCTGAAGAACGCCGGAGCAAACAGCACCTCGGCGTCCGCTAACGGCAGCCGCCTGATACTGTCGTCACTCATACGTGTTTTACGCTTCCGGCGGCGGAACAGGCAGCGCGTCGACGGCGGTGTCTTTCCATTTCTCGCCTTCTTCGACCAGCATCACCGGAATACCGCTGCGAATTGGATACTTGTAGCCAGAGTCCGCGCTCACGAGCCAGCAATCCTTGACCAATTCGAGCTTGCCGGGGTCGCTGCCCTTGTCGGTGTAGTGGACGGCAACCGGACAGCGCAGGATTTCCAGCAGTTCAGGATCAATCGAAGCCATACGTTATATCCTCTTTCTAGCGGCAGATCATGATAGGAAAGTATAGCACGCGCCTGCGTCAAACACGATCCGCATTTGGATCACGCGCTGCGAAGTTCTTATAATCGCCCGATATTCTATGGAGCGTCTATGCCCGGTAAGCGCGTCTTTTTCATGCTCTTTGTGCTGATTACCTTCATGCTCGTGATCGGGTTGCCTCTGTTGGGCGCACTATTTGCGGCGCGCACACCATGACTCCCGCCCGCGCCGCGCTGCAGTTCTTCACCGTCACGCTGACACTGCTGATCGCCTATACGCTCGTCCAGTGGATCGCGCTGCTGGCGCTTTTACCTCACGAGTCGCTGACGCTACCACCCTTCGATCAAGTCAGTCATCTTGCCACCGCGCTGCTCGATCTGGCGGTCGTCGGCGGGCTGATCGGCGGCGGCATTTACGCCCTGCAGCCGAGTAACGAGCCAACCGCCCATCCTCTGCTGCAAATCGCGCTGCTGCTTTGGCTCCTGCTGGCACTCGTGACCGTCGCGGGCGCGCTGACGCCGCAGCAGCGAGTCGTCGCGCAAGCCGCCGTGATCGCGCTCGTACTTGCCGACCTCGTGCCGCGCGTCCGCCACTGGACGCCCATCCCGCTCGTCTGGGTGATCGGCATCGCCATCAGCGCCGTTTGCCTGCTCATTCCACTGATCTCGCCCGGCGATTTCCTGCAAGCGGCGTTCGCAGCACTGGCGCGCGCACTGAACGTCCATGTCGGCGAAACACTAGCAGCGCTGGCGCTCGCGAACTGGCTGCTGCGTCGTTTCAGCACCGTGTCGTCGTTGTGGGCAGACTTGAGCTTAAAGACGTTAGCGGGGCTGTTGGCGCTGGCGGGCACGCTCTTAAGCCTCGTGATACTCATCCCGCTCGGCTTCGAGATCGGCGTGATCGGCACATTCGCCGCGCTGCTCGTGCCGCTGATCTACCTGATCGCCGCCGCGCACAGTTATTTGCCCCTCGCTAATCGCAACACAGAGAACACCCTCGCAGCGCACTGGATGGCGCTCGGCGTGCTGCTCTTTTTAGCGGGTGTCGGCTTAACAGGCGGAATTCAAAGCCTACCAGCCGTTCAACGCAGCACAGTGGGTACATGGCTGG
>JBBSNT010000231.1:0-6917 GCA_038260485.1 Aggregatilineales bacterium | reverse complement strand
GTCAAGCTGTGGAAGCCGTTCTTCGTGGGTAAGGCGGCGTTTATCGCGCACGAGCTGGAACGGGATGCTGAAGTCACACGCTTCCGGCTGGAGAACAAGGGTGAACGCCCGCCGCATACGGGTGATACGCTGGTTGACGAGCAGGGTAACGATGTCGGCGTGGTGACCTCGTGCAGCATTGACAGCGAGGGCTACATGCTCGGTCAAGCCTATCTCAAGGACAGGGTTAACAAAGTGGGAACAAAAATCGGCGTGCGCTCGGCGCGGGCGAAAGCAGACGCGCCGCCGACTCCAGCGGTAGTTTTGAGCCGATTCCCCAGCAAGAAAAAGTAAGAAAGCAAAGATTCTACGCAAAGGTGGGGCGACCGCTAAGTGCGGCGGCGGTTGCGGGCGAGAATTTGCAGGATACGGGTGTGCTTGGCGAAGGTGACAATGATGTCGCCAGAACGGACGAGCAGGTCGCCTTCGGGATGGACGTTGACCTGATCGTCGCGCTCGTGCAGGACGATATCCATCTCATTCTCGTCTTGGAGCGCGGCAATTGTGCTCCCATCCATGAACGATCCCGGCTCGACTTGCAGCCGGATTAAGCTGTAGGGTTCGTCGTGGATGTGGAGCATCGGCGCGATATCTGCACCGAGCGCCATGCCCGCGAACGCCGGGGCGGACAGGTCGGACGAACTGAGCGTTTCGGCGTTGAGCGAATTCTTCAGGTGATTGGATAGCTGATTATCCCACATGCGGACGACGATCCGCGCGGTCTTGTTGATCTCGCGAGCGCGCACGCAGACCTCAAGGTTGAGGAAGTCGTTCGCCGTGCAGACGATCAGAGCTTCGGCGAAACGCAGCCCTGCTTTCTCCATGACGGCGGGGGTACGTCCATCGCCGACGATGATCGGGATGCGCACGTCGTCGATCATGTCGAGCGGGTGGTCGTTGGGATCGAGGTCGATGGCGACCACATCTGATCCCATATCTGCCAGCGCGCGGATCACCCGCGAACCGACATGCCCGATGCCCATGACGATGATGTGATTGCGATAGGTCGATGCCACAGCTTCCTCCCAAGCGTCGCGCCGTGCGCCGCGATTGAAGAACAGGCGGACGAAATCGATCACGCCCTGCCCGATCACGTAGACGGCGACCAGCGGCATGATGTACCAGAAGGCGAGCAAGTACGGCTCGCCGGGAATTTCAGTCGGGTTTTGCAGAATCATCAGGTCGCCCATGACGTAGGGGAGGGCGATGTAGGGGATGCGCGGGTAGCCGGCTACGACCAGCAGTTCCCCGTAGAGCCAGCCGCCGAAGAACATGGCGAACAGGAAGGCGAGGATCGGGCGGCGGAACTCGCGCCAGAGGGCGTTGGTGTCGCGCCACGCGGCGCGCAGGGTGCGGCTGTAGCGGCGGCGTCCGTGCGGCAGCACGAGTTGAACGTTGGGCAAGAGGCGTCGATCCGGTGCGATGGTTGTGATATAGGGTGATTGTAGCATGACTAGTGGGTTGGTGGTGTGCGGTTGCGCGAGGGTAACGGTAGAAGGTGTAGCACGGCATACGGATGGGGTGGATTCGAGGGTGCGGCGGTGGACTTTGAGCGACCGGAATGTACCGGATGGTGATAAATGGGGGGGATGGAGGCGAAAAGGTGATTGAACCGCCAAATTAGGATTAAGTCGAAGCATGAAAAACGATTGAACCGCCAAGACGCCGTGCAACCTGCGGTTGCCAGTGCCAAGAGAGATAAGAAAGGCAGGGCGTTATATATAACGCCCCTACGGGAGTCCTCTGTTATACTCTAAGCGTTCGCAGAACTGAGCCATGAGCGCGCCGCCAATGACCAAGATTTTCATCAGCCACAGCAGCAAAGATAATGAGTTTGCCAAGCAGCTTGCCGAAGCGCTAACAGGCGTTGGGGTCGATGTTTGGTTGGATGTGAGCGACATTCGGCTAGGCGCGAATTGGAGTAGCGAAGTTCAGCGCGGCTTAGACGAGTGTGACGCGATGCTGGTTGTCATTACGCCAGAGGCGATGGCATCGAAGAATGTAGCAAACGAGTGGCAATACTATATTGACGAGGATAAGCCACTGTTCACGATCCGGTGGCAGCCGACGAAACTTCATTTTCAACTGCGACGGCTTCAATACGTTGACTTCCATCAACAGGATTTTTGCACCAAATTTGATGAGATGTGCGCGAAGCTGCAAAAGCAGGGGTTTTTGACGAACGCGGGTCGGGGCGAGATGCACGAGATGAATGGTGACGGGGCGACCCCACCTCCAGCTGAACCGAAGGTTCAGCTTTCCCCTCCCCGAATTCAGAGAGGGGAGCAAACAGGGCTGCTGCGTGTTGAGGTTATTTTGCCGCCGCCGTTCGAGTGGTGCGAAATCCCGGCGGGTAAAGTTACGCTGGAAGAAGGGATATATCTTGAAGAAGATACAACGTTCGATCTTCCAGGATTTGCAATTGGAAAGTATCTAATTACCAACGCGCAGTATGCAAAATTCATTGAGGCAGGTGGATACAGCGAACAGCGCTGGTGGACGAAATCGGGCTGGCGGCGAAAAGAGCAGGAAGGATGGGAGGAACCACTCTACTGGCAAGATGAGCAGTGGAATGGCTTGGATTTTCCTGTAGTAGGCGTGTCGTGGTACGAGGCAGTGGCTTATTGCCAATGGCTAAATGAGGCGACAGGTGCGCAGCCCCTACGTATCATGCTCCCAACCGAAGCACAGTGGCAGCGTGCAGCACAGGGCGAGGATGGGCGAGCTTATCCTTGGGGGGATGAGTTCGATACAAACAGGTGCAATACAAGGGCAAGTGAGATTAGACACACTACGCCAGTCATGCAATACCCGCAGGGGACGAGTCCTTACGGTGTATTCGATATGGGTGGTAATGCGTATGAGTGGAGTCTGACGGCATGGGAAACGGGGGAAATTGATCTCGAAGGTAGAAAAACGCGGTGCTTGCGTGGCGGAGCTTGGTGCTTTCCACCAAAAGATACGCTGGTTTCTTACGGCAGCTATGAGACTCCGGATAGTGGTCGTTCCAACGGGATAGGTTTTAGAATTTGTTTATTACCAATGCGTAAGTTGACTTCTGAACATTAATCTGCTCTTATTCGTGAGCCGTCTATCTATGAACTGATTCAAGCTTTTGCGTTGCTCACAAACCTCACCCTCCGACCTCCTCTCCATTGCATGGAGAGGAGGAGAAGAACGGGGTAACAGCGTCATTTTAAGGTCGGCGACCTGTAAAATTGACAGACGAGATAAAAAGCTTGAATCACCTTTATAATTGCAGAGAGACGGCTCATAAGTACACTGTACTATGCCCAGTCGGGGAGGGGGCGGCAGCAGAGGACGAGCTGCTTGGCGGCACGGACTTCGTCCAGCCGTTTGACGGGCGTGACGTGGGGCGCGTCGTGGAGCAGGTCGGGATCGTCGTGGGCTTCTTTGGCAATCGCCTTCATCGCCTCGACGAAGTTGTCGAGCGTCGCCTTGTCTTCCGTCTCGGTCGGCTCGATTAAGAGCGCTTCGGGGACGATCAGCGGGAAGTAATTGGTCGGCGGGTGGATGCCGTAGTCCATCAGGCGCTTGGAGATGTCGAGCGCGTGAATGTCGTCGATGCCCTCGAAATGCCCCTCCATGACGAACTCGTGGGCGCAAAGGCGATCATACGGCATGGGGTAGGTGCCGCGCAGTTGGGCGCGGACGTAATTGGCGTTGAGGACGGCGTGGCGCGAAACTTCGCGCAGGTCACTGCCGTAAGTGCGGATGTAGGCGTAGGCGCGGACGTGCATGCCGAAATTGCCGTGAAACGCCTTGAGCCGCCCGATGGATTTCTCCGGCATGACCAAGCCGTAGAGGGGAGCATCATCGTCGCTATCCTCGGCTTCGCTCGCTTCTTCGACAATTTCGACGACGGGTCCCGGACGGAAGGGGAGCAGCGTCTCGTTCATGGCGACCGCTCCGCAGCCGGGGCCGCCGCCGCCGTGCGGGGTCGAGAAGGTCTTGTGCAGATTGTAGTGCATGACATCGAAGCCGAGTTCGCCCGGTTTGACGATGCCGAGCAGCGCGTTCATGTTCGCGCCGTCCATGTACATCAATCCGCCGCAAGCGTGCACCGCCTCGACGACCTGCAAGATTTTGGTGTCAAAGACGCCGAGCGTGCTCGGTACGGTGATCATCATGCCGGCGACGGTATCGTCACAGGCGGCTTGCAGCGCTTCGAGATTGACGTCGCCGTTGTCATCGGACGGCAGCTCGACCACTTGTAAGCCCGCCATCGTGACGGTGGCGGGGTTGGTTCCGTGCGCGCTGTTGGGGACGAGGATGGTCGTGCGCTGGGTGTCGCCGCGATCTAGGTGATACTTGCGGATCATGAGGATGCCCGCGAGTTCGCCCTGCGCGCCCGCTGCTGGAACGAGGCTTGATCCAGCGAAGCCAGCGATCTCGGCAAGCCAGCCTTCGAGCGTGTACATCAGCGCGAGCGCGCCCTGCGATCCGGCTTCGTCGGTGAGCGGATGTAGGGCGGCGAAACCGGGCAGGCGGGCGGCGTCCTCGTTGACCTTGGGATTGTACTTCATGGTGCAGGAGCCGAGCGGATAGAAACCGCCGTCGATGCTGTGGTTGAGGTGGCTCAAGTTGGTGAAATGGCGGACGACCTGTAACTCGCCGACTTCGGGCAGGTCGAGACTGTCGCGCATGAGGTCGGTGGGCAGGTCGGTTTCGGGCACGTCAACGGCGGGCAGAGTCACGCCGGTGCGACCGGAAACGCTGACGTCGTAGATTGTGCCTTCGGGACGGGCGTTGAGGACGTTGATCATGCTTGCACCTCGCTTGAAACTGCATCGCGTAGGACATCGACCAGTACGTCGATTTCTTCCTTCGTATTCATTTCGGTGACGCATAAGAGCATCTGGTTGGGGCGGTCGGGGTAGTCGATGCTGAGGTCGTAGCCGCCGATGATGCCGCTCAAGAGCAGGCGATCATTGATCTGGTTTACCGCAAGCGGACACTGGATGACAAACTCGTTGAAGAACGGGTTGGTGCGATCCACCGAGAAGCCGTCGAGCGCGTCGATTTGATCGGCGGCGTAATGGGACTTGTGCCAGCAGAGTTCAGTGGTTTGGCGCAAGCCGTGCTTGCCCATGAGTTCCATGTAGACGGTCGCCGCCAGCGCCATCAAGCCCTGATTGGTGCAGATGTTGCTGGTCGCTTTTTCGCGGCGGATGTCCTGCTCACGAGGGCGGAGGGTCATAACGTAAGCCTTCTTGCCGTCACCATCGACGGTTTCGCCGACGATGCGCCCGGCGATGCGGCGAATCTGCGCCATTTTGGTGGCGAAGAAACCGACGTAGGGGCCGCCGTAGCTCAAGGGGATGCCGAGCGCCTGACCTTCACCGACGACAATGTCCGCGCCGAGTTCGCCGGGGCTTTTGAGCAGCGCCAGCGCTAAAGGATTGGCGACGAAAACGAGCAGCGCGCCCGCATCGTGGACTTTCTGTTCTAAGTCGGTGAAGTCCTCGATTTGACCGAGAAAGTTCGGGTAAGCGACTGCTAACATCGCCGTGTCTTCGTCGAGCAGATCGACCAGCGCGGCAAGGTCATTGGGTGCGTCGTCGCCGACGAACTGGACATAATTGCCCTGATGGTAGGTGCGGGTGACGGCGCGGTAGTGCGGGTGAATGTAGGGGCTGAGGATGACTTTGGTGCGCTTGTGGCGCGATGCCTCAAGCGCGACGGTGACGGACTCGGCGAGGCTGGTCGCGCCATCGTAGTGGCTGGCGTTCGCGCCGTCCATGCCCGTCAACTGCGTGATCATGGTCTGGTACTCGAAGATCGCTTGCAGCGTGCCCTGACTGACTTCAGGCTGATAGGGCGTGTAGGCGGTCAGGAATTCGCCGCGCAGAATGATGTGATTGACGGCGGCAGGGGTGTAGTGATGATAAGCGCCCGCGCCGCGAAAGAGGGCGAAATCCTGCGCGTGATCGTTGGCTTCGCTGAGCGCGCGCAGTTCGCCGATGACTTCCATCTCGCTGAGCGGCGCGGGCAGGTCGAGATAGGGGAAGCGGTACTTGGAGGGTACGGCTTCAAAGAGGTCTTCAATCGTCGGCACGCCGATGGCGGCGAGCATCTGCTGACGTTCGAGGTCGGTGTGTGGGATATAGCTCATGGGCAAATGCCTCAAGGGATAAGCGACGAGCGATGCGAGATACCGCCGGGGGTTTAACCTCCCGGCTATCAAAACCGGCGTCCACTAAAGGGACGCCAAAACCGAAAGCAAGTTCGTGGATGGCGCCGTTTAGCGGGTGTTGCACCATTCGGCGTAGGCGTCGGCGTCGAGCAGGGCGGGATTATCTGTGCCGCCGGTGACGGTGACTTTGACGAGCCAGCCTTTGCCGAACGGGTCGCTGTTGATCAGTTCGGATTGATCGGCGAGGGCGGTGTTGACTTCGGTGATCGTGCCGCTGATCGGCATATAGATGTCCGAAGCCGCTTTGACCGATTCGACCGAGGCGAGACGTTCGCCTGTTTTGAGGGCGTCGCCAACGGACGGCAGTTCGACATAGACGATGTCGTTTAGCTGATCCTGCGCGTAGTCAGAAATGCCAATTGTGGCGGTCGCACCCTCAATTCGCACCCATTCATCACTCTTAAGGTACTTCAGGTCAGACGGGGTTTGCCAGTTTGCCATGCCGCTCTCTCCATCAATTCGTTTGATCGGAAATAAAAAAGCACACAAATGCTGTGTGCTCTGTCATGGGCGCGGCTAGCACTAGTTAGCCGCGCCTTTCAGAGATGCGACGGTTGCTGCGTCCTTGAGCCTGAGAGTTTCGCCACCAGACCAGCATGCCGGCGGCTTGCCCCTTCGGCGTTCTCGTCTGTCCGCTTGGCGTGACAGCTAAGACGCTCTC
>JBBSNT010000230.1:0-6926 GCA_038260485.1 Aggregatilineales bacterium | reverse complement strand
GTGGTTGGGCGCTGCTCGTCGGCAGCGTGATTCTGATTTATCGCTTACAACCGCCGCTGCCGATTCGATACAGCGACTTCATTCTGCCGACGGTGACCCTTATGTTGACGGTCGCCTGCTGGTGGTTCACCCGCGCGTCTGATCAAGTAGCAAATAGGTCGGATCGCCTGACCTTCGGCGTGATCGTGCTGCTGGTGCTGGTCATGTCGTTGATGCGCTTCATCGACGCCGACTATCGCCTCACCGCCTCGCGTCCGCCCGAACCGCTGGCGGTGGTCGTCGCATTGGCGCTGCTGACGGCGGTCGTGCTCGGTGCTTCTCTGTTGGTGATGCGCATCACCACGCCGGATAATCAACGGCGCGTGCAAAAGCGGACGCTCTGGATCATGATTCTGCTGATCGTGATCCTGTTCGTCGCGCTCAAGAGCGAACCGCTGGCAACCGAAGTCGCACGCGCGTGGCGCGGCAGTACAGGGCAAGACACGACGCTCGCCACCTTCGTTGACCTGAACTGGCTCGGCTTCTCTTACGTCGCTTTTCGGCTGATTCACACGCTGCGCGACCGTCAATCGGGCTTGCTGCCAGCGCTCGGCTTGCGCGAGTACGTGACCTACGTGATCTTCGCGCCTGCTTACATTTCGGGTCCCATCGACCGCGCCGAGCGCTTCAGTGAAGATTTTCGCGCCTTACCGGACAAAGTTGGCTTGGACGGCGCACGCTTCACTGAAGGCTTTACGCGGATTACGATTGGCGTGTTCAAGAAGTTTGTGATCGCCGATAGTTTAGCAATGGGTTTGGCGCTTAACCCGATCAACGCGACTCAAGTGCAGAATGCGCTTGGGCTATGGCTCCTGCTCTACGGCTATGCGCTGCGGCTCTACTTCGACTTCAGCGGTTATACCGACGTGGCAATCGGCATCGGCATTTTGCTCGGCATCAAGCTGCCAGAGAACTTCAGCCGTCCCTACTTACGGACGAATATCACCGTCTTCTGGCAGAACTGGCACGCGACGCTGAGCGCGTGGGCGCGCTCGTACATCTTCTCGCCCTTTTCGCGTTGGCTGCTAACGCGCAAGCCTAAGCCGTCTCCAACGTTGATCGTGCTGCTCACCCAGACGGTGACGATGGTCACGATTGGGATGTGGCACGGCATCTCGATCAACTTCCTGATCTGGGGAATTTGGCACGGCGTCGGCTTGTTCGCCCATAAACAGTGGAGTGATCGCACGCGCAAATGGTATCGTGGGCTGAACGATAAACCGGCGCAAAAGCGCGTTTGGTCGGTGGTCGGCTGGCTGATCACCTTTCACTATGTCGTGTTGGGCTGGGTTTGGTTTGCGCTGCCGACACTCGATCAATCGCTGCACGTTTTCGGCGGCTTGTTCGGGATCGGGTTGTCATGAAGGGTTGGTGTTTTCTGCTGCGCGTGATCGTTAAGGCGGTAATTCTCTTTGCCGCTTGCAATCTCGTCTACGCACTCGTTAATCCGATTGAGGTGTTAGGGCGTGTGTCGCTCTACAACGTCGTTTTGCCGGGGCGTGAGCGCTTGCCCTACGGCGAAAATCCGTCTGAATCATACAACCTGAACCTCTACAACATTTCGGCGATGTTCGCTTCGCATGCGCTTGCGCGCCCGAAACTCGACGATGAATATCGGGTTTTGTTGATCGGAGACTCGTCAACGTGGGGCTGGTTTCTCCAACCGGATGATACCTATGCCGCTAACGTCAATACCGCGAACCTAACCAGCGCTGATGGTCGGCGGATCGTCGCCTACAATCTCGGCTACCCGATTATGTCGCTGACCAAAGACCTGATGCTGCTCGACAACGCCATGCAATACGACCCCGACCAGATCGTCTGGTTGGTGACGCTGGCGTCGTTTCCGCGCGATAAGCAGTTATTTCCGCCGCTGGTGCAGAACAATCCCGACCGCGTCCGCGACCTAATCGTCCGCTATGACTTGGCGCTCGATCCGAGCGACTCGCGCCTCGTCGACTCCAACTTCTTGGATAAAACAATTGTCGGGCAGCGCAGAGCCTTAGCCGACTTGCTCCGCTTGCAGTTGTACGGGTTCTCGTGGGCGGCGATGGGCATCGAGCAGGTAATTCCTGACGAGTATAACATCCACGCCACCGACTTCGACACCGACCTCTCGTGGGAGACTTTCACCGAGCCGACCACGCTCACGACCGACGATCTCGCTTTTGACGTGCTTTCCGCTGGAATCGAGCGAGCAGGGGACGTGCCGATCACGATCCTCAACGAGCCGATGTTTATCAGCAGCGGCGAAAACAGCGACCTGCGTTACAATGCCTTCTATCCGCGCTGGGCATACGATCAATATCACGCGATGATTGCGATGCAGGCGGCGGATCACGGTTGGCAGTATCTCGACTGGTGGAATCGAATCGCCGATGGCGACCAGTTCACGGATAGCCCGGTGCATCTGACACCGACGGGATCGCGCCAGCTAAGCGGTTGGCTGAGCGAAACAATTGTTGACGTATCATCATAATAGATAATTTCGCCCCTACAAAAAAATGAGGACACGCCCAATGGTTGAAAGCACCGTGCGCGAAAAACTCCCGCAGCGCTTTCGATCCGCTTACATGAGCGTCGAAAATCTTCAATCTCAGCCGCGTTATCTCGGCGCATTTATATTCGGTTCGCTTGCCAGAGGCGAAGCGACCGCTGAAAGCGATTTTGACGTCAAAGTTGTCACGGATGAAGACAGCAGTTGTATCAACATTAACCATCCAATGATCAACGGCGTCAAACTGGATATTACTTTTCAGTCGCTGGCTCAGTTGGCGGCATTGATTGACCAGCAGCTAAATCAAGCTGTGCGGATGCCGATGATTGCCGAGTCAATTATTGTCTTCGACAAGACCGGCGGATTGATGGTGTTGAAAGAGCGTGCTCAAGACGCACAGCCGAAGAAAGCCGCGCCTAAGGATTATCAGCTCATACAGTTTATCGCGTACCACGTTGACAATAAGGTCTTGCGGCAGATAAACGTCGATCAGGCTGGCGCGCTGATCTCAATGGGAATGGGTTTGAACGAGCTGGTCAAGTTGCATTATCAGATTCACGGGAGGTGGGGTGTTAGCGACAAATGGCTGCTGAGTGACCTCGAAAGCTGGGATGTAGCCTTTCCTCCTTTGCTGCGAGATTTTGCGTTAGCTGGAAATGTCGATACGAAATTTGCCCTGTGGGAAAAGATCATCGATTACATTCTCGTGCCAATTGGTGGGCGTCAGCCTATCGCCGAAAACAACTGTCAATGCAAGCAATGTCTAGTCGATTTAGCGAATTTGGGATAATTTCCGTGACATTTTACTTGTGAACGCACTATAAGGATTGATGATGGATGAAAGCACCGTGCGCGAAAAACTACGCGCCTACATCAAGCGCGAATTGATCCGCGACGAGGATTACGACCTGACTGACACCGAAGGCATTGTCACAGGCGGGCTGATGGACTCGTTCGCGCTGGCGGAGTTCGCGGTTTACGTCGAAAGCGAATTCGGCGTGTATATCCCTGACCCCGACTTGACTGTCACCAAGATGGACACGATTGATCAGATGACCGCCCGCGTCCTGCGCGATTTGAAATAGAAATGAACAACCACATGCACAATACGGGCGACGCACTGCGCGACTTGGCGCAGTCCACCGCTGATTTTTACGCCCGCTTCGGTGTTCAGCCTGAACTCGAAAACACGATCATGAACTTCGAGGAAGAAGTGCGCGAGTTGCTTGAGGCGGCGCGGGCGGATGACGATCTGGATCACACTGCTGAAGAATGTGCCGACGTGATCGTCACGGCGTTGGGGATTTGCTTTGCGGGCGGTGTCAGCGTTGATCGGTTGATCGATCAAGTCTACGCGGTGATCACCAAAAACGACGCCAAGACTCACGAAACCCACATCGTCCATAGCGGCAAAATTCGCCGCCGCTCAAGTATCGCGCAAGGGTAGATCATTGCTGACTTTATCCACCCGCGCTGATTATCAGACGCTGCTCGATGCGGCGGCGCTGCAAGCCGGCGACTCTCCCGCTATCACTTACTTGAGCATCGACGCTGATCCAGTGGCGGTCACGCGCGCCGAGTTCGCCCGATCTGCCCGCACCTACGGGGCGGCGCTGCGGGTGATGGGCATCGCGCCGCGTGACCTCGTGATCATCGCGCACACCCAGAACCTCGAAAGCATTTACGCTTTTTGGGGCGCGCTGCTGATCGGCGCGATCCCGTCGCTGTTTCCGACGCTGACCGAGAAACTTGACCCCGACATCTACATGGCGAACATGGCGGAACTCGTCCATGTCTCTGACGTGTGTGCCGTGCTGACGACCGACGACTTCGCGCCTACGCTGACGGATCGCGTTGGCTGCCCGGTCTACGGATCACGGCAACTTCTCGCTTTATTGGACGAGTCAGTACCCTTCGAATCCTACAACCCCGCCCCCGACGAGATCGCCTTTTTGCAGCACTCCAGCGGCACGACGGGTTTGCAGAAGGGCATTGCGCTGTCACATCACGCCGTGCTGAATCACCTTGCCAGCTACAGCGATGCGCTCGACCTGAGCACGGACGACGTGGTCGTCAGTTGGCTGCCGCTCTATCACGACATGGGCTTGATCGCGGGGTTTCTGCTGCCGTTGATACAGGGTGTGCCGCTGGTGCTAATGTCGCCCTTCGAGTGGGTCAAAAGCCCCGCGATGCTTTTTCGCGCCATCAATGACACTCAGGCTACGCTCTGTTGGCTGCCGAATTTCGCTTACAACCACTGCGCACGGCGCATTCGCCAGCGTGACCTCGAAGGCTTGTCGGCGGCATCGATGCGCATGTTCATCAACTGCTCCGAACCCGTTTACTACGAGAGCCACGCACTTTTTGTCGAACGATTCGCCGCGTTGGGCATTGTTCCAGCAATGTTGGGCGTTAGCTACGCGATGGCGGAGAACACTTTCGCGGTGACTCAGACGCTCCCGCATCAAATTCCGCATCTCGACGTCATTGACCGCGCCGCCTTGCAAACTGACCTGCGCGCCGAACTTGTGCTCGATGATCACCCCAATGCCGCGATCAAAGTGTCCTGCGGTAAGCCGATCTATGGCGTATCGGTGCACATCCTTGATAGGGCGGGTCAGTCGTTACCAGAACGACATGTCGGGGAAATCGCCGTGCAGAGTGACAGCATGTTGAGCGGCTACTATCATCGTCCTGACCTCGACCCGTTCCGCGACGGTTGGTACTTGACAGGGGATCGCGGCTACCTTGCCGATGGTGAGGTTTACGTTGTCGGGCGCTCGAAAGACTTGATCATCAACGCGGGCAAGAACGTCTATCCGCAGGACATTGAGGCGATCATCAACACCGTGCCGGGAGTTCACGCTGGGCGTGCCGTTGTCTTCGGCGTTGCTGACGAGCGCGAAGGTACGGAACTGATCGCTGTCGTCGCCGAAGTTGAAACCGATGATGCTGATGCTCGCAAAGCGATCACGCAGCAAGTGAGGCAGGCGGTCATTCAGCAGAGTACCGTCACGCTCAATTATGTTCATTTGGTCGATGACCGTTGGCTGATCAAAACTTCCAGCGGCAAAATTGCCCGCGCCGCCAACCGCGATAAGTGGCTCTCCGAACGCGGAAGCCGATCATGATTGCGCGTATTTGTAGGGGCGGTGCACGCTGCGCCCTTGTGCTTATGCTTTTGCAACTGTTGACGCCCTTTGCCTATGCCCAAACTTCGCCCGATGCACAGGTGATAGACGGCATCTCGCTTCGTTTACGTGCTGCGCCGTCGCTCGATGCGCCTATCCTCTCCATGCTCGAACCGCGCACGCCGTTAACCGTTCTCGGCTTGTCTAGCGACCGGGATTGGCTGCAGGTTGAAACCGTTAACGCTGAAGGGACTTCTACCTTAGGTTGGGTTTACCGCGAATACGTCGATCTTAACCTTGATCTCGACGCTGCTTTTCCTGAAGGCGCTGCCTCTATTCGTCTGCCTGACCCCGTTGTCACACACATCCGCCAACTTTATGCTGTGGGGCAGCAGCGCGGCAATCGTGCCAACGTCTTTGCGAAAGTTGGCGACAGCATCACCGTCTCAATTTTGACGCTTAACCCGATTGGCGAGGGACTCTACAAACTTGCCGACTACGGCTATTTACAGGACGTGATCGACTTCTACACGCCTGCCCTCACCCGCAATGGGCACAACTCGTTCAATGAGGAAACCGTCGCCGCTGCTATTGGCTGGACGACTTACCGTGTGCTCGACCCTGAAGAAGGCGATCCCGACCTCTGCGCGTCTGACGAATTGCCGCTGCTATGCGAATATCGCCTCATTCAGCCCTCAGTCTCGCTGATTATGTTCGGTACGAATGACGTTAGCGTTTTGATTCCGGAACACTTTCGTTTCAATCTCGGCAAAATCGTTGACTTGACCGAGGCACAGGGCATCATTCCCATCTTGACTACGATCCCTGTACGCGAAGGATATGAAGACCGCGTGCCGCAGTTCAATGCCATCATCGTGGGCGTGGCGCAGCAGCACGCGCTCCCGTGGGTCGATTACGGCGGCGCAATGCTGGCGCTCGGCGCAGATGGACTCGACCTCGACGGCGCGCATCCATCTATTCCGCCCAAGGGTTACACGGGTGCAGCCGATTTCAGCACGCCTAATCTGCGTTACGGCTACGTGCTGCGCAACTTGACCGCCCTGCAAATGCTCGACGCGGTTTGGCGCACCACAGCGGGTTCAGCGGATCAATGATGCGGCTGCTGCGCTGGCTTGTGATCGTTGTAGGGGTGGTCGCGGGCTGCGCGCCAAGCCAAACCGATATTCCGACGCTGGCGGTTCTGCCAACTTTGACCGCTTACACAATGCCGACCAATCTTCCAACCCTAACGCCCGTCC
>JBBSNT010000229.1:0-6928 GCA_038260485.1 Aggregatilineales bacterium | reverse complement strand
GACACCGCCGACGTCTACGGTGACGGGCGCAGCGAGCGCTTGATCGCCCGCGTCCGCAAAGAACGCAGCGAAAACTTCTACGTGATCACGAAAGCTGGACGGCGGCTCGATCCACACACCGCTGACGGCTACAACCGGGAGAACCTGACCCGCTTCGTTGAGCGCAGCCTGAAAAACCTCGAAACCGACTCGCTTGACCTCGTTCAGCTCCACTGCCCGCCGACCGAAGTTTACTATCGTCCCGACGTATTCGGTGTTCTGGACGACCTCGTGCAAGCGGGCAAAATCAAATACTACGGCGTTAGCGTCGAAAAAGTCGAGGAAGCCATCAAGGCGACCGAATACCCGAACATGCAGTCGGTGCAGATCATCTTCAATATGTTCCGCCACCGCCCTGCTTCGCTGTTCTTTCCGATTGCACAACGTCGTCAAGTCGGAATCCTCGCCCGCGTCCCACTGGCGAGCGGTCTGCTGACGGGCAAGATGTCACGCAGCACGACCTTCGCGGCAGATGACCATCGCAACTTCAACCGGCACGGCGAAGCCTTTGACCGAGGTGAAACCTTCTCTGGCGTCGATTACGATACCGGGCTGGATGCGGTCGAGCGTTTGAAAAAGCTGATGCCGCCGAACGTGACGATGGCACAGTTCGCGCTGCGCTGGATTTTGATGTTCGACGCGGTTTCCTGCGCTATCCCCGGCGCGAAACGTTCATCACAAGTGGAGGACAACGTTCACGCCGCCGAACTACCACCGCTCAACGATGCCGAGATGGATGAGATCGAAAATATCTACAACGAACTCATCCGCGATCAAGTGCACCAGCGCTGGTAACTTCACGATCAATGCGATTCAAAAACGGGGCGATCCATAGATGGATCGCCCCGTTCCGTTTCGGTAACGATCCTAATCCTATCCCGCGTTAGCAGGATTCGGATCGACCGGCAAGACGCCCTGCACATTGCAGGAAGTGTAATTGCTGCCGAGGATCACCTCGTAGTCATAGCTGCGGTTGGGGTCTGGATCAAGCTGGACGTTTTCCGGCGCGATGTTGAGCGCATTCTCGATGTCGCCAACGCTGCTGCCCTTACTACGTCCGGTGTGGTCGATCAGGATCGTGTTGGGATAAGTCGTATCATCGACTGCGCCCAGCGCGACCGCGTTGAATCCATCCCACGCTAGCCGATCCGCCGCGACGCGATCCCAATTCGCGTTCGCTGTGCCATTACGGACGCTGATCGACGAGGTATCTATGACCAACTGATTCGCAGTGGGCGGCGTGTAGAAGTCTTCCAAAGTCTGGCGGATCGGCTCGTAGTTGGGGAGCTGAACAAAGCTGCCGTCCGGCGGCTGCCAAGGCGTCGTATGATACGTCCGCACAAACGTGAACATCTCGATGCGCGTCGGATCAATGGTCAGCGCCAGCGGCACAAGCCCAAGCACGTCTTCAAGCATCATGTTCGTCTGCATATACTGGCTGCCCTCGTTCCACAGCTGGATCACATTGTTGAGGATGCCCGTCTCTTTCGCCTTACGCCAGACAGCGCGCAGCACCTGCTGCTGCCGACGACCCCGGTCAAAATCCGTGCTGCTCTCGCGCGAACGTGCATACCACAGGGCTTCCGCGCCATTCATCGAATAGTAGCCGACGGGCAGCACATAATGACCATCATCATCCGCTTTGTAGGCGCCCTGCGGCACTTCCGCCTGTTGGAGCGGTAAGTCCTCAATCGCACAATCCACCGCGAGATCAACGCCGCCGACGGTATCGACGATGGCTTTGAAGTCCGTCAGGTTGACCATCGCATAGTAATGCACGTTGAGACCAAAGTTGTAGAGCAGCGTTTGCCGCAGCAAGCCAAAACCGCCGTCTGTCCAGCCTACCGCCTCACCGTGAATATAGGCGAGATTGAGCCGCTGCATCGTCCAGCCGGGGATGTAAACGTAAAGATCGCGCGGGAGGCTGAGCATCGACACAGTTCCGGCGGTGCGGTTGATCGAGAGGACAATCATCGTGTCGGTGCGAATAAAACCGTCATTCGTCAATTCGCCATCGTTGCCAAGCAGAACGATATTCATGAGATCATCGCCGTGCCGGTCGAGCCACGGAACCGCCGTCGGAACTGCCGTCCCACCCGCGCTTTCCACTTCAGGAGCAGTGTAAACGTAGAGCGTCGGCAGCGGGCGCGATGTCATTTCTGGCATTGTAGGTTCAGGCATCGTGGGAGGAAGCGCTGTCGCAATCGGCGCGGATGGTGTGTTCGTCTCAAATTGCACGGCGAGATCGTGCGGGTGATACGCAGCAAGCACGACCTTGTCGTGATCGAGATTAACGGCGGGTGTCGCCTGCTGCTGAGCCAGTGCAGTCGCGGTTGCGATGTACAGCGGTTGACGGTTCGCAGCTTGATTTTGCTCACCGACACGCTGAGACAGCCCCTGCGCCACCTGATAGCCCGTCCACAGAATTCCAACAATCAACAGCAGCGGAATCAAGCGGAAAGCAAGCACGTCAAACAGGCGACGCAAGCGTGATGGTTTTTGCACAGTTTAATTCTCCATTCAAATGTCGGGGGGAACTATAGCCTATCCCTATGCCCTGAGCGATAGTCAGCGAAAAAGCACAGGGATAGCGCAGGATTCGGTCGCTGTGCCGTTGCGATCAAGCACAGTGAGGCGAACCCAATGCAAGCCCTTGTCAAACAGGTCGCTGTTGACCTGCGCGAGTACACCGCCGATCACAGGCTGAGTACTGCGACTGTAGGGCGTGTAGAGCGCAGTCGAATCCGGGCGCACATCGATGCGATACGATCCACCGATAGACAGCGTTGCCGCACCCACAAGGTTGAAAACGCCTCGCACTTCCTGCCCCGCTGTGGGCGAAATGATGCGGATGCCCGGCGCATTGCAGCCTTCGGACGCGGGCGCTGTCCCGGTCGGGAAAACAGGCGCGCGAGTCGCTACGGGTACGCTTGGCAGGTTCGGCACGTAAACATTCAAGCCGGGACGGATATTCTCGTCATCACCGAGGCAGTTCGCCGCCCGCAGCGCCTCAATGGTGCTGCCGACAGCGGTCGCAATCGCATAAAGTGTATCGCCTTCCTGAGCCGCATAAGTCGTCCAGCCGTCCGGCAGGATGCAATCACGCCGCTCAGATGTTGGCAACGGCAGCCCGCCCGGAAGCAGCAGTGCCGTCGGAAAGATGCGAGGCGGCTCGGTCGGCGATGCCGTCAAGGTGAATGTAGGCGTCCACGTCAGCGAGGGCGTAAAGGTTAGCGTAGGCGATGCGGTATTGGTCGCGGTCGGAAGCGGTGACGAAGTTTGTGTGGACGTGGCTGTGAACGTTGCGCTCGGCGGGATTGGCGTAAAGGTTGACGTGTACGTTGCCATGAAGGTCGTACTCGGCGGAACAGATGTCGCCGTATCCGTTTGCGTCGGCAGCGCCGTCAACGTCGGTGGAATGAATGTTGCGGTGTCCCTCGCCGTCGGAGGAATCGACGTGGCGGTTGCCGTGAAAGTCGCGCTCGGCGGGAGCACGGTTGGCATACTCGTCGCCATATCCGTTGGAGTGGGCGTATGGGTCAATGTATCGGTTGGCACTGCGACCAACGCGGCGATTTCCGTGTCGGTAGGCAATGCGGTCGGCGGGATCGGCGTCGCCGTAAAGGTTGCGCTCGGCGGGATAGGCGTCACAGTATCGGTTGGCAGCGGCGACGGAGTCGTCGTTGGGGCAAGCGTCGCTGGTATTGTTGGCTGCAACGTGAACGTCGATGTCGCGCTCGGCGGAATTAGCATCGGTATATCGGTTGGCAACACTGACGGCACAGCGGTTGGTATCAGTGTCGGCGCAGTCGTTTCGGTCGCTGTAGCGTTTGCCGTTGCCGACACCAGCGCAGCAACTTCAAGCGTAGCGATGGTACTCGGCGTAAAGGTTGGCTCAAGCACCGAAGCAGACGGCGTCGCGTTGGACAGCGACAGCACGATGCCAAACATCAACGCGAACGCCAGCACGCCGACAGCGACAATGGCGACAATGACCTCATTGCCGAAATCACGACGCATTTAGTGCTCCATCTCCGCAGCAGGTTCAAGCGGCAGCGTAAAACTGAACGTGCTGCCTGTGCCCACATGTGATTCCAGCCAGATTTCGCCACCATGCGCCTCGACTAACGCCTTCGCAATCGCCAGCCCAACACCCGTATCACCCAAGCCCTGAATCAGCGGATTTTCAGCTTTGTATTTGCGCGCGAACACCCGCGCCTGATCTTCCAGAGCGATACCGCCGCCGCGATCCTCAATTGAAACGTAAATTACTTCTGGCGGAAATTGCCCGTTCTTGCTGGGCTGTGTGCGCGCCGTCACGGTCATTTCGCTACCCGGTGGCGACGCGAGATAAGCATTGGTCAGCAGTTGACCGATAATTTGGCTTATCGCGTCACGGTCAGCGCGAACAGGCGCAATGTTATCATCGAGGTTCAAATGTACCGTCAGTCCTTTTTCGCGCAGTTGATTGCTTGCCGTCGTGATCGCATCCTCGATCAAGCCGACCACATCGACGGGCTGCGGCGTGAGCGTAAAACGCCCTGCATCGAGGAACGTGATCCGTGTCAAATCTTCAATCATTGACGCCAAGCGCGTAATATTGGCAGAAACACGCTGCAAAAATTTGCGCTGCATTTCACCGAGAATACCTGCCGATTCATTCAGCATCAAATCGACGTAGCCGACAATCGAGGTCATCGGCGTACGCAGTTCCTGCACCATACCGAGGATCAATTCGGGATTATCCGGTCGATAAATCACCTGTGGCTGACTCGCGGCGGCACGCTTTTGGAGCATCTCCAGACGATCATCAGCGGCAGAGAGAGCCGTCTGTGCCTCATGAAGCTGACGTTCAAGCTCACCACGCTGCGTCGAAAGGTCATCAATCACGCCCATCAGCGAGCCGACGCCATCCGCACCTAACTGCTGCAAGCGTTCGCGGTCGCCTTCAGTGCGCGCCATCAGTTGATCACGCTCAGTTTCGATACCCATCAAGCGCGCGGAGAGTCGATCCCGTTCGCGTACCAGATCGCGTCGTTCCGCGCTCAACTGCTGAATCTGTCCACGCAGCACCTTTTCATCCTCGCGGACTTCGGTGAGTTCCTGCTCGTACCCGGCGATCTCCGCCATCATTCGCGCCTGCTGTTCGCGCAGCGCCCCTTGACGCGCCACCAAATCGTCCCGTTCGACGCGGAACTTTTCACGCTGCTTGGTCATCGCTTCGCGGTCTGCCGCGAGATGCGTCACTTCCTCGTGCAGCGTCTCTAGCTGCTTGTCGCGTTCTTTCTCATGCGCAAGCGCGTCTTCAAACTGCGTGCGCTCGTTGAGCAGTGCTTCGCGTTCACGCTTAAGCGACTCATTCTTCGTTTGCAGCGATGCCCTTTGCTCGTACAACTGCCCAATCAACTGGGTGATGCCCGCCGCGCCTTCCTCGATGCCAAGCGCACGCAGTTGCAGTTCAATGTCGGTCAGCTTGGTGTTCAGGTCGTCGCGCTCGACTTCGAGCCGCGCCTTATCCTCACTCATCTGCCCAAGCATATCCTGTACGATCTGCGGCATGGGCGCACCGGCGCGTATTTCGTCAAGCTGCGCTTGAAGGCGCTCACGCTGCCCCATCAGTTCATCTTTTTCGCGGCGCAGCACCTCGATCATGCTCTTGAACATCGCTTCGTTGTCGGTCGAAACCGCGCCCAAAAGCGCCGTTTCCGCTTCACGTAAGCGTGACGAGAGCCGATCGCGTTCGTCGATCAAGTGCTGGTGTTCGGTATTGAGCGCGAGAATGCGCTGCGAGATCGACTGATTTTCGGCGGTATCGTCCAACGCCAACGCAACGCGGCTACGTTCGTCGTCCAGTTCGATCTTGAGCTGCATCACCTGTCCCGAAAGCTGCCCGATCTGCTCGCGGGCGCCTTCCAGTTCGCCGCTGATCTCCTGCCACACTTCTAAGATACGGTCGCCGTCGATTTCATCGAAGGTCGCGCCGTTCTTCAGCGCTTCGATCACAGCGTCGCCAGCGCGTCCATCTTTCGCCGCGCGGCTAAGCGCCAGCAGCCGCGACGAGATAATACCAATACCCTTAAGCAGTTCCTTCTCAGAAGCGCTCAGTTCACGCCCCGAATACGGCATTCCGATCACAAGGATGGCAAGCAGTTCGTTTTCGGTTACGAGCGGCTGAAAATAAGTTGGACCAATCGGCTCGACATCGAGCCGAGAATAGAGGTCGTGGAGTTCGTCGCCGTTGCGGTCGAGGTAGAGTGGGCGCTGTTGACGGCGCTCGATGGCATTGACGAGTGTTGGCTGTTCGTCAAGGTTGAGCGACAGGCTGGTGATCGAGCGATCCATCACCTTGTCGCGCCCCCACGAAATATCGGCGTAATTGGCGGCTTTGACGGTCAAGAGCGCACCAACGTCCGCCTTGAGCGCGTCCATTGCTGCCCCGACAATTTGTTCCGGCAGCGTCGCCAGCGTCGCGTTTTCGAGGATATTGCCGAGCGCCTTCATCAACTGCGCCGACTCGCGCTCGACCGTGATGCCCGGCAGCGGCGGCGCAACTTCAACGCGGGTCAATGGTGCGGCATCCAATCCCTCAGGCGCATGGGCTTCAGCTTCAAGCGTGCCGACGACGATCCGGTAGACCAGTGCTGGAACGATCAACAACGAGGCGAGAAAAGCGAGACGAATCGCGCCTGAATAGTCGCCAATGATGTTGCCCTGCGCCGTCTGGATCAGTGTGCCCGCGTAGCCAAGCAGCAGAACCGCGAAGTAGACTAACTTTAGCGGCGCATCGACCACCATCCGAAAGTAGACGACCGTCAGCATTAAGCCAAAGACCGTCAGCACCGCGGGAATGAACGTCCATGCGACGCCGTAGACGCTCAAATTGAAGTCG
>JBBSNT010000228.1:0-6954 GCA_038260485.1 Aggregatilineales bacterium | reverse complement strand
TACAACCGCGATGCCGCTTATGCAACCGCCTTTTTGACCACACACAACCCTTTTTTTGCTAAAAGCCAACCGCTATTTGCTATGGGCTGCGAAATTCTTGCTTTTCTGTTAAACCCCATATACTGATTAAGAGCGACAAAATTATAAATATTTCGTCATATAAGTTTCCGAGGACACACTATGGCGCAAAAAGTTTCTCCCGTAACGGGTCGCCCTGATTATCCGGGCGATGATTGGCGCATCACTAGCGGTTACGCCACCGACGAGTATTTCCAGATGTTCGGCTCTTGGCACACAGGTCACGATCTCGCAAAAGCGAACTGCGAAGGCTTGCCCGTCTATGCCGCTATGGACGGCACCGTCAAATGGGCGGAATTTGCGGGCGATAACGGCTTCGGCAACTTGGTCATGATCCAGCATTCCGCCACGCTCTATACACGCTACGGGCATCTCTCTAGAATCGACATTGCCAGAGGCGCGACCGTCAGCGCCGGAACGATGATCGGCGCGGTCGGCAGAACAGGACACGTCACCGGCGCGCATCTCCACTTTGACATCCCGCGCATCAACAACGCGCTTGATTGGCCCGGCATAGACAAAGCGCGCGTCCTGCAAAATTACATCGATCCGGGAACGTGGTTCGTGCCAGAGACGACCGTAACGGTCGATCCAGTCGTGACCCAGTGGCTCTACGTGATCGCCAACGCTGGCTTGAACGTCCGCAACAAACCTACACTTTCCGGCAAGGCATACACTAAGCTGCCCTACGGAATTGCCGTTCAGGTCAAGCCCGCGCGCCTCAGTGCCGATGGCTATCAGTGGCGCGAACTGCTCACAGGCGGCTGGATCGCCGAGGCATACACGCAAACAACGCCACCCGCTACCGCGCCCACACCCAACGGCGCGCCCGTCGTTGTTGTCACCCCGCCGATGCCCACACCCGTCGCTACGCCATCGCCAGCCACGATCAACGTCGGCTGGCGCGGGGTTCACACCAGCGCAGGGGGTTGGGCACCGGATAACGACGAACTCGACCTCTTACGCCACAATCAGGTGCAGACGGCTTTTATCGCCGCTTATGAATCGAATCAGGCGGGCATAGCGATTCAGCGCTTGCGCAGCGCAGGCGTGAACGATTTCATCATTCGCGCGGCGACTAACATCCCCCCAACGACGAACCCCGCCGAGTTCGTCAACAACACGCTGCCGCGTCTCAAAGAATACGCGAACGCACTCGCGGGCGCGCCGCTGCTGGTCTCCGTCCACAACGAGCCAAACGCCGCCGTCGAAGGCTGGTCGAAGGCGTGGCACAACGGCGTCGAATACGCGCAGTGGTTCTTACAGGTTGCAAAAGCCTATCGGGATGCCCTACCCGGCGTCAAAATCGGGTTTCCAGCGCTCTCGCCCGGTGGTGATTTCCCCGGCGTGCGCGAGGACGAATGGCGCTTCGCCGCCGAAGCGTCGCAGGCGATCAACGCCAGCGATTGGGTGGGCGTTCACGCCTATTTCGTCGTCGATGGCAGCGACCTCGACACCAAGCCAGATTCGTGGCGCAAGATGGCGCAGGGGCGCACTATTATCATCACCGAAGGCGGTCCCGCCGACGGTGTCCCCCACGACGGCGCGAAGCTCCGCAAAGTTTATGCGAAATGTGCGGCACAGGGCATCCCGGTGATGGCGTGGCTGCTCTCTGGCGCAGGCGCGTGGCAGTCGGCGGGCTGGAAAGAACGCGGCGTCCGCATTTAGCGCCGGATCACTCGACTCAAAAGGCGGCTGATCAACGGATCAGCCGCCTTTGAGTTTAATTCGTTTTGGAACTCTGTATAAAGTTTGTAAGAAATCAATCCAAGCCGGTACGCCGCCCGTAACGCATTTGAAAGCGCTTGGTCGGCTGCCATAATTCGGCATCTTCGTGGTCGGCAGGCGCGGCACTCAGCAGCACCTTACCCGTCGGTTCATCGAGGAAATAGACGAGATATTCGCGCTCAATCTTGAGCGGCAGACGCGGCGCGAGCCGTTTCGGGAACACGATCTGCTCATCACCAGCGGTGTAAAAGACCTGCCCGCGCAGAAAACTCCCTATCGGCTGAACGCCAGCGTAGAGGTGTTCGAAATGGATCGGCTGCCGAGCATAGCGATACGACCGCAGAATGACAGGCAGAACCACTAGGATCAAAAACAAGGGGATCAATATCCACCAGCCCGTCTCGAACAGGATCAACATTCGTCCGCCAAAAACCAGAAAGCCCACGCCAATCAACAGCACCAGCACCACTAACGGCTGGACGATGAGGTCAATCCACTGCCCGACGTGCAGGCGACCATCGCGGTTCGCCAGCAGGCGTTCGCGCATCTCTGGCACGACTGAGTCGCGTTTACGTTTCTCCACGTCAGTAAACCTCAACCTAAAACGATCATCCTATTATAACCCGCCGCTGGCGACTTAATCGCCAATCGCCTCGACGGGTGAAATCGATCCGGGACGGCGAACTTGCAGCAGAATCACGCTGGCGACGATCACTATGCCGCCGATCCACTGGATCGGCAGCATGGTTTCGCCGACGAACACCATCGCCAGCACAGTCGTGAGCAGCGGCTCGAAGGTGGCGATAATCGCCGCACGGGTCGCGCCAAGCTGCTGCAATCCGGCGTTGAGCATAAAAATCGGCATAATCGTGCTGACCAGCACCAATCCGCCGAGATAGAACCATGCTTCACCCTGTGGCAGTGCAACGCCTTGCGCCAACAATACTACCAATAACACCAGCAGCGCCCCACTGACCATCCACGCGCTGGCGCGCACCATATCGATGTCGCCGCGCAGCAAACGGCTGGTGATCAAGAAGTAGACCGCCACCATCAAGCCGTCGGCGAATGCCATCAAGACGCCGGGCAGGTTATCGCCGCTGAATCCCGCGCTGAAATCGGGCGCGGTCAGCGCGATACCCACGAGTGTTAACCCCAGCGCCAGCCACGCCTGCCGCGACAGCCGCTCACCGAGCAGCGCCTCAAGGATTGCCACCATCGCTGGATAGCTGTAAAACAGCACGACGAACGTTCCAGCAGGCAGACGATCCAACCCTAACAATGCCGTCAATGCTTCGCCCGCGAACAAAGTGCCTGTCAGGAGCAGACGTAGACGCTGGAGGGGTTGGCTCGACTTACGCCGCTGTTTGCGTGCCACTACCAACAGCCAGAAAAGGGGAACGGTGAGCAAAAAACGCCAGAAGGCAATGTCGAACGGTTCGACGCCGAGCGCCAGAAGATGTTTCGAAAATACGGGGAAAAATGAATAACCGGTCACCATCAAGATGACGTAAAGAATGCCTCGACGCTGCGATTTTTGGATCATAGTTTATCAGTAGGGGTGTAAAAACACGACCCCACCCCCGCTCGCTAGACTCAGCTTCACTGAGCGCGTCGTCTCCCCCTCTCCATAGGAGAGGAGGTTTGGGGGTGGGGTGTTTTTTAGTGGATGATGCTCGCCAAGAAGGAAACACGGTCGCTGAGCGCCGTCACCAGCATCGGCGCGACGCCGAGCAGTAGTGTCCCTGCGAAAGCGATGTAAGTCGCCCAGTTGAGGTACTTGGTCGCACCGACCGCCGGGTCACCCTCGCCATCTTCAAGATACATGTTGACGATCACGCGCACATAGTAGAACGCGCTGACCGCGCTCGTCAGCACGCCGATCACCGCCAGCACGGTCAAGCCCGCGTTGAGCGCTGACCAGAAGACGAACCACTTGCCGATAAAACCGCCCGTGAGCGGAATACCCGTCAAGCTGAGCATAAAGAACGCCATCATCGCCGCTAGCAGCGGATGGCTGTGCCATAAGCCCTTAAGGTCGTCGAGGTTCGTGCCTGTGCCGTCGTCTTTCTCGATTGCCATCACAACCGCGAACGCGCCGAGATTGGTGAAGGCATACGCCAGCAGGTAGATCAACGCGGCGCGCGCCGCCTGATCTTCGACACCGGGTGTTCCCGCCGCCGCCACCGCAATCATGATGTAACCCGCGTGGGCAATGGATGAATACGCCAGCAAGCGCTTGAGATTGGTCTGCGAGATAGCGACGAAATTACCGAGGATCAGCGTTGCCGCCGCGATGATCTCGACGATGTTCTGCCACGCCGTCGAAGTCTGCCCGACGATCATGAAAGCGGGCAGCGCCACGATCAAGATACGCAGCAGCGCGGCAAATCCGCCGACCTTCGCCGCCACGCTCATAAAGCCCGTGACCGGCGTTGGCGCGCCGTCGTAGACGTCCGGCGTCCACATGTGGAACGGCACGACCGCCACTTTAAAGCCCAATCCGACGAGGATTAAGCCTGCGCCGAGCAGCAGCAGCAGCGTTGCCTGCCCTTCACCCGCCATCGCCTGACCAATCGCCGTGAAGATTTCCGGCAGGTTGGTCGTTCCGGTCGCGCCGTAGATCAGTGCCGCGCCGTAGACGAAGAAGGCGCTCGCAAACGCACCGAGGATGAAATACTTCATACCGCTTTCTTCCGAACGCACGTCCGGCGCGCGGAACGCTGCCAGCACGTACAGCGGAATGCTGAGTAGTTCCAGCGAGACAAAGACTGCGATCAGGTCATTGGCGCTCGCCATGAACATGCCGCCAACGGTCGTGAACAGCAGCAGCACGTAGAACTCGCCGCGCTCGATGCCTGCACGTTTGATGTAGTCGATGCTGAGCAAAATACTGATCGCCGCCGTCAGCAAGATGATGATGTTCATGAAGGCGGTGTATTGGTCAGCGACGAACATCCCCAAAAAAGCGTCCGGGTTGCTGTTGTTGTACGTCAGCAGGTTGACGACGAAGGCGAACACGATGCCGCCTATCGCCAGCCATGCGGTGACTTCTTTGCGCTTCACGAACAGGTCGATCAGCAGCAGAATCACCGCCCACGCTGCCAAGCTGATCGCTGGCAGCGCGACTCCTAGATTTAAATCCGCTAGGCTTGGAACTCCGGTCATTGCCTATCCCTTACGGTGCTATGTTCTGAGCGACGGATGGGACGTATTGCCCCACCTGCGTGACCAAGTGCTCGACACTGCCGTTCATCGTAGCAAAGAACGGCGCAGGCTGCACACCGATCACGACGATAGCGATCAGAATCGGGACGAGCACGGCAATCTCCTGCCAGTGCAGCGGTGCGAGGTGCATGTTCTCTTCTTTGTCCAGTTCGCCCATGAAGACCTTCTGGAACATGTAGAGCAGGTAAATCGCCGCCAGAATGACGCCGAGCGTGGCGAACAGCGTGAAGAAGAAGCCGAGCACTTCACTGCCAAACGAGCCGAGCAGAATCGTGAACTCGCCAACGAAGCCGTTCAACCCCGGCAGACCCATGCTGCTCAAGGTAATGATCAGCGCGATACCGCCCAAAATCGGCATCGCCTTCCAAATACCACCGTACGCGTCCATTGCTTTGGTGTGACGGCGTTCGTATAACATGCCGACGACGAGGAACAAGCCGCCGGTGCTGATGCCGTGATTGACCATTTGCAGGATACCGCCCTGAATGCCCGCCGCTGTCAGCGCGAAGATGCCGAGGACGACGAAACCGAGGTGGCTCACCGACGAGTAAGCAACCAGCTTCTTGACGTCGGTCTGCGCATAGCTGACCCACGCGCCGTAGATGATACCGATCACCGCCAGCGTGGCGATAATAGGCGCCCACTGAACCGCCGCTTGCGGGAACATCGGCAGACAGAAGCGGACGATACCATAAGTACCCAGCTTCAGCATGACGCCCGCCAGAATAACCGAGCCGGCGGTCGGCGCTTGAACGTGCGCGTCCGGCAGCCAACTGTGAAGCGGCCAAATCGGAACTTTAATCGCACAGGCAACGAGGAAGCCGAGGAACAATAATCCCTGCGTACTGAATAAGCCATCAAATGGGAAGGTGAGCGTCCCTGCTTGGACGGCAGCAACAATATCCGGCACTGAGAACGTGCCCGCGTGCAGACCGAGGTAAATGATCGCCAGCAGCATCAGCAGCGAACCTGCCATCGTATACAGGAAGAACTTGACGGCGGCGTAAACGCGGCGTTCCGCGCCCCAAATACCGATCAAGAAGTACATCGGCACAAGCGAGACTTCCCAGAAGATGTAGAACAGGAACAAGTCTTGCACGACGAACACGCCGAGCATCGCCCATTCCAGCAGCAGCATGAAAAGGAAGTAGAGCTTGATACGCCCGCGTTCCTGTAGAACGTGTACGCGGAAGGACGAGAGGATCGCCAGCGGCATGATGAAGGTCGTCAGAATGACGAGCAGCAAGCTCAAGCCATCGACGCCGACAAAGAAGCTGATGCCGTACTGCGGTATCCAGTCCCAGCGCGTAGCGAACTGCAAACCCGCCTGCGAACCGTCAAAGCCCGCCCACAAGAGGAGCGACGCGAAAAAAGTGATAATGCTGGTAATCAAAGCCGTCCATTTGATGGTTTCTGCTTGTTCTTCCTTTTGGAAGAACAGAATCAGGAAGAACCCGATCAGCGGCAGAAACAGCACCAGAGTGACGAGCGAAAAGCCGGTATTTTCCATAGTCTAGCGCTCCCCGGTTTAGCCGTTGCCGTTCAACAGCAGCGGCAGCAGCAACACGATAATCACCACCACGACTCCGAATAAGAAGGTGATGGCATAAGTGCGAACATAACCCGTCTGGACGCGGCGCATTCCTGCGCTGATGCGGTTGGCGACGACTCCCACGCCGTTGACGACGCCGTCGATGATACCGATGTCTACAGGATTGCTCAGCAGTTCGGCAATCGCATTGAACCCTCGGTAGAGCACCTTGTCGTGGACGTAATCGTGCCAGAAATCCCAGTCGAGTGTATTCGCAAGGAAATCAGCCGTACGGTTGAACGGATTCTCGAACAGGCGGAAGTAGGTCTGATCCCAGTAGAGGCGGGCGTTCGACAGTGACCACAGTGACGCCGTTTCGGGACGAAGTT
>JBBSNT010000227.1:0-6980 GCA_038260485.1 Aggregatilineales bacterium | reverse complement strand
CGGGCGAGCTTCTACATCTACAACGCGCCTCATGAGATCGACGCGCTGATCGACGCTCTGTACGAGGCAAAAAAGACATTCATGTTATAGTGATAGGGCTTTGTGCGGAGGCTGAATGATGCAAGATATGTACCGCGAAAATATTCTCGATCACGGGATGCATCCTCGTAATCGCGGCGTGCTCGATCCGGCGGACGTTGACCACGAGGGACATAATCCGCTCTGCGGCGACCGTCTGCGCTTGACGCTGCGGCTCGACGAAAAGAATCGCGTCGCCGAGATCGGTTGGGACGGCGAAGGTTGCGCGATTAGCCAAGCGGCAGCGTCGATGCTCGGTGAGGAGATTCTCGGCAAGTCGCTCGAAGAAGTGCGCGAGATCGACAAGGAAGAGATTTTCGAAATGCTCGGCATCCCGATTGGCATGAATCGGGTCAAGTGTGCGCTGCTCTCGCTCAAGGTGCTTAAAGTGGGTTTGTACGGTGTCGAGGAATGGCGCAAATTGGAACGCGCAGAAGAGGACGACGAGTAAATGTCGGAATTTGTCACCGTAGCGACCATTGATGAAGTTAAACTCGGCGACCGCATTGTCGTTGAAATCGGCGAGGTATGGGTGGTGATTTTCAACGTTGATAACCACTACTATGCCCTTGAGGATATGTGTTCGCACGAAGAGTACTATTTGTCCGAAGGGGAATTAGAAGGCTACGCGATAGAGTGCAGCAAGCATGGCGCGCAGTTCGACATCCGCAACGGGCAGGTGCTTGCACCGCCTGCGCTGACTCCCGTCAAGTGGTATCAAGTCCGCGTCGAGGATGGTAATGTGCAGGTCGAGCGTAAATGAGCCTACCACTGGCTGGTTTCTACGGCGATCAGATGCTCGTCTTTGGGCATCGCGGCGCGCGTGCCTACGCACCGATGAATACGCTGCCATCGTTCGAATTAGCGCTGGAACTGGGTGCGGATGGCATTGAACTCGACGTGCGCTTGACCAGCGACGGGGAGATGATCCTGATGCACGACGCGAAAGTCGATGCAACAACTAACGGCGAAGGCTTTGTCCATGATCTGACACTCTTAGAAATCAAAGCGTTAGACGCGGGTGCATGGTTCAATCCTTCATTTGCTGGAACGCACGTGCCCACGCTCGATGAAACCTTCGAGGCAGTGGGCAAACGCACCCGCATCAACGTCGAAATCAAAGCCGATTCGCTTGCCAGCACGGGCATAGAGCAGCAAGTTGCTGACGCGATTTGCAGTCACGACCTGATCAAAAGCGTGATCGTCTCGTCGTTCAACCCGCTGACGCTGCGCCGCTTCCGCCGTGTGCTGCCTGAAGTGCCAATTGGCTATCTTTACGAGCCGAAAACCGGATTTTTGACCTCCCATTTAATGATCGGACTGCCGCACGAAGCGCGCAATCCGTATGATGAGCAAATCGATGCGAAATATATGGCGTGGGCGAAAAGGTCGGGCTACCGTGTCAATACGTGGACGGTCAACGATCCTGTGCGTGCAGTCGAACTGCGTGATCTCGGCGTGGACTGCATCATCACCGACACGCCAGATGTGATTATCGCAGCGCTTGTTACAGCTCAACCCTGATCCGATGAATCTGTGGTGGCGGCTCCTCCGCTTCGGCTTTCGCCTGCTCTACAACGAACTCGCCTTCACGTATGACCTCGTCAGTCTGATTGTCTCGCTCGGCGCATGGCGCTGCTGGATAGGCGTGTCGCTGCGGCATTTGGATATCAGCACGGGGGATCATGTGCTTGAACTAGCGCATGGCACGGGAAATCTGCAACTCGATCTGAATGCGGCGGGCTATCGGGCTGTCGGCTGCGATCTCTCATCTGCGATGGGGCAAATTGCGCGCAGCAAGCTCGCACGCCGCGATCTACCTATTCGTTTAGCACAGGGCAGGGCGCAGCGCTTGCCGTTCGCCGCCGAGATATTCGCTGCGGTGGTCAGTACGTTCCCAACCGATTTTATTATCGCGCGGGAGACTTTGGCGGAAGTGAACCGCGTCCTTAAACCGGATGGTGTATTCATCATCGTGCCGAACGCGCAGATCACGGGTGGCGGATGGATCGGCAGGATCATCGAGTGGATCTACAAGGTCACAGGGCAGCGCTTAACGTCACCGGATCAGTCGCTTTTGGCGGGATTGTTTGCGCCGTTTGAGCTTGAGATATTTACGGAATCCTGTCCACGCAGCCGCGTCACCGTGATTGTGGCGCACAAAACCAAGTGAAACACGCTCTAGAATTGGCGTGGTTTCATGTTATAATCGCTCCTGAATATGGTGGGTATAGCTCAGTTGGTTAGAGCGCTTGTCTGTGGAACAAGAGGTCGAGGGTTCAAGTCCCTTTACCCACCCCATTGGATTTCACCCAAACCGTCAATTTAGGCGGTTTTTTGATTCTTGCAACAATTTGCTCGTTAGTGTTGCAGGGACTCTGCTACTGGAATCCAGCAACACAAGAAAACTAAAGGAAAAGAGGATGTATCGCAATAAAGCGATACATCCTCTCAAAAAACAAAACTGTTGTTCCCGAACCAGTGTTATCAGATCAGCCGTCGCGTTATTTCGTTGCTGCGAGCGCTTGATCCAGATCGGCGATGATGTCGTCGATATTCTCGATGCCCACGCAAAGGCGGATCATATCTGGTGTTACACCTGCCGATTCCAACTCTGCCTCGCTCAACTGACGATGGGTCGTTGAAGCCGGGTGTGACGCTAAGGATTTGGCATCGCCAATGTTGACGAGACGCTTGAATAGTTTCAAGGCGTCGTAGAACTTCACACCTGCCTCGAAACCACCCTTGATGCCAAAAGTCATCAGCGCTGATGGTTTGCCGTTGGTGTATTTCTGTGCCAATTCGTAATAAGGCGACTCGGATAGTCCAGCGAAGTTCACCCACGCGACTTGATCATGTTGTTTGAGGTAATTTGCCACCGCGAGGGCATTCTCGCAGTGTCGTTCCATCCGCAGCGGCAATGTTTCAATACCTTGAAGGATCAAGAAGGCGTTCAGCGGACTCAGCGCTGCTCCCATATTACGCAACGGCACCGTGCGGGCGCGGGCGATATAGGCAGCGGGTCCCATCGCTTCCGTGTAGACCACGCCGTGATAGGAAGCTTCTGGCTGCGTCAACATCGGGAAACGATCCGCATGTTCTGCCCACGGGAATTTACCAGAGTCTACAAGAATACCGGCGATTGAATTGCCATGCCCGCCCATGTATTTGGTCAGCGAATGTACCACGATGTCCACGCCATACTGGAACGGCTTGATCAGCACGGGAGTAGCAACCGTGTTGTCAACAATCACGGGAACGCCGTGACGGTGTGCCATAGTGGCGATGCTCTCCAGATCAGGGATATTGCCCGCCGGATTACCGATTGATTCGCAGTAGACAGCCGACGTTTTATCGTCAATCAAGGCTTCGAGACTCTCTGGACTATCATCCTTAGCAAAGCGGACTTCGATGCCTAGACCGGGAAGCATGTGGGCAAAAAGTGTGTAAGTGCCGCCATAGAGCATGGGAACCGAGACAATATTGTTGCCCGCTTCGGCGATAGTCAGAATCGAATAAGTAACCGCTGCGCTGCCTGAGCTGACTGCCAGCGCGCCAACGCCGCCTTCTAATGCCGTGACCCGCTGTTCCAGCACATCATTCGTTGGGTTCATGATGCGGGTATAAATATTGCCGGGAACGGCTAGATTAAAGAGATCAGCACCGTGCTGCGCATCATCAAACTCGTAAGCCACAGTCTGATAAATCGGAACAGCCACCGATTTGGTCGTGGGATCGGTCCGGTATCCGGCGTGAATGGCAAGTGTCTCGTCTTTCATGGTTTCAACGCTCCTCTATGAATGTGTTTAGGACTATCAATCTAAGCGTAATTTCTTGGGTAATGCCAAGAATAATCGGCAGGTCTTAGAGCAAACCCAATGGGTTTTCCGGATCAATTCCGGGCATAAACAGTTGGTTGCGATCAACGTTGGTCAGGCGGTAGACCAAGCCTAACCAATTGTTGAAAACTGCCTTACCGGTATCATTCCAAGTATTCTCTAGAAACGGGAAAACCGCATCTTCGGGGAAATCAGGGATTGGGTCACCTTTCCGTATTGCCTGTTCAGCCGTCGTGATATAAGTATCCACGATGGCATGAGCATCCGGCGAAAAGTAATTTTCAGGGTAGGGCGGTCGCTCACGCTCCTCGTTCAGATAGCACTGGACTTCGCGCTTGTATTCTTTCAGTAGGCTGTTGGTATGATATTCGGGATGTCCTTGCAGATAGATATTCCGAAACTGGTCGGGACTCACTGCCATATGAACCCCATCCTCAGGGCTTTCGATCAGGATAGACAGCCCGGCGTTTTCAAACTGCTCGTGCGTTATGGTGTTATAGCGGGAATGAGGCACATCAAAGCGGGTATTGATGTCCCGTAATAACGGATGTTCCGCATTCGTGACCCGATACGAATACACGCCCCACTTCTTCTGTGGCAGCAGTTGACGGTCAATATGGTAGCGATATTTCATCAAGGAGTGGGTTGCAAGACACGAACATAACACGGATGTAACGCGCTCCGCCGCCCACTCCATCACTTGGGTCAGCGGTTCCCAAAACGGCTCCAATTCCAAACGCGGATTAGAGACATTTGCCCCTGTCAGGATCAGGGCATCAAGCCCATCATTCTGAAGCTGATCGAAGGTCGTATAGAATTCATCAATATAGGCTTGCGTCTCTGAACTGCGGGGAAGACCCGGCACCGAAAAAGGATGCACGTAAATCTGCGCGATCTGATTCGAGCTTCCGATCAAGCGCATGAATTGTTGCTCGGTCACTTGCAGCGCTGCATCCGGCATCATATTCAGCAAGCCAATATGCAGCTCACGAATGTCTTGTTTCAAAGCAGCGTTTAGGCTTAGAACCTCCTGCCCAGCCTCACGCAGCCGCTCAAAAGTTGGTAAATGAATATGTTCAACTAAAGGCATGTGTTGCGCCCCTAATTCCGAAAAATCGACTTTCAAAAACCCAGGATATCCTGTGTAGTATAGAACTGAAAAGAGACACGGCACAAGTAGCGGAATGACTGAAGCATCGTCTACCAATATGCTGATCGACATGTGGTAAGTCTGGCGGGGATAAGGTGGGAGACTTTTCGAGCAGGCGTTATCCTTAGCACTTTCAGTCCAGTGCCGCTGTCGAGGCGCAAATATTGCTTGCAAGCTTTATCTGAATTAGCGATTAACCGAAAGTGAAATCTATGCTGATTGTTGGCTTGATGTCCGGCACGTCTGCTGATGGAATTGATGCCGCTTTATGCGAAATCTCTGGCGCACCACCGCACCTTCAGGCGCGCATCATTCACGGCATCGCTTATGCCTATCCTGCAGGATTCCAGGCGCGCATCCTCACGGCGAGCCAACCGGACAGTGGGCGAGTCGATGAACTGTGCAAGCTGCATTTTGCGCTTGGGGAACTGTTCGCGGACGCAACGCTCCGTGTGATCGCTGAAAGTGGGCATCAACCGGGCGACGTTGACTTGATCGGTTCGCATGGGCAGACCTTTTGGCATAACGTTGAGCGGGATGGCAACGTCAGCGCGACCCTGCAATTGACCGAGGCAGAGATCATCGCGGAGCGGACGGGCATTACGACCATCAGCAATTTTCGCCCGCGTGACGTCGCGGCGGGTGGGCAGGGCGCGCCGCTGACGGCTTACGTCGATTGGCTGCTGCTTCGTCATCCGACCAAGTGGCGCGCCGTCCAGAACATTGGCGGCATCGGTAATGTGACCTTTTTGCCGCCATTCTCAGACGCGGTGAGCGTGCCGAAGGCATTCGATACAGGACCGGGAAACGCGCTGATCGACTCAATGGTCGTGCAGCTTTCCGGCGGCGCACAAGCATACGATCAGGACGCCAGCCTTGCGCGGCGTGGACGGATTGACGAGGAGTGGTTGCAAGAACTGCTCGCGCATCCTTACTATCAAATGAAGCCGCCTAAAACAACTGGACGCGAGTTGTTCAGCAAGGCGATGGCGAAGCAGTTAATCGAGGAAGGGCAGCAGCGGGGCAATGACTCCGCCAGCATTCTGGCGACGGTCACGACGCTGACCGCGCAGAGCATCGCCGATGCTTACGCTCAGTTTGCGCCTGCACAGGTAGGCGAAGTGATCCTCGGTGGGGGCGGGCGGCATAATCCTGTGATGGTCGATCTGCTTTCCAGTCTGCTCCAGCCGATTCCGGTACTGACGCACGAGGACATCGGCATGGACAGCGACAACAAAGAGGCGCTCGTGTTTGCGGTACTTGCGCACGAGACGTGGTACGCCCGACCGAGCACCCTCCCCGCACTTACAGGAGCGCATCATCCGGTGGTGTTGGGGCAGATTACACCGGGGGCGAATTACGTCGCTTTAAGCCGCCGGACGTGGGCTTAAGTCCACAACTAGCAGGCACATTGATTTTTACGTTACAATAGCCCCATGCTGCCCGTTATACGTTCCATGACTCGCGTTGACGTCTCGCTGCTTGCGGCGTGGATGATCGAACTTCCTTTATGGCAGCGCTACGGCTTGACGACCGCTAAGGTGGAATCTGGCTTTGCGACGGGCATGGCGCGCGGCGATTGGTTGATCAGTGCTGACGGCGAGACTGTCGCCTGTGGGTTCGCGTGGGCGATTCCGCAGGGTTCGTTCGGTCGCAGTCCCTATCTGCGCTTGATCGGTGTGAGAGCGGATGCCGCAGGAGCAGGTATCGGTGCGGCGTTGCTGAGTGAAATTGAGCGCAGAAGTGCCGAAGTCGCCAGCGATCTATTTTTATTACCGTGATTGCTAGTTGAAGTCGTTCATGTGGTACTTGTTAAAATGGGAGTTATCAGACAACCATTGAGCGAGAAACCGACATGAACGACACCTATATTGTAACGACGTATGTGGTGATTGATGATATTTTGAAAGCCT
>JBBSNT010000226.1:0-7003 GCA_038260485.1 Aggregatilineales bacterium | reverse complement strand
CTGATTTCAGGCATTGGCGGCAGCGAACCTCCCACGCCATGAAACGAACATTTTGTCGGCAGAGTTTTCAGAAACGCCTTTAGTGCGTTTCGCTTTTCCTAGCGACGGGGTTAACCCCGTCGCGTCGCAATGCTCAAAACTGAGCCGTTTGCCGTATTAGGCTGCACAAGGAGTCATAACGATGGATTTTCTAAAGAAACTGTTCGGCGGCGCAGGCGGCGTCAGTGGCGATGCAGGCATCTATTACTACGTCAAGCCCAATGGCTGCGACGAGATCGTCCGCGTCCGCATCAACCGCAACAACGACCTTAGCCTCGCCGACGACGGCAAAAGCTACTGGGTGCGTAAGGTCGTCATGGGCACGACCTGCTTTCAGCGCGTCGATCTCGAACTCTACTTCACCAAGAATCGCCAGCTCACCGAAAGCAAAATCGACGGCGGCGAAATCGTCAAAGAAGACCAGTATCTCAATTGGCTCGAAGCCCACGAGCAGGGTTAAGCAGCACACGCTGGCACCACTTTTTTCTTGGCGGCTTGGCGGTCAATCACGCGCTTTTAAATGTGGCTAGTTTTGCGTTCCTTCCCCTCAGCGGACATTTGTTCTGACAGCGCGATAGCGCTATAATTTAGAACAAATTTACCGCTCGAAGGGACGTTTCCATGTCGCATCCACTAGTCGATCAGCTTCGTTTCACCCGCAGCGAATTTAAACGCGCGCTTGTCGGCGTCAGCGACGAGGATGCCCGCCGCCGCTTCGAACCAATCAACTGCATCAGTTGGATCGTCGGTCACATGGCGGCTCAGGAGCAGCGCTACTGGTTGACCTTCGCCCAGAAGCAGACCCCCATCCCTGAACTGCTCGCCTTCGGCTACGGACAGCCTGCCAGCACGCCGCCGCTCGACGAGGTTTGGCGGCTGTGGCACGCGCTGGTCAAAGCGACCGATCCCTACCTCGACACGCTCACAACGCCCCTGCTGCTCACCTTCGTCACCCGCTCCAACGGACAGTTGATGGACGAGAATCTCGGCTCGATGATCCGCCGCGCCACCTATCATTACTGGTATCACACCGGCGAATCACAAGCGATCCGCCAACTAATCGGTCACGCAGCGCTGCCCGAATTCGTGGGCGATTACGCCCCCGACGCCCACTACCGCCCTGAGCAATCCCCCACCACCGAATGAACGAATGAACGTTTTTGGGCGTTCCTTTAGTGGACGCCGTTTTCCCTAGTCGGGGGTTTCAACCTCCGGCGGGGTTTGAAAGGTTTGCTCTATGCCTCTACCAACTATCTCTCGACAAACCGCCCGCCGTCTCGCCGTCACCCGCCAGCACCTCGCGGGCGACCCACCCCCGCCGACGCCCCACTCGATCCTCGATGTCGTCCGCGATCTCGGCTGCTTGCAGCTCGACCCGACCAGCGCAGTCGCCCGCAGTCATCTGCTCGTGCTCTGGAGTCGACTCGGCGTCTACGACCCCGCCGACCTCGACCGCCTGATCTACGAAAACCGCCACCTGTTTGAATACTGGGCGCACGTCGCCTCGATTGTCCTCACCGAAGACTACCCCGTCCATCAGTGGCACATGCGCCGCTATGCCAAAGCCGGCAGCGATTGGACCGAGCGTGTCCAGAGCTGGATGAGCGACAATCAGGCGCTCCACGACTTCATCCTCAGCGAACTCCGCGAGAAAGGCTCGCTCCTCTCCCGCGAAATCGAAGTCGATGGCAAAGTCTCCAATAGTTGGGTATCCAGCGGCTGGACGAGCGGGCGCAACGTCAGCCGTATGCTCGACTTCCTCTGGTCGCGCGGCGAGATCATGGTCACTGGGCGCTCTGGCATGCAGAAGCGCTGGGACTTGGCAGAGCGCTGCCTCCCCGACTTTACGCCGCGTGATCAGTGGGAAGATCATCAAGTCGTAGCGTATGCCGCGCAAAAAGCCATTCGCGCGCTCGGCGCAGCCACGCCCCAGCAGATCAAAGTCCACTACACGCGCGGGCGCTACCCTGATCTGCCCAAAGTGCTCGACGATCTTGAAGATCAGGGACAGGTCATCCGCGTCAACGTCGAGGATCAGGCGGGAACGTGGTACGTCCATCACGACGATCTACCGCTGCTAGAGCAGCTCGAATCAGGCGCGTGGCAGCCCCGCACAACCCTACTCTCGCCCTTCGACAACCTGATCTGCGACCGCAAGCGCACCGAAGCCCTCTGGGATTTCTATTTTCGCATCGAAATCTACGTTCCGGCGGATAAGCGCCAGTATGGTTATTACGTCCTGCCCATCCTACACGGCGACCAGTTGATCGGGCGCATCGACTCGAACTTCGACCGCAAAACCCAAACCTTCCGCGTCAGCAACGTTTACGCCGAGCCAAACGCCCCCGCCGATGCCGCGCCGGAAATCCGCGCCGCCATCGAATCACTGGGGCAGTTCGTCGGCGCGCAGTCAATTGAATACGGCAGTGTTCCGAAAATCTGGAAGGGCGAACTGAGGCAAAAACGGGACAGCACGCGCGCAAAACGAGCATGACTTCCCCAACTGGGAAGATTTCGCGAAAGGCGGTCGGCGCTATTGGATCGATAAAAAAGGACGCACCAGCGAATTTGCGCGGTATATTAAAGTGGTCGATGCTGGCGAAGTGACCCAATCACTGCTTCAGGAGATTTACGACAAGGACGGCAAGTTAATCGCTCGACATCAGAAATACCCGGTTGATACCGGACACCAGACGAAAATCGAGGGCAAGGAACGGCTGCGCGCCTACTTCGCGCGCGGCGTATCGCCCGAAAGCACGCTTCACTTCACGCTGCTGCAAGCCTTAGCGGGAGTAGACAGCGTGACGATTTACTTCCGCCGTCACGATGGCGTCGAGGTCGCAGAAGTGTCGGTGTTCGACGCCACCGGATACATCACGCAGGTGCGCGTCCACTACAGCGCTGCCAGCATCGTTTGGCAGCCTTAAGCAAACGCATCATCGCTTACGAACTATCACGAGTTTGTTAGTGGGGGCACACGTTTGCCTCGTTTCATTCAAAAATCATTTTTAGGCGACCCCTTCAACGCGAACCAAAGTTTCGCGCGGACGTCATTTTCCGAGCGGGGGATTCAATCTCCGGCGGATTCCGCTAGCCCTCTAGCAGCCCTAACCCCGCTGAATGTGGTAAAGTTAATCTCCATCATGAGGCAGTGAGGAAATGCCGCCTCCTCAGGGGGCGGCTAAGTACCTTTTAGCCGGGGTTTCAACCCTCGGCGACCTTAATGTACTGCCCTAAACGAAGGATTTCTTTTCATGACTCGCACTTATGATTTGCTCTGCATGGGGCGCAGTTCGATTGACCTCTACTCGAATGACGTCGGCGCGCCCTTCGAGGAGATTACCAGCTTCGCCGCGCTCGTCGGCGGCTGCCCGCTCAATATCAGCGTCGGTACGCATCGCTTGGGGCTGAACTCCGCCCTGCTGACCGGCTTAGGCGATGATCGCGTCGGCGGCTTCATTCGCCATTTCATGGCGCACGAGGGTGTCGAAATGCAGTTCGCGCCCACGAAAGCTGGCAGACGCACCAGCGCCGTCCTGCTCGGCATCCAGCCGCCGGACAGCTTCCCGCTGATCTATTACCGCGACAACAACGCCGACATTCAACTCGACATCGACGACGTACTCGCCGCGCCCATCGCCGATAGCCGTCTTCTGCTCATCAGCGGCACAGGCTTGTCGAAAGAACCGAGCCGCAGCGCCACCCAGTTCGCTGCTGAATGGGCGACCGCGTCTGGCACGGAAGTCGTCCTCGACATCGACTACCGCCCCGACCAGTGGCACGACGCCCGCGCCTTTGGCATCACATCCCGCGTGACCCTGCCGCTCTGTGACGTCGCCATCGGCACAGAAGACGAGATCAAGGCGGCGACCGGGGCGGCAGACGCCGACTCAGCCGTCGAGCGTCTGCTCAAAGGCGTGCGCAAGGCGGTTGTTTTCAAGCGGGGCGGCGACGGCGCAAGCGTCTACACCACCGCCGGCGAAGTCTTTCACGCGCCGCCCTTCAAGATCGACGTCTTAAACGTCCTCGGCGCGGGTGATGCGTTTGCCAGCGGCTTCATTTATGGCTATTTGCAGGGATGGGGCTGGGCGAAAGCCGCCCGCATGGGCAACGCCACCGGCGCGATAGTCGTCACGCGGCAGGGCTGCGCCAACGACATGCCCGCCCTCAGCGAAACCCTCGCCTTTGTCGAATCTCAGGGCGGCTTTTAGCCAAATTCACAGCAAAACACAGCCCTCATGATCACGTACTATCTTTTGTTTCCGACCTCACTCCGCTGCCCGCCAAAATAGAGTTTCGCGCTCAGCTCCCCTCTCCACATTGTGGAGAGGGCAAGGCGAGCCGTAGGCTTGCACTTGCACCGGGTGAGGTTTCATCTACGCTGTCAACCGATCCGCGTCTGCTATAATAGGCACTTGCGGGAAGAAGAATGCCCCGCAAGGAGCAGGATGATCTCATGAAATGGGCAAGATTAATCGCCGTCGCGCTGATACTCATGGCAGCGACGACGATATCAGCACAAAATACCACCAGCATCACAGGCGTCGTCTATCAGACCACCAACGTCCGCAGCGGGCCAGACACACGCTATGAAATCGTCGGGCAGTTGAGCGAAGGCGATACCGTCCAGATTACCGGGCAGGATGCCGAAGGACGTTGGCTGCGCGTCACACTACCAGCAGCCGAAATAGGCTGGCTGCCTGTCTTCGCGCTGATCGTCGATCAAGGTCTGGACGATGTCCCCGTCATCGACGACCAAGCGGAAACCAGCACAACAGGCACACCCGCCGCCGGCGCGGACGTCAGCGTCATCTCTTACGGGCGCGTCAACGTCCGCAGCGGACCCGGCATCGGCTACGAAATCGTCGCTCAGCTTGACGTCGATGAAGCGGCGGCGGCGGTCGCCCGCAGTAATCGCCAGAACGACTGGCTGCTCATCCACCTGAACGACAGTGACAATACCGAAGGGGTTACCGAAGGCTGGGTCGCCTACTTCACCGTCAATGTGCAGGGCGATCCGCGCACCCTGCCCGTCCTTGTGCCCGATAGCAGCGGCGAAGCCTTGATCCCGCCGTCGCGCCTGCTGCGCGCGCGCTTTAATGTGCGCCTGCACAGCGCGCCCACCCTCCAATCGCCCGTGATGCTGATCGTGAACTTTGACAGCGAAGTCACGCCGATTGGGCGCTCCACCGCCGGAGATTGGCTCTTTATCGGCTACGAGGATGCTACAGGCTGGGGCGTCGCGCAGTTATTCGACATCACCGACGACGAACTCGCGGCGCTGCCCGTTTACGGGCAAAACGTCAGCGGCACCAACATGCCAGCGCGAACCGCGACCCTCGTTCGCACCGCGACCACAGCGCCCACGGCGACGCCTATCCCCACACGCTCACCAACCGCGACGCCCCCACCAACGACCGAATCGACACCAGAATCCACCGACGCGCCCTGATCGTGAACGCTGTTCGGCAGCGGGAAACATCAGAGACAGGCAATTCAAAACGTGGCTGCGTAGAGTCACGCAGCCACGTTTTCTCTCCTCTCTTAGTTTTCAGGAAGACAGTTTTTGAGGCGTGGAAATAAAAGCCTGATCGTCGATGAAACGATCCTGAGTGACCACATGCGCGTGCTGACGGTCTGTTTAGCCTACTGCTTTCCCAAACCGCAGTGCCTCGTCACCCATCCCGACTCGGTTCGCTCCCAACTGCGCCGCGTCTTAGCTTGGGCGACGCCGATTAATTGCTTCAACTTGCGCTTCGCGCCTACTTGTGTACGGGAATAATTGAGCACCATACGGACACAGGCTTGAGCGCGGCGAAGGTTATCCGCGACTCAGCGTCAGTTGGTAAGCGCCGCCCTCACCAAAGGCGCTGACGCGGACAGTGTAGGTTCCGGCATAAGGTAAGGTGATCTCGATGCGCGCATTCCGGTTGTCCTGCGTGCTGATGTCGTCGTTGGCGGCGATCTCGCGGTTGTCGGAGTCGTAGAGGTAAAGCTGCGGGTCAAGACCGCTGTCGGTCGCATTGAGGGTAATGATCACAGACTGGTTGGCTTCACCACTGAACGTCCACGCATCGTCGGTGAAAGTATCGACGGTCGCGCTGACGGTCTGCCCGATTTCAGCGATTCCGCGCGGGTTGAGGCTGCTCGGCAGCGGATCATTCAAAGCTGAATTTCCGTCCGCGCCGGGGGCTGAAGTCGCAAACTGCATCAGCGTGGCAAAACCCGGTTGGTAAGTCACGGTCTGGATCAGGTCGCCAGCAACGCGCTGGATGGTTGGAAAGCTGACGAGCGAGGCAACGACACACAAGCCGCAGCTTAAGACCGTGATCAAGCCGATGGCGGCGAGCACTAACGTGATCGGACTCGCACCGGAACGGCGCACGCGAACCGTACTCTGTGGCACACGCGCCTTACCCTTCGGCACGCGCCCGCTCGGAACGTCGTCGAATGGCTGGTAGGCATCGACCGCAGGAAATTCGTCGATAGGATGGGTCGGGTCAGCCTCGTCAAGCGGCACATAAGCACCGGGCGGAAATTCGTCCCCGAAGGTGGTCGCGCCTATCGGTGCGCCTATCGGTTGGCTAGTCGAGTCGAAGTCATCGAAGTCCAAGTCCGCGAACGGATCATCAATCACGGGGAGCAGGCTCGTGTGCAGCTTTCGGGCGCGGGCGTCGTCCGGGCGAAGCTTGAGCACGCGCTCGACGGCGCGGCGCTGCTTGTCAGGGTCTTCAAGCGCGTTCGCCAACAGCCACCACGCATCAGCATTGGACGGATCAGCGCGGGCAATGGGGAGGAGCAAGCGCACGGCGTCCCGCTTGTTGCCGTCACGGATCAGACGGTAGGCTTCTTGCAGCGTATCGGCAGGCATCGCTTTCCCTTTCAGGTGCAGGTTTTTCAGTACAGGCGGGTGATTCCTTTTCAGTATACGCAGATTTTACGGCACGCGTTGCCAAATCACACG
>JBBSNT010000225.1:0-7007 GCA_038260485.1 Aggregatilineales bacterium | reverse complement strand
GAACAGCGGCTCGTCGAACAATTCATCTTTGCCGAGATTGTACTTTCCGCCGTGATAGTGGCAGTAGAGTACCGCCGCACCACTCGCCTGATCCGGCACGAGGATATAGCCGTAAACGATATCACCGAGGCTGTTAGGGAAGGTCAGCTTTTCAAGGCGGTAGCCATCACGCTGCTCGCTGCTGGTGATGGTCGGCTGCGGTATGAACAACGGCGGCAGATCGTCCAGCGTCTGGTAGAGCTTAGCGCGAATTTGCCCCCGCCGCGCTTCCCATTCATAGCGATCCGCCGGAATTGTGCTAAGTGACGCCATCCTTAGAGCCGATCCAGTTCGTGGTGGGTCATAGCGCTTTCGGATGCGCTCCCCGTATTGAGCGTCCCCGCAGGCTCGAACAGCATGACGTGGACTTCCTCATCGGCGATGGGTAGATGCTCGACGCCATGCGGGATAATCAGGAACTCGCCTTCATCCAACCACACATCTGTGTCGCGAAATTTGATCAGCAGCCGCCCTTTGACGACGAAAAACATCTCGTCCTCATGCTCGTGCTGATGCCACACAAACTCGCCGCGCAGTTTGACCAGCTTGACGTGCATACCTTGAATTTCGCCAACGATCTTGGGCGACCACACTTCATCAAACTGACCGAGTTTCTCAGCTAATTTGACTTTTTTAAGGGCTTGCTTTGCGTCGTTCATCCTTTGCGCCTTCGCGTTAGGCTTTTTCGGTTGCGATCTGCTCGCTTGTCACAGCGACGCACAAGCCATACTCGACACTGTCCACCAATGCCAGCCAACTTGCGCGGATAATGTCTGTGCCCGCGCCGACGGTGCTCCAGCGTTTCGTCCCGCTTTGCGTGTCGATCAGCACACGTGTGATCGCTGCCGTTCCGCTGGCGCTGTCAAGGATACGCACCTTATAGTCCGCCAACTGGAAATCAGCAATCTGCGGATAGATCGGCACGAGCGCTTTGCGCAGCGCAAGGTCAAGCGCGTTGACAGGCCCGTTGCCCTCAGCAGCGGTGTGGAACACGTCGCCATCCACGTCGATCTTGACCATCGCTTCGGCAATCGGGCCACGCCCAAGCCGATCTTCGACCATGACGAGAAAATCGATCAGCTTGAAGATCGGTTTGTAATCCGGTTTCGCGCGATGCAGCCGGATGGCAACCGACGCCTCTGCACCCTCAAAGACGAATCCGTCCGCTTCGAGCCTCTTGATCTCGTCGAGCACCTTAATCGCTTCATCGCGGCTGACATCCAGTCCAAATTCTTCAGCTTTGCTGAGCAAATTGCCCTGTCCCGACAAGTCAGAGACGAGGATGCGCATCTCATTGCCGACCAGCGTCGGATCGATGTGCTGATAGCTGTTGATGTTGCGCCGCATCGCCGCGACATGGATACCGCCTTTGTGGGCGAAGGCGCTTTTGCCGACGTAAGCGAGGTGGTGATCGGGCGCGAGGTTGGCGATCTCCGCAACGGCGCGCGAGACTAAGGTCAGATGGCGCAGCCCATCATTGGGCAGACAGTCGCAGCCCATCTTCAACTGTAAGTCGGCGATGATGCTGCACAGGTTGGCATTGCCGCAGCGCTCGCCGTAGCCGTTGATCGTCCCCTGAACGTGAGTTGCGCCCGCCTGAACCGCCGCGAGGCTGTTGGCGACCGCCAGTTCGCTGTCGTTGTGCGTGTGAATGCCAATCTCGATGTCGGAGAACGCATCGCACGCCGCTGTGACAAAGCGCGCGATCTCCCACGGCAGCGTGCCGCCGTTGGTGTCGCAGAGGACGAGCACGTCCGCGCCGCCCTCAACCGCCGCGCGTAGTGTATCGAAGCCGTACTCAAAATCGAGTTTGACGCCGTCGAAGAAGTGTTCAGCGTCGTAGATGACTTCTTTGCCGAGGCTTTTCAAGTAGCGAATACTATCGCCGATCATGCGCAGATTTTCGTCGGGCGTCGTTTGCAGCACATCAGTGACGTGCAGCATCGACGTTTTGCCGACGACGGTCACGACTGGCGTATCCGCATCGACCAGCGCCTGAATGTTCGGGTCATCTGTCGGATCACTGTTCTTGCGCCGCGTCGAGCCGAATGCCGTAATCTTGGCGTTCTTGAGCGACAGCGACTTGACCGCCTCGAAATAGGCTGCGTCCTTCGGGTTCGAACCGGGCCAACCGCCCTCGATGTAGGCGACACCGAGGTTATCGAGCAGTTCGGTCACGCGCAGCTTGTCGCTCACCGAAAGCGAAATTCCTTCGCGCTGCGTGCCATCGCGCAGAGTCGTGTCGTAGATCGCTACACGCATCATGTCTCCCCAAAATTCAACCACAGAGACCACAAAGGACACAGAGATTTTCATTAACGCGATTGTGTCTGTAGAAGCACGGCGTGCTGCGCCCACCTCTGTGATCTCGGTGCCTCTGTGGTTAAGCTAACGTGTTGACTCGCGCCAGATGATCGCCCTCATAGGCGGCGATCTGATCGTCGAGATTCATCAGATAGCCAAGTTGATCGACGCCGTTGAGCAGGCATTCCTTCGAGAAACCATCAATCGGGAACGTGACTGCGCGACCGTCGGGCAGCGTCAACGTCTGCGTTTGCAAATCAATCGTCACGCGGGTGGTCGGGTCCTCCTCTGCCAAGCTAATCAACTGCTGGTGCGTTTCGTCGTCCACAATGATCGGCAGTAAGCCATTCTTGAGCGAATTGTTCGTGAAGATGTCCGCGAAATAAGTGCTGACAACTGCCTTAAAGCCCGCGCCACCGAGCGCCCAAGGCGCGTGTTCGCGCGAACTGCCGCAGCCGAAGTTGTGTCCACCAATCAGGATGCTTGCGCCCTGATGTTCCGGCTGATTCAGCACAAAGTCCGGCTTGGGCGATCCGTCAGGGTTGTAGCGCCAGTCCGAGAACAAGGCTTGACCTAATCCAGCTTTGTCCGTCACCTTGAGATAGCGCGCCGGAATGATCTGATCGGTATCGGTGTCGTTGATCGGCAACGCGACAATTTGCCCGCTAAAAGTCCTAATCGGTTCCATTATGCCAACTCCTTAGGCGAACTCGCCCAGCATCGTGCGCGGGTCGGTGATCACGCCATAGATGGCGGTCGCGGCGGCGGTCAACGGGCTGGCAAGGAACGTCCGCCCGCCTTTGCCCTGTCGTCCTTCGAAGTTACGGTTGCTGGTGCTGACCGCGTACTGCCCCGGTTGCAGTTGATCGCCATTCATGGCGATGCACATCGAGCAGCCCGCTTCACGCCATTCCGCACCCGCCTCTCGAAAGATGCGGTCAAGCCCTTCGGCTTCTGCCTGCTTCTTAACCTGCTGCGACCCCGGCACGACCATCACGCGCACGCCTTCGGCAACCTTACGCCCTTCGATGAACCGAGCTGCTTCGCGCAGGTCACCAATGCGCGAATTGGTGCAGCTTCCGATAAAGACCACATCAACCGGTTTGCCGAGCAGCGGCTGACCGGGCTGCAAGCCCATGTAGTTCAGCGCTTTCGCGAGCGCCATTTTCTCGCTCACGTCGCTCAAGCGATCCGGGTCGGGGACATTGCTGGTGATTGCCATGCCCATACCGGGGTTCGTGCCGTAGGTGATCATCGGCACGAGGTCGTCGGCGTCGAGGATAACTTCGCTGTCAAAGACCGCGCCTTCATCGGTCGGCAGTAGACGCCACGCCTCGACCGCACGGTCGAAGTCTGCACCCTTCGGCGCATACGGACGCCCAGCTATCCATTCGAAAGTCGTCTCATCCGGCGCGATCATGCCCGCACGTGCGCCGCCTTCAATCGACATGTTGCAGATCGTCATGCGACCTTCCATCGACAGGTTGCGGATGGCTTCGCCCATGTATTCGAAGACGTAGCCCGTGCCGCCGCCGATACCGATTTTGGCGATGATGGCGAGAATGATGTCTTTCGCCGTGACGCCTTCGTGCAAACGACCGTTGATGCGAACCGCCATCGTCTTCGGCTTGTTCTGAAGCAGCGTTTGCGTCGCCAAGACGTGCGCGACTTCGCTCGTGCCTATGCCGAACGCCAGCGCACCAAACGCGCCGTGCGTGCTGGTATGGCTGTCGCCGCAGACAATCGTCATGCCCGGTTGAGTCAAACCCTGCTCAGGACCAATGACGTGGACAATGCCCTGATTGACCGTGCCAAGGTCGTACAGCGGAATGTCGAAATCGGCACAGTTCTTGCGCATCACGTCTAGCTGAGCAATCGCCATCGGATCAATCACCGGGATGATCCCGGCGGCATTGCGCGGCGTCGTCGGTGTGCTGTGATCCATCGTCGCCATCGTCCGATCAGGACGGCGGACTTTCAACCCACGCTCACGTAATTGCGTGAAAGCCTGCGGTGACGTGACCTCGTGTACTAGATGCAAGTCGATGTACAACGCGGCTGGCAATTCGTCCGTTTGCGGACGTACCAGATGGTTGTTCCAGACCTTCTCGAAGAGAGTTTGCGGTTGTGACATTGTGTCTCCCACTAAGGCTTACTGTGATTATGTTTAACTTATCGCAACACCGAGGGTTGAAATCCTCGGCTGTTCATTACCTAGCCGCCCACTGAAGGGGCGGCAGCCATTCCACTTGCTTTAGCGACCTCTTTAGTGGGTCGCATTTTTGTAGCTGGAGGTTTAAACCTCCAGCGCATTAGCCCTGCTTAATGCCTACTGTCGCGGCTTCGCCTTCCGGCTGATTTTCGCCATAGCCCATGATCGCCAACATGCGGTTTAGCGCCGCCAGATACGCCTTGACGCTGGCGACGACAATGTCGCTGTGCGCGCCGTAGCCGCCAAACGAGCGCGTTCCATCAGGATTCGAGATACGAACGGTCACTTCGCCGAGCGCATCGATCCCTTGGGTGACGCTGTGAACGCTGTACTCGATCAGGGTCGTCGGACATTTGACAATCGCGTCAACCGCTTGGAAACAGGCATCGACGGGTCCCTTGCCCACCGCTGCGTGAATGAAAACTTCGCCTTCGACATTGCTCATTTTGGCAGTGGCGGTCGGCATACCCATCGTCCCGCAGGTCACTTGAATGTCGTCCAGCTTGAAGAATTCCTGCGGGCGGTGCAGTTCGTCCGCCATCAGCGCTTCGAGATCAGCGTCGGTGACGTTCTTCTTGGCGTCCGCCAAATCCTTGAAGCGCGTGAAGACCAGATTGAGCGCCTCAGGTTCAAGTTGATAGCCCAGTTCCTCCAAGCGAATTCGCAGCGCGTGGCGTCCGCTGTGCTTGCCCAAAACCAAGCGACTTTGCGACCAACCGACACTCTCGGCGGTCATGATTTCGAAGGTGCTGGCGTTCTTGAGCATCCCGTCTTGATGAATGCCTGCTTCGTGCGCGAAGGCGTTCGCGCCGACAATCGCTTTGTTCGCCTGCACGTGCATACCGGTGTAATTGCTAACCATCCGGCTGGTCTTGACGATTTCGCGCGTATTGATGTTCGTGTTTAAATTGTAGAATGGCGAGCGCGTGTGCAGCGCCATCACGACTTCTTCGAGACTAGTGTTGCCCGCGCGTTCGCCAATGCCGTTGATCGTCACTTCGACCTGTCGCGCACCGCCCAACACGCCCGCCAGCGTGTTCGCCGTCGCCAAGCCAAGGTCATTGTGGCAGTGAACCGACCACGTCACGCCGCTGCCCTTGCCCGCGCCGGGCGTTTCGGCGATCAAGTTGGAGATCGTCTCCTGCCATTCTTCTGGCGTGACGTATCCAACCGTATCAGGGATATTGAGCGTGGTCGCGCCACACTCGACCGCCAGCGAACAGACCTGCACCAGAAAAGCCAGATCAGTACGTCCGGCGTCCATCGGGCTGAACTCAACGTCTTCGCACAGGGTGCTCGCCAGCGTCACCATCTCGCGGATGCGGTCGAGCGCTTGCTGCTGTGTCATGTTGGTGATGTGCGTCAGGTGATATTCTGATGTGCCTAAGAACGTATGGATACGTGGATGTGCCGCATCTTTGACGCCTTCCCACGCCGCGCGAATGTCGCTTTCGACACAGCGCGACAATCCGCAGATCGTCGGACCGTCCTCCGTACCGACTTCACGGGCGATGCGCTGCACCGCCTCCAAGTCGTCCGGCGACGCCGCCGGAAATCCTGCCTCAATAATATCGACGCCGAGCCGCGCCAACTGCCGCGCGATCTCCAGCTTTTCGGCGCTGCTCAGAGTCGCGCCGGGGCTTTGCTCGCCGTCACGCAGGGTGGTATCAAAGAATACAACCGTGTTTTCGTCAGTTACTCGCGCCATTTTGGGGCAATCCTCTCACTCGCAAATTCATGGTCGAAATCGTGCTAAGCTCGGTAAGACCATCCTCAGTCAAGAGAATCACCCCCTTTCCACGTTACAATGCCTACAGCATCATCCATAATGTCTCAACCCGCTACTTTGTAATCCACTTTAAGGCTCTCGATATGGTGCAGGACGTGACCTGCCATGATATAGAGCAGCCCCCGCACCGAGATCGGCTTGTCGCTGGCAGTACCACGCCGCCATATTGCCTTCGCGCTAAGCGCACCAAAACAGATCACGTCCCCTTGTCGCTGCGCCGCAAATTCGTCGAGCAGATCGCTAAGCGAGCGCGCGTTAAAGTCAGCCTCGCGCACGTAGTCGTCCTGCTCGAAACCCGGCAGCGGCGTCGTGTCGCCACGCGCGATCTGCAGCGCCCGGTAAGCAAAGATGCGTTCGGCGTCGTTGATGTGACCGACCACCTCTTTGATGCTCCACTCGCCCGGCGCGGGACGTGCATTCGCCTGTGCATCATCGACATTTTGGAGCAACGTCCGCAGGTCGTCAGGCTGACGGCTCAAGAGCACAAAAATATCGCTCCCCACCGCTACACGCTGGATATAGCCTCCATAGAAGGCATCGTATTCGTCGGCTTGCGGGTGCGTGATCATCACTTTTAGTTATTTTCCTGCTTGATGTGCTTGGCGTGCAGGAACGGCATCATATCGCGCAGTTCCGAACCGACCTTTTCGATCAGCAGATCAT
>JBBSNT010000224.1:0-7034 GCA_038260485.1 Aggregatilineales bacterium | reverse complement strand
GGAAGCGCTCGAACGCCAGCTGCCGCAGCAGGAACGTGTTCGCGTCCGCCGCCGCCGAGTCGATCCAGTCCTGCCGCGCCATATTCATCCCCGCGACCGCCAGCGCGTGCGCGACGTGCGCGCCCCACGTATGGAACCAACCGGGCGTATTCGCCCCCGCCGGATGCATCCCCCAAGGATACGTGCTGCTATCCCCCAGCCGATACTGCGCCAGCCCGTCCGCGATTTTGGTGATGATTCCGGCGGTCGTGTCGTTCGGACGCGCCTCTTGATACGCCACCAAACCCAACAGTCCGACCGCCGCTACGTCCGGCTCGCCACCCGGAATCCATGCCGGAATCTCGTACCCGTGAACGTTCAGCATTTCGCCATAGTTGCCCAGCGTGCCGCCGAGCGCCGCTTCTGTGCGCGCGAACGACTCCGCGAGTTGATCGGCATACGCCGGATCAACGCTGTCGAACACCTTCACGCCTTCACCAAGCGCCCACCACCCGCGCATCGCCCACCAGCCGAGGCTCTTATAGCTCGTGCCGCCCGTCCGGTTGATCGTCATCGACTTGTCCGTGACGAAGTTGTAAAACTCGCCGTCGTCCGCCTGCATATAGCGCACGAATTCGAGACAGCGCTTTGCCTCTGCCAGCAAGTCGGGATCGCCCGTGTAGCTGTACTGCCACAGATAGACCACCGCCGCCCGCGCCACGTCATCGACCGCGCTCAAGCCTTCGCCCGCCGCATCGACCCATTTATAATCCGGCGCTTCGGAGTAGATGTGAACAACCGCCATCTCGCGCCCGTCCGCCGTGACCGGTTCGGTCAGGAAGCGCAGATGATCCAGATTCACCAGATCAGGCGTCGCTTCGGACGCAGCGTCCGGCGTCACATCCTGCGCCCTTCCAATCGTCGGCGCGCACAGCAAAAGCAATATTGAAATCAGCAATAATCGTCTCATCGCACCATTTCATCCATAAAATCCGTAACGCCTTGCAGCTTCCAAAGCTCAGTGAAGCGGAGCCAAAAGCACGGGATGAGATCAGTTTTCCCCGCCCCTCAAAGTGCATTTCAAGGACTAGAAGGGCAAAGCCGAACCGATGAATACCGTTTTGAGCGACCCCTTCAGTGGGTCGCGGCTTTGCAGATAGCAGGGGGTTTAAACCCCCTGCGGACTCTTCACTTCCTTACCCCTTCACCCCACCGAGATTAATCCCTTCGATGAACTGCTTCTGTGCGAAGAAGTAAATGATCAGCACCGGCAGCGCCATCATCACGCTCATCGCCATCATGAACTGCCACTGCGGCGCTTCTTTCGAGACCGAGTTCTGGAAGAACTGCATCGCCAAGCCCAGCGGATACATCTGCGGCGTCGTCAAGTAGAGCAGCGGTCCCTGAAAGTTGTTCCAGTTGCCCTGAAACGACAGCACGGCAATCGCCAGCATAATCGGGCGGATCAGCGGCAGCATGATGTACCAGTAGATTTGCACCACGTTCGCCCCGTCCATGACCGCCGCTTCTTCAATCTCGCGCGGGATCGTCAGGAAGAACTGCCGCATCAGGAACACGTAGATCGGTCCCCACGCGAACAGCGACGGCCACGTCAGCGGATCATATGTGCCCAGCAGCCCCAACTGTTTCCAGATCAGGAAGCCGGGGATGCGCGTGATAATGCCGGGGATCATCACCGTTGCCAGCATGACCGCGAACAGCGTATCGCGCCCGTACCACCGAAAACGCGAGAAGCCGTATGCCACAAGCGACGCGCTGAAGATTTCGCCGAACATCGCCAGCAGCGTGATGAAGAGTGTATTGCCGATAATCCGCCAGAACGTCATCCCCGGCGCAATCGAACTCAGCCGCGTCCACACTTCAGCATAGTTCTGCGGAACAGCCGGGTTCGGAATCAGGTTGATACCCGTGACGAATAACTGATCCTGCGTTTTGAGCGAGGTCGCCACCATCCAGATGAACGGGATCAACACAATCGCCCCGCCCACCATCAGCAGCGCGTAAATGATAATCTTGTGAACCTGCCAACGTCGCGGCGGGCGTTCGGACTCGTCCGAGAATAAGCGATCAGCGGTCGTCGCCATTACGCAGCCTCCTCACGCGAACCTTGATAGAACACCCACGCCGACGATGACCGGAAGATGAAGAACGTGAGCGCCAAAATCAGGATCAGCAGAATCCAGCCTTCCGCAGACGCCAAGCCCATGTTGCGATACGTGAACGCCTCTTGATAAATCTGCCAGTTGACGAATGCGCCGACCGAATCCGGCGTCGGGATGAATGCCGATAGCTCGAATACTTGCAGCGCCGCAATCGTGCTCGTGACGAGATTGTAGAACAATGCCGGACTCAGCATCGGAATCGTGATGTTGCGGAACTTCGCCCACCCGCCCGCGCCATCAATGTCGGCGGCTTCGTACAACTCTTGCGGGATACCCTTCAGCCCTGCCAGCAAAATCACCGAGTTTGCCCCAAACGCGCCCCACAAACTGATGATGATGAAGGCGGGCAGCGCAAGATTCGGGTCGCTAAACCAGCGTGGTGTCTCCATGCCCAGAAGGTTGAATATCGGCGCGAGTATGTTGTTGAGCAGCCCCGAATTCGGCGCGAAGATCCACCGCCACAGCAGCGCGGACGCCACCACCGGCAAAATCGCCGGCATGTAGTACAGCACCCGCCAGAAACTCAACGCCCTGACTTTCTGGTTCAGCAGCAGCGCGACCCCCAGCGCGGCAGCCATCCCTACCGGGACGCTCAAGAAGGCGTAGGGCAGCGTCAAACGCAAAGCCCGCCAGAAGTTTTCTTCCCGCGCGCTAAAGACAAAGCCGCCATTCGCCACGTTGATGCGCTGCACTTCACGAAAGCCGCGCGGCATCACGTCATTGCTGCGCTGGTCGGCAGAATCGAGCGTATTCACGCTGATGCTGAAGAGGTCTTGAAAGTTCTCCAAGCCGACCCATTCCGGCGCTTGAACGAGGTTGTAATCGGTGAAGCTGAGGTAAAGCGATGCGCTGATCGCAAACACGTTGAAAATCAAAAAGCCGATCACCCATGGCATCACCAACGTGCGTCCGGTCGCCGCCTCGCGCTTGACGCCAAGCAGCAGTTGAACGCGGAAAATAATAAACATCACGACGCCAATCCCGATGGCAACCAGCACATAGCGCACCAGCGTTGGCAAATAAGTTTGCAGCGCCCCCGGATCCATAAGTGATTTCTCTCGCTAAACTATATTGAGTCTAAAAGAATACATTTTCCAACCCGCGCCACTTTTAAACACCCGCGCTGCGGTTGCGGTCTCCCCCTCTCCTAGGGAGAGGGGTGAGCGTCCGAAAGACGCACGGGGTGAGGTCGCCCCCACCCCGCTTCATTACAAACTATTGATTCGCCGGAAGCTCGTCTTCGAGGTCAGGGCGCACTTCTTGTGCCAGTTCCTCAATCGACAGGTCGGTTTCCTTGTTCAGCAGCGGGCCAAGGTACTCGCCCCACAGCACGTCGTTCCAGTGCAGGTAGCCGTCGAAGATCACCAGAGCGCGCATATTCTGCGCGGCTTCGAGGATCGGTTCGGCGTTGGCTTCCTTGCGCGGCTCGGAAGCGATCAAGTGATCCGGCGTCCCTTGCGAGATGCGCGGCGACACAATCTTCCAGTTCTGGATGCCATCGGTCACGGCGAGCAGTGCGGCGCAGGCTGCGTCAGGATTCGGCGTGTTTGCGTTGATGACGGTACTCGCTGCCCACGTGTAGGTGATGTTGCTGCCCGTGTCTGGGTTGTGCGGCACAGGCACGACGCCTACGTCCAAGCCGGTCACGCGGTCGAGATCGTCCGCTGCGCCGCCCATGAACATCGCCACTTTACCCGCCTTGAACATATCCGCTTGCCCCTGCTCGCTGATCGTCTCAGCGCTCGGCGCGTAGTCGGTGTTGTAAGCGATGTCGGTGTAGAACTGAATGCCAGCAATCGCTTCAGGGCTGTCAATCGGCGAAGTCATTAGATCCTCACTGATCAGGTCGCCACCCGCCTGCCACACAAAAATTTGCGGCGGCGGCCAGCCGTAGAAGCTCGTCCCGTATTGATCATCATGCGTCAGCGCCGCAGCATCCGACTTGAAATCGTCCCACGTCCAATCCGAGGTCGGGTAATCGAGACCCGCCGCATCGAACAGCGCACGGTTGTAGTAGACCACTACCGGCTGCGCGATCCAAGGCAGACCATAGAGCGTATTGTCGATGTACGACATCTGAAGCACGCCCGGATAGTAGTCGTTGACGTCGCCCGAAGTCTCCGGTGCGGCATCTGCCACGCAGTCGGTCAGCGCCATGAAGCTGCCATCTGCCGCCAGCGCCATGTGATCCTGATCCATCCACATCAGGTCGGCAGCCGTGCCACCCGCCAGTTGAGTCTGAATCTGGGTGTAGTAGTCCGCCGGAATCGGCTCTTGCACGATCTGGAAATCGGTGTTGTTGGCGTTGATGTCAGCGATAATCGCGTTCAACTCGCCCGCTTCATCGACACCCGCCCACGTGGACATGCGAACCGTCACCGGCTCTTGCGCCGCGACGACTGCCGCGCTCAACGCCACCAGCGCGAGCACACAAATTAAAAGCAACTTACGATTCATAAACAAAACCTCCTCAACAGTTCAAAAAGACTTCTCGATAGCGTTATCTTTCGCCTTGTCCAGCCCGTCCCGCTTTTGCGGTAGACGCCCGCTGGATCAATTCGACCGACACCTGAACTTCAACCGGAAATAAATCCGGCTGATACAGCAAAGCCAGCAGTCGCTGCGCCACTTCCGCGCCCATTTGCATTTTAGGCACGCGGATCGTCGTTAACTGCGGCTCGTTCAAGCGAGCAAGGGGAATGTCGTCGAAGCCGACGACCGACAGATCGCTGGGGACGGTTTTCCCGTCCTCTTGGGCGGCGCGCATCGCGCCGAGTGCCATCGCGTCGTTGACCGCGCATATTGCGGTCGTTTCCGGGTAGTGTTCAATTAAATAGCTGTAGGATTTTTCGCCCGATTCAATCGTCGTCCGGTCGGCATAAACCACCGGCAGCGATAACTCGCATTCAGCCAGTGCCCGCCGATACCCCGCCACGCGGCGCGCATTGCTCGCCCACGCCTCAGGACCCGAGAGCGCCACGATCTTGCGGTGTCCAAGCGCCAGCAGGTGACGCGCCGCGAGGTACGCCCCGCCTTCGTCGTCGCTGTTGATGCAGTTGACGCGCGAGTAATCAAGCTGGTTATCGACCAACGCCAGCGGGATGCCGCTTTGCAGCAGCGTCATGATCGTCTCGGAGGGAATGTCTGGACCAGCCAGAATCATCCCGTCGATTCGTCGTTCCCGCACGAAGCGGAATTGCATCGGTTCGAGGATCGCATCGCGCGTCAGCGTCGCCACCGTCACATGATAATCCGTCGTCGCCAACGCCTGCTCGACGCCATGCAAAATTTCGCCATAAAACGGGTCGCTGTGCATCGAAATACCGGGCTTTTCGCGCACGAAGAAGCCGATACCAAACGTCTGTGACTTGACCAAACCGCGTGCCGTGATGCTGGGGGTGTATTTCAGTTCGCTCGCGCGCTGCAAAATCCGCTGGCGCAGTGCATCACTCACGCCGGGGCGGTCGTTCAGCGCCCGCGAAACTGAAGCATTGGAAACATTTAACTCTTTTGCGATTTGTTCAATAACGGCCATTTTTGCAACGTCTTGCTTTACGTAAGCGTTTACGTTAAATATATAGTAAAGTACGCGCGCTTGTCAAAGCGGTTTAGGCAAATAGTACAAGACATAATATGACAAAAATACAGGCACGACCCGATTTAAGCCTCGAAATCCGCCTAACGTCGTCTCAACAGTGGGGATTTGTCCTTCAATCCGGCGCAAACGAAACGTTGCTCTCACGTCCGCTCGACGCGCTCAAGCCGACTATTGCGGGCGCGGACTTCCTCAGCGGTGGGGGGGACTCGTTTCACTGGCGCACGCAGATCACCGCGCAGTCCGGCGGCTTTCTGCTCGAAACCACGCTCCACGCCGACGCCCCCATTGACCTCGATCCGTCCATGATCCTCTGGCTCGGCACGCTCGACGACATGGACGACCGTCAGGCACATACGTGGCGGCAGACCATCCTGCGCGCTCCCACTACCAACCAGCAGGGACTCGGCGGCAACGACCTGCCCGCCTGTTACCTCTATGACCACACTACCCAAACCGAAACCATCTGCTACGTTCCACCTCATCGTTTCGCGTGGGCATCGCACCGCTTCTACGACTTCACCCTGCGCGAAGTCATGGTCTACCGCCCCACAGGACGCTACGGCATCGGCTTGATCCCCAACGCGCCGACCGTCACCTTCCGGCTTCCGGCGGGCGATCATCAATTCGCCTGCTGGTTCACCCAACGCCATTGCGACAGACTGCCAACCGTCTGGGACGCGCAGCGCCATTTAATCGAGGCGGTCACGCCCTTGCTCGACCCAATCCCGACGCCCATCCCGGACGCCCCATCATGGCAGCAGATGGCGCTCGACACCCTGCACGATTTGGAATCGCCCGATTGCTGGATCACGGTCGAGGGGCAAACCGGATTACGCGCCTACGTGCGTGGCAGTTCAGCCCTCAAGCGCGACGAAGCGCGCGGCTTCGAACTCATGACCCAGCTCGACGTCCTCTACCCGCTGCTGATGTGGCGCGACGCCACCCGATCCACCGACGCCGACGCCGTCATCAGCAAACTGCTGGCGACTCTGCCGCACTTCGCCCGCCCGGAGTGGGATTACGTCGCCAACGGCTTCCCGCGCCGCGAAAGCTTGATGGATACGTGGTACTTCCTCGAAAACGCGCTCGTCAAGCTGGCATGGGTCGCCTACCTTACGGACAGCACCGACCTCAAAGCCATGTTCTTCAGCGCCATGAAGGGCGCGCGCACGCTGGCGCACAACACCCGTTATCTCTTTCCATTGTTCGCGGACGCCACCGATTGGTGGGCGCGTGGCAGCCTGCTCAACGTCAGCGTCGGCGGCTTATACGCG
>JBBSNT010000223.1:0-7043 GCA_038260485.1 Aggregatilineales bacterium | reverse complement strand
GCTATGCCGACTGGCGCGGTCTGGATCACGACGCGCTGGATCGGGGCGAAGACCTCGCCGTGACAACCGATTACCGTGACGTGCTGGCGGAACTGCTGACCCTGCGTCTCAACAATCCCGCTCTTGCCGACGTGTTCCCCAACTTCAATCCCACCATGAAGGGGATTTTCCGCGCGTAGGAACGCAGGGGCGCACAGACGCGCACCCCTGCTCAATTCCGCTATGAATTCTGCCACACGATCACGCTGTCGGCGCGCAGCGATTGCGACCAGACTCCGTGTGTCTGCTCTGGCTTGGCGCGATCCGGCAGCGCGAGTTCGACAAATTTATCCGCCTCGCTGAAGCCGACACGCCGCGCCAGTGCCATTGATCCGGCATTGGTATCATCGCAGTCCCAAATCGGCAGCAGCCCACGTTCGAGCGTGTCCTCGACGAAGCGAGCGCTGACCAGCGTCGCCAGCCCTTGACGGCGATAAGGCGGCTCGGTCGCTACGTTGATCAGCGCGTGACGCTGGCTGACCGTGATCGCCGTGATGGTACTGGCGATTTGCCCACCGACCAGCAGCGCGAAGCCGAAACCGTGCGCGGCGTAAGCCTCGTAGCTGCCCCAGTCGTCGAGGACGAAGGGTACGGGGTAGCATTCGCGGTCGAGCCGTTCTGCCAGCGCGCGATCCACCGGCACGATCTCGGCGTTAGCGGGCAGGTGGGCGCGCCAGTCGTTCACGGGCGTGCCGGGTTGCCATTGGAAGTTGCAGCGCCCGATGATTTCGAGCGCTTGATCGCTCAGCAGGGCAGTTTTCCATGCGTCATTCAGCGGCACGTAGCCGTAAAACGAGCCAAAGACGTCGGCTTCAGCGGGGGCGTCGTTGATGAAACGACGCAGCGACGGATCAACGACGCCGGCTGGATAGTATTCATAGCTCCGGCACATCAGCGCGGAAGTCGGTGCATCGGCATCATCAACGAATAGGCGCGCAACCTGTACGCCCTCGAAGACCGAGTCGTAACAGGGTTGGTCAAAGGTGGCATTTTGGTACAGGTGAGCAGCGCACCCGAATAGGTCGTGCGGAAGTTCGTAGATCGTGTTCAATTATCCTCACTCCGTGAGCAGTCGTTTGCGACTAGGTTTTAGAGAAAACAAAAACGTCTCATCGATTGATGAGTTAGATTAAGCGGAGTTTGCCAACGAACGTTTGTAAAAACGTGTTGGCTAGAGGACTTGAGGTTTTTGACTTTTAGACATTATTTGATTGTAGGAAACATTCGCGCTTTTGTCTATCTGCTCGTTCAGTCGCTGTCGTGAACTTAAGGTAAACTAAGCCACATTGCTTTGTAGGCAGGGCGTATGCTTGCCGCCTACGATCCTTCTGGAGCTGTCGGTCTTGAATTCAATCGACTTGGTATGCGCCTTTGTCGCTCTACAGGCAAGCCCGCGTGATTGAACTCGTCAATATTTTCGCCAACAACATTGCACCTGTGCTGATCATCGCTGGAGTAGGCTACGTTACAGGCAGAACCCTGCGCATCGAATCCGCCTCGCTTGCCAAACTGATCTTCAACGTTTTTTCACCCGCGCTGGTCTTTTACTCGCTCTATACCACGCAGATCGAGGGGCATGAGTTCGGGCTGCTGATCTTACTGATCGCGCTCTTTCAACTGATCATGGCGGGGCTGACGTACATCGTCTTACGGCTCGAACGGGCGAGCAAAGTCGAGCGCGCGACGACCATGCTCGGTTCATTTTCGCTCAACACAGGCAATTATGGCTTGTCGGTGGTGGCGTTCGCCTTTGGCGAGGCGGTGCTGGCACGCGCGGTTGTTGTTTACATCGGCAACAGCATCATGAATTACACGTGGGGCGTATTCGTCGCGTCGAGCGGATCGCATCCACCGAGCAAAGCGCTGCTCAACGTGCTGCGGGTCCCGGCGTTTTACGGGGCAGTGGCGGCATTTCTGCTGCGCGGCTTGAACATCGTGCTGCCCGACCCGATTTTTCGATCCGTGAATGTCCTGAAAGATGCCGCGATTCCGGCGATGCTCGTCCTACTTGGGCTTCAGTTGAGCCAATCGGTTCACGTGTCGCGTCCGATTTTCGTCGGCACGGGTGTCCTATTCAAACTGTTGATTGCGCCGGTCGTTGGGCTTGGGCTGGCGCTCGTTTTTCAGTTGGACAACCTCGCCGCCGTCGCCTTGATCGTGCAAACGAGTATGCCGACGGCAGTCTTGGCGCTGATTTTGGCGAAGGAGTATCAGCTTGACGAGGCGCTGATGCTCAACCTGATTATGGCAACGACTCTGCTTAGCCCGCTGACGCTGTCCGTGATCATCCTCTTTTTGCAGAAAGCCTTTTTGAATCACTGAGCCGAAGCGCAGCGTGCATTGCTAAACCCACCTAATTTAGCTATCATTGTACGAAAGTTGAATGTTGAAAGAGGCTAAAATGACCGATGCAGCGGCAGAAAAGAAAAGCGGCGCAGAAGACGTCCTATGGGATTTGTCGATCTTCTACGACCGCTCTGATGACCCGGCAATTCAGCAGGATTTAGACCGACTCGGCAGCATGGCGGACGACTACAGCGCCAAGTATCGTGGGCGCGTCGCGCAGCTTGACTCTGAAGAAATGGTCGATGCGCTGATGGAGCAGGAAGCAATTCAAGACCTCGCCGGACGGATCAGCTCGTATGCCTTCCTGAATTACGCGACCGACACCAATGATCCCAAGCTCGGCGCGCTCGTCCAGAAAATCACCGAGTACAGTTCGCAGTTGAGCCAGAAGCTGATGTTCTTCGATCTCGAATGGAAGGACGCGCCGGATGATCAGGCGCAAAAGCTGCTCAACGATCCGACGCTCGGCAAGTACAAGCATCCGCTTGAAGCGGAACGCCGCTACAAGCCCTATACCCTCAGCGAAGCCGAGGAACAGCTTCTGGTCGAGAAATCGGTGACGGGCAGCAGCGCGTGGGTGCGTCTGTTTACCCAGATCACGAGCGCGCTGCGCTATACCTACGACGGCGAAGCATTGACGCAGTCGCAGGTGCTGTCCAAAATGTACGATACCGACCGCGAAACACGGCGCAAAGCTGCCGACTCGCTCACGGAGGGGCTGAAAAGCCGCGCGATGGAACTGACCTATATCTTCAACGTGCTGGCGGCGGATAAGGCTTCCAATGACAAGCGGCGCGGCTATCCAGAGTGGATTTCGTCGCGCAACCTCTCCAACAAAGCACCCGACGCCGTGGTCGAGGCGCTGATCCAAGCGGTGACTTCGAATTACGAAGTCGTCGCTAGGCATTACAAGCTCAAGCGCATTTTGCTCGGCTACGATGAACTCTACGACTATGATCGCTATGCGCCGCTGCCGGTCAACGCGGAAGGCGAGGAATACACTTGGGAACAGGCGCGCCAGATCGTCGTCGATGCTTATACCGCCTTCAGCCCGCGCATGGGCGAGATTGCACAGCGCTTCTTTGACGAACACTGGATTCACGCGCCGCTGATGCCGAATAAGCGTGGCGGCGCGTTCGCCTCACCGACCGTCCCGTCAGCGCATCCGTTCGTGCTGGTCAACTTCACTGGACAGGCGCGCGAGGTGATGACGCTGGCGCATGAACTCGGTCACGGCTTGCACATGTACTTGTCCGCCGAAGCGCAGGGGATCACCGGGTTGTACACGCCGCTGACCACTGCTGAGATGGCGTCGGTCTTTGGCGAGATGCTGACCTTCCGCGATTTGATGAAGAAGGAAAGCGATCCGGCGGCGCGGTTGGCGATGCTCTTACAGAAGATCGAGGACAGCTTTGCAACCGTCTTCCGCCAAGTGTCGATGAATCGTTTCGAAGAAGGGATGCACACCGCTCGCCGCACTGAAGGCGAGCTTTCGACCGAGCGCATCAACGAGATTTGGATCGGGACGCAGCGCGCCATGTTCGGGGACAGCGTGAACCTGCGCGACAATTACGCCCAGTGGTGGAGCTACGTGCCGCACTTCCTCGGCACACCGGGCTATGTCTATGCCTACGCCTTCGGCGAACTGCTGGTGCTGGCGCTCTACAACCTCTACCTCAAGCGTGGCGAGGAATTCGTGCCGCAGTACCTCGACGTGCTCGCGGCGGGCGACTCGGATTATCCCGACAAAATTCTGGCGAAGGTCGGCGTTGACCTCAGCGATCCGGCGTTCTGGAACGAGGGTCTGGAAGCGCTCAAGGCGCTGGTCGAGCAGGAAGAACAGCTTGCCCGCGAGGTCTACCCGGACAAGTTCTAAAAAAGAAGTACCGAGTACTGAGCAATGAGTGCTGAGTAAGAACAAGGGCGATCCAATTGTGGGTCGCCTTTTTTGTTAGCCTAGCTTTCAGATCGCTATCCGCAGGGACGTCCACGAAATCAATCGGTATAAGTGATCTATAATCTAGTATTAAAGAGGACTTAAGCGCAGTTCATAGAAGGGTTTCAGCAAGGATGGCGGAAGATCAAAACTTATTCGCCCTGCTCATCGACGGCGACAATGTGCAAGTTAGCTTTATCCCGCAGATATTGCACAGCCTGAGCGAATATGGCGTTCTCCGTATTTCAAAGGTGTTCCACAATAAAGCGACAATTGAACAATGGGAACAAATTGCCAGAGAATATGGCATCGAACCCATCTGGGTGCCGAACAATACCGCCCACAAGAATACGGTCGATATTGCCCTCGTCATGGATGCAATGAGTGTTCTCTACGAACGTGTCGATATTAGCCATTTTTGTATCGTTGCCAGTGACGGCGATTACACCCGGCTTGCCCGACACTTGAAGACACAGGGGAAGTTCGTGTTGGGCATTGGAACAAAGCAAACACCTAAGCCCTTCACCAACGCGTGTTCAACTTTCGTCTACGTTGAGGATTTGCCGAGCGCCGCGTCACCCGTAGAGCAAGCGCCGACTCCCGTCGAAGTAGCGCCAGCGCTCGCAAAAACAGCACCCGTCAAAGAAATCTCGGATAGCAAGCTCGCAAAATTGGTCATCAGAGCCTACAAACAGGCATCAAAAACTGGCGTCGTCAAAGGGGGCGCTGGCTGGGTTCAATTACGAGATATTAGAGACGCGATGGCGGCACTCAACCCCGATTTTCAGGCAAGCGACTATTATAAGTATTTACGGGTTCTGGCAGAAAAAATGATGACCTTAGCCGAGTCTCATCCAGCAAGCATCGAAGTCTACGAGCAGGCAGATGGTAAGCCGTTGATGCACTATGTGCGCGTGTTTGATGATCAAGAACTTGTCAAGTTTATTCGGGCATATAAGCGCGCGGCAGATGAACTTAACCTCAAAGATAAAAATGGATGGGTCAGCCTATCCGCAATCGGGAGCAGCCTGAAAGCCTTGTATCCAAAAGATGAACCGCTCGTCTACCACAAGACCAAGTATGCCCAGCTCAAAAAAGTGGTCGAACAAATGGTAGTTGACTATCCAACTGCTTTTGAACTTAATCCCGCTAATCCAAGTCCGCGAATACGGATCAAAAAGTAGGACTTGCATGGGAGAAGGGGTTGTAGGGACGTTATATCTAACGTCCCTACGGTTTCCACACCACGCGGAAATTACGCCAGCCCCGAAAAGAAGTCCGTCTTGATGTGGTCGTTGTGGATGCCCATCTGCTGGAGCAGTTCGTGCATCACGTTGACCCGCAGCAGTCGTGGATCGCGGTCAGCGTCTATTGGAAATAGAATAGAAAAAGGCTAATCGCTTCTTTTGGCAAAACGAGGTGCATCAATCATGTCTTACACTATTAAACTGATCGCCCTTGAATGTTTCCACGCGCAAGAACTCGACGGCGACGAAATTTACATCAAGCTCGATGCGGGCAAAGTTTGGCAGTCACTGCCCGACCGCATGAACCACGTGCTCGATGATACGGGGCAGGTCAGCGAATACGACTTTGTTGGCGGGCGCAAACAGACGTCTGAAGGCTGGCTTCCATTAACGCTCTACAAACCTGACGACTTCATCTATGCCGATCAATCCAGCGGAGCGGTGCTTCAGCTTTGGGATGCCGACATCCTGACCAGTGACGATTTGCTCGGTCAAACGCCCGTTGATGCGGCACAGGCAGCCGGCGGCAATATCTCGGTCGTCTTCCAGCACAACGGCGCGCACTACCGCTTAACCTATCGTGTCGAGGTTTAATGCCAGATGGATAAATCAGAAATGCTGCGCCGCCTTGATCTCGCGCCCGTCCGTGTTGCCATCGCTGACCTTGACCCGCAGCAGGTGATTTACGAGGAAAGCGGCTGGCGCGTCAAAGACATCCTCGCGCATCTAGCGACGTGGGACGCGGAAACGCTGCGTTCGCTGCACACTTTCCGGCGCGGCAGCGCCTACGCGATTCCCAGTTACGTCAACGCCGATGACTTCAACGCCTTCGCCGCCACCATCCGCATGGACGAATCCGTCGAGCAGATTTTCTCCGACTGGGATGCGACGCGCCGCTGGCTGCGCATCATCATCAGCGCGCTGACGCCGGATGAACTTGCCGCCGAGATGACCTATCCGTCGGGCAAGCACGGTCAAGTCGAAGCGCTCCTAATCGGGATTTTCGACCATCAAACCGAGCATTTAGGAGATATTCACAATTCACTCACCGCGCATAAATCCGAGTAGTGCGTTTATGTCGTATTATTGCTTAATACAACATACGCTAAGGAGTCCTCTATGAAGGCTAAAACCGCCCTATTCTCGCTGATTGCCCTCGTGGGCATGTTCGCTGCTCTTTCTACCGCCGTCATCTACGCCCAAAGCGACCCTGAAGCGACAGCCGAAGCGACAGCCGAAGCCGTCGTCGAGTGTTCGCTGCCGTTCGAAGCGACCGTCTACACCGGGCAAAATGCGGAACTGGCACTCGTCGGCACGCTCGATTTGAGCGTTGACGAACTGGGCAGCGCCTCTGGCACAATGACCACCGATACTGGCTCAGATTATTCGGTCGTCGGTCAGGTCAACGGGCGCGCTATCAATCTCGCCTTCGATCTGGGCGACGATGTTTACATCTTTGGCGTCGGCACATCCTT
>JBBSNT010000222.1:0-7102 GCA_038260485.1 Aggregatilineales bacterium | reverse complement strand
GCGGCGCGGGTAATATCTATGCGCCCCACATAACATCCGCGCTTCTTGGCCGGCGGCAGACACCTGCCGCCGCGCCGTCTGACGACGGCTAATTTCAGGCAGCGTTTCCCACTTGGGCGACCAGAGCGTCTCCCACTGCTGGCGCGAACTGCTCAGCCTACCAATCGGCATTACCCAACCATTGATCTGGGCGGCATCGGCATTCAGGTGCTCGACCGCGCGGTAAAAAATCTGTCCTTGCCGCGCCGGAAGATTATAGCGGCGCAAGGAGCTGAGCGGTTCAAGCTGGTAGCGTTCTTCGTAAGGGCTGCTACCGCCAACGCGCGTGACCGTAAGCCGCTGGCAGCGCAGCGCCTTCGCCTGTGCGTTCAAGCCGTCGAGCAGCGCGCGCTCAACATCAGGATCAGCGGCGATCAAGTGGGCGATGTGCAGCGAACGCCCGAAGGGTTCTGGCTCAACACTGTGATAGGCTTCGGCATATCCGTCAATCCGCCCGCGCCGAATCGCAATCAGCGGAATCCCCGCGCCTAAGAGCAGATGATTGAGCAAAATGGCGCTCGTCTCAATACTCATCCACGGGCCGCCATGCAGCCAACGTTCGTAAACCGTCAGCGTATCATAGGCGACACTTTCGACCTGCCCCTGCGCATTGATACGCTGCCAAACAGGAATACTCGCGCAAAACAGGGCGCTAATCGCCCCAGTATCGTCCAACCCAGCCTGACGGACTTCGATGCTCATAAGTGACCATTCCGTGTACAACATCCACTATGATGATAGATCGTAAGCGGGTGAAGTCGCAACGCGGAGCAGGATTAAGCCTCGTTGAAAAAAGGGATGCGGAAGATAAAGGTCGTGCCTACGTTCATTTCACTCTCGCAAACGACCAGCCCTTTATGTGCTCCGGCAATTTGGCGCACCATTGCTAAGCCCAAACCCATCCCCGCAATCATGCTGGCGTTTTGCGCGCGATAGAACACGTCGAAGATGCGCGCGCGATCCACTTCCGGGATACCTATGCCGTGATCAACAACTCTGAGCACAGCGTCCTGCTGATCGCGCTCTAGCATGAAGGAGATCGTCGTATCCGCATCAGAATATTTCACGGCATTCAGCAGCAGGTTCGTCACCGCCTGCCGCATCAGTTTGGGGTCGATCTCGCCGCGCCAATTTTCCGCTCCTGTAACCGTGAACTCGATAGGATGATCCGGATTCGTCAGTCGTATCTCGGCGCTAATCTCTGCGCATAAACCCCTTAGATCGACAATCCTCGGTTGAAATTGCAATCCGACCTGCTCGGCATTGGAGAAGGTTAGCACATCTTCAATCATGCTCGTCATATGCTTCACCTGCCCCCGAATTTTCTCAAGGTGCTTATGGCGCGCTTCTTCGGTCTGCTGGCTGTAGTAACGCATCAGCAGCTCACTGGAAAGTTGGATCGATGCCAGTGGCGTCCGCAGTTCATGCGAGATCATCGACGTGAAACGCGATTTCAGTTCGTTCAATTCCTTCTCACGCTCAAGCGCGCGGCGCATTTCTTCTTCGACCCGCTTGTGCTCGTAAAGGCTGCCCAGAAACGAGCAAAAGACCGCGACAATCTCCTGCTGGATTTCGTCAAGCGGCGCCTTGGTGATCATTGCGTCGTTCACGAGGATGCCAACAAACCGATATGCCGACTGAATCGGCGTCATGACAACCCAACCCCGATCCACAGTGATAGCTTGCCCATCTTTCCATTCGCGCTGATCTTCGATGGCGACTTCCCACAAGGGAGCGTCAAGCGAGAACATATGCTCACGGGCCTTGCCCCAACCCGTCCGCAGCCAACGCTGATCACGTTCATCAACTGTATTACCGTAGCGGTCAGTTCCAAAAGTCCCCCGCATATAGCCATCGTGCTCAAGGAAGATAGCACAGCGTTCTATACCCAGCTCGGTGCGTAGCGCCTCGACAGCGCGTTTCCACATACTGTCCATGTCCGGCGTGGAAATCAAATCGCTGGTCAGCGCCAACACCTTCCGCAGCCCTTGCGTAAATACCTGTTGGCGCAGCTCTCCCCGCCGTCGTTCCGTTACGTCACGGATCGTGCAAATAACTGTCATGTCATCAGTACGATTATCAAAAGGCACAAACGCTAGATCAGCGATCAAATCGCCCCGCTCATGGCTGATCGTTTCCTCAAGTTCAACGATGGAATGATCGGCAACTACCGCGCGCACCGTATCGCGGATCGTTTGCGGGTTTTTAAACAAGCCCGCTAGATCGTGCCCGATGCCGTGATCTTGAGCGAACAAGCGGTTATAGGTTTTATTGGTCTGCTGAATGATACCGTTAGCGTCTATCAACAATATTGCATCGTAGCTGTTGTTCAGAATCGCTTCGGCACGTTCTTTGGCATTAGACAATTCAACGGTGCGTTCCTCAACACGCTTTTCAAGTGCTTCCGCATAGCTGCGCGTATGCTCATAGGCATTGGCGTTACGGAGCGCAATCGCAGCTTGGCTTGCGAGGACGTCGAGAATACGGAGTTCATTTTCGTCGAAAGCACGCGGAATATCGTAGCTGACGTTCATAACGCCGTAAACGCGATCTCCAATCGTGAGTGGCAGCCCGACGATTGCGCCATCCCACGTCGTATCGGCGTACAGCGGGTGATCCCTGAAATCAGAAACAACGATCCGTTTCCCTGACCGTGCGACCGCATAAGTCAAGCCATTAGAGCGCAGCTCACGATCTGGCGTTTGTCCAACTATTTGCGAAAAAAACGTTCCAAAGGTGAGCTTTTCACCCTCATAGAGAAAAAGATAGATGCGCTGTGGATTCACCAACGCTGAAACTTGCTGAAGGATTAGCTCCAAGACGGGCTTAAGTTCCAGCGTAGACGTTAATTGCACTGAAGCGTTGTAAACTGCTTCTAGTTCGGCGCTGCGCTGCCGCTCGACCGATTCCACGAACTGCCGACGGTTGAGTTCGGCGCGCAATTTATTGCCCAATTCGTGAATATAACCCAGCATTAACGCCAGAAACAGCAGGACAACTCCACGTACGATTCGCTCAGACGAAAAGAGCATTTGCGCAGAATCATAACCATAGAAGCGGTTTAGCAGGGCGGTATTAAAAACCATCGCTACCAGCCATACTACTATCCCGCCGCGCACTCCAAACAGATAAGCGACGACAACGGTCGGCAGCACGGCGAAGTTGGCTATCGATGAACCCAAAATCGAGCCGAACAGAATAATAAACAGAATATAGAGCGTGGTTACACCGATCAGGATGTAAATTCGGCTTTGAGAAGTGGTTCTAGTTGCTTCCACGAGGGATATTACGACTCCAGCTTATTCTTAAAATATACCGTAAGCATAGCACATGGAAGCGCAACTAAAAGTTTGAATCGTAAAAATAGCATGAATTTTAGGCGAAATATTTGCTCAAACCCAATACAAATTCAATTCATATACATTTATAACAAACGGCTTGGCGCGCCTCATTCCTACGTTGCTTTGATCCCATCGCTAGTTGTAGAATCACGTAGAGATCGCTATTTTACGAGTCGCTGAGGGGAAAACAATTTGTTGCTTGCCATTGATATTGGGAATACTAACGTTCATCTCGGCTTATGGCAGGGGAATAAGTGGCTGATCTCGTGGCGTGCGCGCACTGTGCCGGACAAAATGCCAGACGAATACGCCGTTCTGCTGCACAGCTTTCTGGAAAGCTCCGACCTCACCTACCGCGCCGTGACTGGCGTGGTGATCAGCAGCGTCGTCCCGCGCCTGACGATCAGTTTCGTCGAACTTGTACAGCGTTACATCCACGTCGAACCCCTCGTCGTCACTCACAAAACGGATACGGGCGTCCGTGTCGAAATCGACCAACCCGAACAGGCAGGTGCAGATCGAATCGTCAACTCGGCGGCGGTCGTTGCTTTATACGGCGCACCCGCAATCGTGATCGACTTCGGTACAGCAACGACTTTCGACATCGTTTCCGCCGACGGCGCGTATCGCGGCGGTGCGATTGCGCCGGGGATCAACGTGTCGCAGGACGCACTGGTCAGCCACACAGCGCGGCTGCATAAGGTCGATCTCGCTCCGCCGCCCTGCGTGATCGGCACAAACACGATCCACGCGATGCAGTCGGGGATTTTTCTCGGCTACGTCGCCATGATTGAGGGTATGGTCGCCCGGCTGAAAACGGCAATGAACGACGACCGCGTTAAGGTGATCGCTACGGGAGGATTAGCCGGGTTGTTCGATGAAAACACCGACGTGATCGACTTGATCGCGCCAGAATTGACGCTCGAAGGGCTGCGGATCATCTACGAGCGAAATCAGCCAAAAGCCTCCCCATAAGCTACAAAAAAGTTCGAGGGCTGTTCGTTAGCACGGGAAGAATTTTACGAAAATGATTGTTATTGATTGTTTTTTTACCAAAGCTAGACGCCGAAAAGCGGCGAGGCGTCATTCCCATTCAATAATTGTGATCCGTTAAGATCGTAAGATCAACAAAATGGACAGCTTTAGGGTTAGCTGGGCGGTTCGGCGGTGGGTTCAGGAGTAGACTGAGCGGCTTGGGCAACGACAAGCTGCATGGCGCGGTCAATGGGGATGCGGGCGACACCAGAAGCTTGATCGACCCACGCATAGCCCTGAAGCAGTGCTTCCTGCGTCGCGGTGAGCGCTGCCGCATCCGCTTTAGGGGCGGTGTCCTCAAGATTAAAAGTCGGATTGTTCGCGCGAATCTGCGCAACACGCTGATCCGGTGAACTGAGCGCGCCGCTGAAGAACAACAAGCCAATAATGGCGGTTAAAATGCAGAAGAACACGATCACGACCGGCGTCACAATTCGGACGGTCAGGACACTCGGCTTATCGGTCGTTTGCGTTTCAGGACTCATCGAGTTCGCTCCGTTCTAGAATTGAGGGCAAACGGACGAGAAAAGCGGCGATCCACAGAGCAACGATGCCGATAGGCAGCACGATGTCGAGCCAGCCAAGCACCGCGCCAGAGGCATCGAAGGCGGGGATAATCTGCCAGTAGGTGTAGACGAACTGCATCGCCAACAACAAGAGCGCAACCCAGCCCAAGCTGCGCGCACGACTCTTGACGCGCGACGAGAGCAGCAGGACAAACGGGACGACCGCTTCGAACAGGATCAACGCCAGCGCGACCCATGACCAACCACCTGCTGTGCGCGCCAGATACCACGAGATTTCTTCAGGCAGGTCGCCCGCCCAAATGACGAGAAACTGCATAAAGTTCATGTAAATTGCCGTGAGCAAGCACACGATGAGGATGTTGCCGAAATCCTGCCGCGTCTGTGGGTCGAGTTGATCTTCGTCGGTGCGCAGCGTCAGGGCATAGAGGACGATCACGAAGGCGAACGCTGTCAGCGCCTGCCCAACCAGAAAGACGACGCCGTAAATCGTCGAATACCAGTGCGGCTCCAGCGACATAAACCAGTCGATAGACGCCAGTGTCGCCAGCGGGAAATGCAAAATCAAGCCAACGATAGCGATTTCGCGGCGGCGTGGATCGTTACGCCGTGTCAGCAACCACGCGAGAGTCAACCAGACCGCGAAATAGACGACCGCACGAATGATGAAGAAGGTTGGGTTGAGAAACGGACTTTGATGCTGAAGCAGTGGATCAGCACTCACGACAGCGGGCTGCGCCCACAGATAAAGCTGCGGCAGCCCCAACACAATCGGGATGAACAGCAGCGCCGTCACGACGATCAACCGCGCGCCGAGTTCGAGAAAGGGACGCAGCACTTTCGTCCACTGCCCACCTGTGACGTAGCTGATCATCAACATGAACAGACAGCCGAGACTGAGGCTGGCGACGCCCGCGAAGCCGACCAGATAGGCGCGGAAAAACGCCGTGCTGTCGGTCAGGACGCCGATCACCCCGGCGATCACGCCGAGCGCCACGATGATCAAAACGGCGGTTCGAAAGCGGGAGAGCGTTTGAGGTCGAGTCAAGGTCGTCATTGCGGTAACTGCTCCCGATCCGAATCGGGCAAGCTGTCAACAGACGCCTTCTGGCTCAATTGCAGCGCCTGCACGTAAGCGACCACTGCCCAACGATCCGGCACAGCGATCTCCTGCCCATAGCTGTACATGCGCCCGAAACCGTTGGAAATCACGTCAAAGATAAAGCCGGGCAGCAGCATAGTGACCGCGATACTATGGAGCGAGGGCGGCGCAGGAAACCCGTACTGGACGATTACGCCGTCGCCGTAGCCCGCCGCCCCATGACACGGTTGGCAGAACACGGTGTACTCCTCTTGTCCACGTGCGAGCAAATCCTGCGTCACGTCCACAGGCAAATCAGACACGTAATTATCACCGCTCATCCCTGTCCGCAGCGGATCGTTATCGACAATGGCGTCACGGGCGACAACACCGTCAGGCAGCGGTTGAGCGCACGCGCCGTTCTCTAAGCCGTCGATCTCGGCGTAGGGTTTGCATTTCGCTTGATCCGACATGTTGTTGTCGCAGGCAGCGACCAGCAGAATGGACAACAGGAGAAGTAACAACCGAAGATACAAATGTTTTCGCTGTCGAAGTGATCGCCGTGAACGCTTTTGTTCGCGCCCCTCCCTGAATTCAGGGAGGAGAAGGCTTCTGAAGGAAGCACGGGGTGAGGTCGTATTTTCACTCCGCCACATCAGCGACTCCTAGCGGGTTGAGGCTTTCGAGAAACTGACGTGTCGTGGTGGGGTCAAACTGCGGATCGCTCACTTCGATACAGAGGAAGAAGCCATCGCGCGTGACCGCTTTGAAGGCGGGCACGTTAAAAACCGGATGATAGGGCATCGGCAGTCCGTTGAGGATAAGCATCCCGATCAAGCCGGAGAACGCGCCAAAGAGCACGCCCAGCTCGAAGGTCACCGGAATGAAAGCCGGAATGCTGGCGAGCGGTCGCCCGCCCACGTTGATCGGGTAGTTGATGACGGCGCTCCAATACTGCATGCCGAAGCCGAGCAGCATCCCGATCAAGCCGCCGCCCAAAACGAAATAGCTGATTTTCGACGAGTGCAGCGCGAGCGCGTCCGCCATGCCCTCAATGTCGAATGGGCTGTAGGCGTCGAGCT
>JBBSNT010000221.1:0-7108 GCA_038260485.1 Aggregatilineales bacterium | reverse complement strand
AGCGCAAGCAGCGCAAGTGGCTGGCGTTTGTGCTGGTCAACCTCGACGCCTCACCAAGTCTACAGCAAATACCGGCGGTGGTTCGGCATTGAAGCCTCCTACCTCTTGCTGCGCCAAGTAAAAGTCCTGACCAACTCGCGTAACCCGGCGCTGCGTTTCTTTCTCTTGGGCTTGGGACTGCTCATGCAGAACATCTGGGTGCTGGCGCGTTGGTTGTTCACCCGCCGTCCCGGCAAGGGGCGGCACAAGCTCATTCCGCTGCTGCTACGCTTTGCCCGTTTTCGTAAGCTGTTGGTTCGGACGGTGGAGCGCTTTTATCCGCCCCCGCTTGCTATTTCTGTATTCGTTTCACCCCAATCCGTGATTCACTGAATTTGGTGAAGCTAAGGAGGAGCGAGGGACAGCACACGGAGACACAGCAAATCAAACTTCGCCCGACCAAACATCTGACGCTTGACAAACTTAAGGCGATTCACCGGTCCTTCGACCAACCCATTACTCCAGGGCAGGGTCAATGCTGCTCGGACGGCAGCGTAATCTCGCCTTATCCCGCGTGCGAAGGTCCGCAGTTCACGGACGGAAGCGTGAAGGCAACGTTGGAGCCAGTCATTAAAGGCTTCCACGCGTTGCTGACGCAGCAGGCTGGCAAAAGTTTGCGCTTCGCTCGCCATCTGGGCGACGTCAGGATGGATTGCCGCTATCTGTTGAACCTGCTGGCGCTGAGCTTCGGTTAGTGCTTCCGGAGGGGAAAGCAGCAGCCAAGTGGCACGCCGCGGGGTCAGCTTTTCGGAAGGATTGGGTGCTGGTGAGAGTGGTGGAGAGGGCACAGGCAGATTCATTGGTAGGTGACGGGCATTGGCCAGAAAGGTTGCCACGGTCGTGAGACTCCCGGTGAAACCTTGTGCTTGAAGATCGCGCCACAGTTGACGAACGGTGATCTGCCCGTCTACACCGCTGTGCAGCAGATAGTCCTCAAAGGGAGTAACGCCCGGTTTTCTTTCCGCCGGCGACGACTGGAAGGCGGAGCGACGGTAAGCAGCCCTAAAAACCGTGGCAAAGAAATGTGGAGTTTTCCAGTTAGCTGAGACGAATGAGGCTTGATCTCAGTCACGCAATTTAACGTCGTATACTCAAAGTATACGACGTTATACAGGCAAAGGAGGGAGCAGGCTGACAAATTGTGTGGAGTGGCCTATTTTCATCCGCTATCTTGACACTCCCTACAACCGATGGGTGTATTTGTCGACTATTACCGTGCCGTTGACCGTCTAAGCTTTGCCCTTTGGAGTGATTCATCCCGACTGGGACCTTACCCGACTTTCCGAAATCGCCCGACGAACCGGATGTATTCAAAAATTCCCAAACCCTTATTTGACACGCTCGTCTCGACCTTGTGTTATGCGGCTTGATGTAAAAAGTCGAGCTTAGCAAAACCCCTCTTGTGTCTCATTCGTTTCGACCACTTCCACTAGAGGGATTGGGAAGAGCGACCAATAGCTTGACCGGATTCAAACTTGCTCATTTGTTAAATACATTTATAATTCGCTTAATGCCGTTACTAAAATGCTCGTTCATAGTCAATAGATGCACTTCTTTTTGGGAAAGGATTCCGATATGAAACGCACATTTATTCTGATCCTCGCGCTCGTCCTGCTCGGCAGCGTCATGGCTGTGAGCGCACAAGATACCGTCGACATTACCATTCGCTGCAAAGCAAGCCCGCCCGAAGAAAACTGGCGCTGCGACAACTTCTCGGAAGTACAACAGCAAGTTGAACAAGAGCTGGGTATTAGCCTGAACCTCAACTTAATTCAAGATAATATCGGCTGGGGCGACTACAAGAACGAATTCGTACTCGCTTCGGAAGCCGGGGACGCCCCTGACATCGTCCTGACCGGTCACGAGGACATCGGAGCGTGGGCAGCATCCGGAATCATTATCCCGCTAGACGACATGATCTCGCAGTATTCACAGTTCGAGGACGTCGTACCCTCGCTGTGGAACGCGATGAAGTATGAAGGTAAAACCTACGGCGTGCCGCAGGACGCCGAAGCGCGCCCGATCTTCTACAGCAAGCTGCTGCTGAGTGACCTTGGTTGGACGCAGGAAGAAATCGACTCGCTGCCCGACCGCGTTCGCAGCGGCGAATTCACCTTCCAAGACATGATCGCCACCGCGAAACAAGCGGTTGACGAAGGCGTCGTCGAAGAAGGCAACGGCTTCTGGCACCGCACGTCGAACGGTCCAGACTTCCTGTACTTCTACTACGGCATGGGCGGTCAGATTCTGGACGACAACGGCACTCTAGTTTTCGACACCGCTGCCGCGCAGAAAGTCTATGAACTGTTCGCACAAATGACGGATGAAGGCGTTCTGCGCCGCGACATGCTTGGTCTGGACGGCAATACTGTCGTCAACCCCGGCATCGCCAACGCCGATACCGTCGTGTTTAACGCTGGTGGTACGTGGAACTGGCCCAACTTCGCGCTGAACTACGTCGCTGATAAGGGCGGCAACGACTACCTAAGGGAAAACGTTGGGCTGACGCTGATCCCGGCGATGGAAACGGGTAAGGCGATTACGCTGACACACCCGCTCGCCTACCTGATCAGCAGCGGCAGCGCGCACCCGGACGTGGCGATGGCGTTGATCGCCGCCGTGACGACGCCGGAAGCCAACAACCGTCACGCGATTGACAGCTTCCACCTCGGCATCCTGAATTCGCAAATCGAGTCGGCAGATTACCTAGCAAACCCGGAGTTGAGCGACTCGCAGTACATGCTCGACTATACGACCTCGCTGCCGAACAATCCCGGCTGGAGTTCATGGTCGGAAGCCTACTACACGGGCATTCAAGCCGTCGAGAGCGGCGACCTGTCACCAGCAGACGCCGTGGACACCGTCGTCCAGCAGTTGCAAAACGAACTTGGCGATCAAGTCGTCATCAAGTAAGCGATGGCACGCACAAACACTGAAGTGGGAGACTCAACGGTCTCCCCTTCTCTCCCAAGAAGTCCCGGCAAGCGGCGTCGCTTCGTGCCTGCCAACCTGACCGCCTATGGCTTTCTTGCACCAGCGGGCATACTCGTCTTTTTGTTTTTCCTAATCCCGGTCTTCCTGATTTTCTTCCTCAGTTTGACCGACTTGTCTCACTCCAACTTCACGACCAACCTGACTCAGATGAACTTCATCGGCTTGGACAATTTCACCAAGCTGTTGAGCGATCAATTTGCACAGAAGATCTTTTTCAACACCATCTTCTACGTGTTGATTACGCTGGCGCTGTTCAACGTGGGCATGGCGCTAGTCGTTTCACTGCTGACAACGCACATCAACCGCCGCGCCGGATTCGCGTTTCGAGCGTTGTGGATTCTACCACGCATCACGCCGGTGATTGTCTACATTTTAATCTGGCGGCGGCTAACCGCCGAAGCGCCTTACGGTATCTTCGCCCAGTTCAATACATTAATGGGGCAAAGCACGCCCAGCTATATGGTCGAGATGCCGTGGCTGATGGTGATCGTAGTCAATGGCTTCGTCGGCGCATCCTTCGGGATGATCATCTTCACATCCGCCATCGAGTCGATCCCAAAAGACTTGATGAACGCCTCGTTGGTGGACGGATCGACCGTCATGCAGCGTAGTCGCTACGTGATCGTGCCGCTGCTGCGCTGGCCGCTGCTGTTCGTCGTCACCTACCAGACACTTTCGCTGCTGACGTCCTTCGAGCAAATTCTCGTGCTGACGGACGGTGGTCCGGGTCTGTATCGAACTGAAGTCTGGGCACTGACGGCATATCACCGAGCGCTTTCGACCTACTTTGGCAACGCGCAGTGGGGCTACGGCTCAGCGTTCGCAGTGCTGCTGGTGATCATCGGCGTCATCATGGCGGTGATCTACATGCGCGTGTTCCGCTTCGGGGAGCTCGTCGCCGAACCCAAAATCGAGGACGTGCAATGACAACCGCAGCGATACCTCAGCCCGACGCCCAATCGAGCGACGAGCTATTCAACTTCAGGACGATATCCCGAGCATTCCGCAGCGGTTTGATCGTCGCGCTGGTACTCGGCGCACTGGCGGTGGTTTTACAGGTAGTGTTACACCCACTGATCGCGTCGGCAAACGTCGAAGAAAACGTCACGACCGTCCTCGGGGACGCGCTGATTTCACTGCTGCCGGTATTCGCTTATCTCGCCTGCGGCAGCAGCGCACGCGCCGCTGCCCCACGTCGACTCTTGCGCGCTGTGATCGCCGCGTTGATTGCCGCCAGCGTGCTCTACGTGGGAATCACGGCAGTCGAATCAGTACTGAAGCTGGGCGCATTTCAGCCGCGACAGTCGCTCCAGATTACACTCAGTCAGACCGACGAGGGCGTGCTGGTTGAAGCGGTCGAAGCGGGCGGCGCAGCCGATCAAGCGGGCATCCTTCCGGGTGACGTCATCACCGCCATTCGTCGCGACCCGATCACGCTGGATACCCTGCAAAAGACAATCGCGACGTCCCAAGTGGACGACCCGCTGCGTTTCCGAATCCAGCGCAACGGCGAAGAACAGTTGATCACCGCGCGCGTCGGCGAAGGCACATCGGTGCAGACTTCAGCGTTGGTCAACAATTACGTGATCGCGCTGATCGCTGCGTGCTTCGCCATTTTCTTCCCGCGCAGTTGGGTAGCTTACGTTGTGCTGCTGCTGTCGCTCGCACCGTTGATTATCGGCTACCTGTGGCTGTTGATCGCCACATTCAGCGCGCGGACACACGGCTTGCTGCCGCTTGACGCGCAAGACAACGTTGGTGGACTGACGCTGGCAAACTGGCGTTTTCTAGTCGACCCGCTGGGCAAAGGTCAAAGCGTGTGGACGATCACGCTCAACACGCTGATCGTCGCCATCGTCATGACGGTGATGGTGATCCTCGTCGCATCGATGGCGGGCTATGCGCTCTCGCGGATGAATTTCTTCGGTCGGCGCATATTCCTGTCGTTCACGCTAATCCTGCATGGCTTCCCGGCGGTGACATTGTTGATCTCGATCTTCTTCGTGCTCAACTTTCTGGGCAAAATCCCGATCATCGGCGACATCTTCGGCTATAACACGCTGGGTGGGATCGCGCTGGTGATGGTCGCATTCGAGCTGCCATTAGGTATTTGGCTGATGAAGGGGTTTTTCGACGGCGTCTCGTGGGATATGGAGCGCTCGGCGCTGATCGACGGGGCGACGCGCTGGCGCGCCTTCTGGGAGATCATCCTACCGCAGATTCGCCCCGGCATCCTCGCGCTCGGCATCTTTGCATTCATCTCCGGCTGGAACGCCTACTTGATCCCGCAGACCTTCAGTATTGGCACGAACACGGCAACACTTTCGGTGTTCCTACGCCAATTCATCGGCGATACCGCGCCAACCGACTGGAATCAGGTGGCGGCGGTCGGCATTTTCCAGTTGATCCCGGTGCTGCTGCTGTTCGTGTTCGCTCAGGAATACCTGCTGAACATTTACGCTGGCGGCTTGAAAGGCAGTTCGTAGCCTCATGAAGATCGCAATCGAAAACCTTACGAAAAAGTTCGGTCCCGTTTTCGGCGTCAACGACCTGAGCCTCGACATCAAGGACGGTGAATTCGTCGCCTTCTTGGGACCGTCAGGCTGCGGCAAAACCACAACGCTGCTGACCGTCGCCGGAATTTACAAACCGACCGCTGGCACGATCCGTTTTGGCGAGCGGATCATCAACACAGTGCAGCCGCGCGACCGCAACATCGGCATGGTATTTCAGAGCTATGCACTCTACCCGCACATGACGGTGTTCGAAAATATCGCCTACCCGCTCAAGCTGAAGGGCGTGTCACGGCAAGATCAGCACAAACACGTCCAGCAAGTCGCCACGACGATGGGAATCGCGGAGCTGCTGGAGCGGCGTCCCGGTCAGCTTTCGGGCGGACAGCAGCAGCGCGTCGCACTCGGTCGCGCGCTGGTCAAAGAACCGGATGTGCTGCTGTTCGACGAGCCGTTGAGCAATCTTGACGCTCGCCTGCGCCTCTCCATGCGCGGCGAGATCAAGCAGCTACAGAACCGGCTCGGCATCACCTCGATCTACGTCACGCACGATCAGGTCGAGGCGCTGACGATGGCAGACCGGATCGCCGTGATTAGCAAAGGAAAGCTGCAAGCGTTCGATGCCCCCGAAGACCTCTATGATCGCCCAAAGACGCTGTTCATCGCTGAATTCATCGGAAATCCACCGATGAACTTTGCTACAGCCGAGATCAGCGGTGATAAGGGCAGCCTGACGGCGCAGATCGGGTCGCTGACTTTGGAACTGCCGTCGAAGTACGCCGAAAAGGTCGCGCGCGGTCAGGCAATCGTCGGTATTCGCCCCGAAGACATCACGCTCGTCGAAAGTGACGGTGTTGTGGGCAACGTGTTTGTCGTCGAACCGTTAGGGCGTGAGGACATGCTCGACGTCCGCATCGGCGATCAGAGTTTCCTCATACTCGCTGACCCGGAATTGCACATCAAAGCGGGTGATAACGTCAGCTTGAGGTTCAACACGGAAGAACTTCAGCTCTTTGATCCGCAGACGGAAAAATCCCTGCTCTGGAACTGAAAGGTCGATGATGCCGCCGCCGCTTTTGGATACCTCAATCCCTGACCGCGCTGATTACGAACTGGCGCTGCGCCACACTCCGCGCATCCGTTTTGACCTGCGCGAACCCTTCCTGCCTTCGGTCGTCGGCTATACCGTATTCCGACAGACTGGCACGTCACCCTCGTTTCCGCGCGAGATTCAACTACCAGAAGGCGCGGCTTATGGGATCGAATATGCGGTCTGGTGGGATTGGGAAATTCAGCATCTGTACGAGCTGGAGCATATCTGGGTTTTCCTCGATGCCAACGAGCAGATCGGCGGCGGCGAAGGAAGCTGGCATGGTGGTTATCATAATATGGATGCCGGTGACGGACTGCCACTCGAGAATAATCAATTGGTCATCTGTTCGGAGCCGGGCAAACATGCCTTTGCGCCTTCACCTAAATGGCTGCTTGACCGTATGTTGAAAACACGCATGAGCTGCGGTGAACATGCAGGACGAATGGGTGTCCAGGTTACGCCGCGGTTT
>JBBSNT010000220.1:0-7111 GCA_038260485.1 Aggregatilineales bacterium | reverse complement strand
TTCTCGCCACTATCTCGGCAAATGCGACCATAGCTTTTAAGTGTTCGCGCTCTGGCGGCATCCTGCGAATAAGTTGATCAGCGGTTTTGGTGTCTTCCGCCTCAGCGAACAACAATGCCACGCTTGAAAGTGCGGTCATCCATGTATTTTGAGAATCAATCTGATCCACAATCTCAAGAGCTTCGTCCAAAAGCATAAAATCGGTGCGTCCGCGCGCTTTCAGCGCTTGATAGACCGCGATCATGCCCTTGTAACGAATTTCGGGAGCCATCCCCGTCCGCAAGCGCGCCGCATGAAGGGCTTCGGCTTCCCGCCCCAACCAGACGAGGGATTGCAAGTGATCGGTATCGTAGACATTCGCCGTGAGTAAACAACCTGCCATGCTGAGAAAAGGCGGAAAATCCCTAACAGCCCTTCCGCATCTAAGGGATCATTGAATGCGGGCAAGGTAGATTCGAGATCATCAATGAATGCACTGTCGCCTTGTGTCGCAGCAAACTGGGCGTCCATCCATTCACGGGTATCGGTCAGCAGTGCGATGAGCTGCGGAAGCAACTTGGCATTGTAGAAATGAAACGGAAGCTCTGTTAGCTTTCTCCGATTAGGGGTTTTTTGCTCATTGTGGGCGAAATACAGGGGGCTATCTTCAAAGTAGCGCGCCATCTGCCTGTGATACAACGCGCCTTGCGACTCCTGCAAATAGCGTTTCTCTGCGGCTTGCCAGAGCTGTCCGTGATAAAAATCGAGCACTATTGTTCCATCGACAGCGCGGTCGGTCAGATAGGGGGACAAATCGTAGTAAAGGCGCGACCAGATGACAATGGGGATATGGCGATCTAGCAGAACATGCCGATGGGCAGTTGAGACTTTCTGCAAATACTCCCAATAATCATCATCTAGTACCAGCAAATCGAGCAGTTCCTCTTCGGTCAAACCCCGACGTGCTGCGGTAAAGTAAGCGAGCGCATGAGCGCAAAGCATCTTTCCGTGATTGGCTTCGTCTTCCAACCGTCGAAAAAGGTTGTCACGAATAATGCCGGGAATAGTGGGGCTTAAGTTGACTGGGGACGCATAAGACGCCCACAATCGCGCTTCTTCAAATGCTAACTTGAGATAAAGGGGCAGCCCGTTGGTTTCAAACGGGCGCAGAACAGCCGCCTCTTGATCGGGTTGTAGCGTTCGACGTACCTCAGTGAGCCAAAAACGCAGTAAGTCCTGTCCTTCGTCAACAGACATTGACTTCAGTTCGACGAAATCAGCGGTGGGCATATCCTCACGCAAAATATCGAACTGATGACCGGGCAGGGTCGAACAAATCAGAAAGACATGATCGGGTAGTTCGAGGGGCAGCCATTTCAATTCTGGCGCGTCATACTGCCCGGAAAGCTGGTCGAGCGCATCAAGCATTATGCATAAAGGATGCTCGGCGCTGGCTTGATGCAGCAGCACATCTAAAGTAATGACAAGTTCGCGGTAATCCGACGGGATTGCGATGCCAGAGCCGAAACGTTGCGCAATTTGTCGGCAGATCCCCTCTAGCAGGGATCGAATATCCGAGGAATTGGCGGTCACGCCGATGAAACGACAGACCTGTTCCGCCTCCGGGTGCGCTGCTTGAGCGCGATCCGTCATCCGTGCCATAAGTGTTGTTTTGCCAATGCCCGATAAACCGTGAACTACACAGGGTCGATTGGAGTATTGAGCGAGATAAGAATCAAGCTGTGCTAATGTTTCGGCGCGACCCACGAAATGCTGAACGCGGTTTTTCGCGAATGCATCGTGAGCGGCAATTTCCTTTTCCCACAAATCAGGTTTTTGAGTCGGTGCTTTCAGATCCTCTTCAATCGTTTGGGATAGTCGCTTATATACCACTTCACAGAAGGCATCAAGGTAATTTGGTGAAATACTGCCGTTTGCCCATTCTGCTTCAAAATCGACGCAGTTGGCTGGAAGGGTGGTTCGCAGTCGAGCCTTGAGAGCGTTCAATTTCTCGTATGCAGGCTGATCCCATATGCCGTCGTCAAGGAGATCACGATAACCTTTTGCTGTCCTATCGCGTGGAAGGTTGCGGATCGTGCGGAAAAAGCAATAGACACTTTCGGTTGGGTTTTCCGCCGCAAAGACCCATTGCTCGATTTCCTGCTCGGTCGCCGATGTCGCATATTTGCTGCGGTGCTCTAAAGCGAGATGCTGTGAAGCAGATTCTAGGATCGTTTGCAGACGGTGTTCTATTGGCATCCACGTCTGGGGATCGACAAATTCATCTGTTCGCGGTTGCAAGACCATCACCGACGGGATGCCATTTTCATCCAACCGATACCACTGCTGCAATAACGCAAGACTTAATGGCTCAGACAATTGTAGAAGCAGGTCATCGAATTCTGGCTTTGCAATTTCATAAGGCAGCGGCAGCCATCCATATCGATCCCCAAGCAGCACGAGGAAATTTGGACGTCGGGTTACTTCTTGGCAGCGTTTGACTTCGGCTAGACAGATATTCAGGGTTTGCTGATTATTCCCCGCTTCATCGCTCACGCCCCAACGCAGGTCAATGGCTTGGAACCGCGCGCCAAAACTGGCACACAGCGCTCGCAATCGCGGATAAACGTTTTGATGAAGTGCGCCGCGTTCTCCAGCCATATCGCTAAAGGTCGAACTAACAAACAATCGAAAAATCTTAGAGTCAGTCATTGTCTCCCCTAACGGAGCGAGTCCGTTTTTTGCCACCGTTCCTAGAAGTAACCTCACATACTAGTCACAATTCAATGTTATGTAGGCTAATGATGGATCAGTTTTTGAATTCGTTCTAGCAGGCAAAAGAATCTTTTGCTTTGCGGCGCATACTGAGTAATAGGAGGTGATTGGATTATGGGGTATGACACAGATGAAAAACTAGAGCGGATGATTGAACTGCTGATGGCATCATATCCGACAGGAATGAATACACGACAGTTGGCGGATGCGCTGGATACGACTCAGCAGAGCATCCGCAACTACTTGGATAAATTGGGGAGCAAGGAAGTTCCGGTCATTGAGGTTGAAAATCGGGTGTTCACCATCGACCCTCGTGATCATGTACGCCCGCTCCGGCTGACGTTGGCGCAAGCTTGGTTCCTTTATCTTCTAGTGCGGCGTGTCGTTCGTGCCGACTTGAGCCGCTATACGCTCGTCAACAGCCTGCTTACACGCTTGCTTTCAAGCCTAAACGGTGACATTGCCGAGCAGATCAACCTTGGACTGGCGACAAAGCGAACCGTGTGGGATGAGGTGCTAGAAACACTGATCGAAGGCTGGCACAAGCAGCAGCGCGTCCGCATTCAGTATGTTCCTCTAGGCGCATCTGTCCCCATAACAATGACCGTTGCGCCATGGTCGTTAGAACCATCGGTCTGGACCGACTCCAATTACCTGATCGCTGGCGTGGCGGTGCAGGGCAGCAGTCAGCCGTTCATGCTCAAGCTTGACCGGATCAAATCCGCCAAATTGCTAACAGAGAAATTCGAGCGCCCTGCCGCTGATGAACTGCTCCGAAAAGTCGATGAATCATGGGGCATCTGGGGCAGTGACCAGCCCGTCAAAGTAGTCCTGCGCTTCGCCTATCGGGTAGTTGAACGGGTGCGCGAAACGCGCTGGCATCCGACGCAAGGGATGGAAGTCCAAGCAGATGGCACCTTGCAGTGGAGTGCGCTGGTTGCCGAACCGCGCGAAATGATGCCTTGGGTTCGCAGTTGGGGATCGGATGTTGAAGTCATCGAGCCGGAGTCGCTGCGTGCAGAAATCGCCGCCGAAGCAGTACGTACTGCTGAACTTTATGGCTACTTTGCAGATGAAGATCGGAATCTTTTCTGAGAGGAGGGTAATTCATGACTGAACAAAAACTCTATCACTTCCAGCAGCATGTACGGGAAGCAATTCTCAATGGGCGAAATATAATCCTCCAAGCGCCTACTGGTGGCGGCAAAACCCGTGCGGCTATTGAGCCGGGATTAATTGGTTTCAATCGCGACCGTCGAAGGAAAACTTATGATTATCCACCACGCATTATCTATCTTCAGCCCATGCGAACCCTTGCCAATAGTGCAGTAGGTAAACTTCAGGAAGCATCTGGAGAAGGAGCATGGGCAAAAGAGTGGTATCCCACTATCCAGACAGGCGACCAACCCGACGATCCGCTGTTTGAGGGCAAGCTGATCGTGGCGACAGTGGATCAGATGCTCGCCAGTTTCCTCACCCTGCCCTACAGCATCCCCCGACGGTTGGACAACATCAACGCCGGGGCAATGCTCGGCAGCTACTTGATCTTCGATGAGTTTCACCTCTATCCACGCAACGAGATGATGCTGACAGTGCTGGCGATGCTCAAGATGCTGCAGGGGATCAGCCGTTTCACCATTATGAGCGCCACATTTTCAGCGACGTTTCTGCAAGCTATCGCAAAGGTAGTAGACGCCGAATTCATTGGCGACCCGTCCTGTACAGTCGCGGCAGACTCCATCTTCACCGATGTGACGAACATCCAGACACAGCAGCGCACATGGTACGCCGAATCAGGCAGGCTAGATGCCGATGCGGTCAACCGGCTGCGCGGACGCCGCACGATTTGCGTCTGCAATGTTGTGGATCGGGCGCAGAAGCTCTATGATGATGTTAGATGTCAAATCCCGGACGCCGACTGCATTTTGCTGCACTCACGTTTCTACCAGTCGGATAGAAAGGGTATTCAAGAGGCGCTGCTGGACGCTTTCAAAGACGACAAAAATGCGCCCAACCGTGACATCATTGTGATTGCCACGCAAGTCGTTGAGGTCGGTCTGGACATCAGCGCCGACGTGCTGCTGACCGAATGCGCCCCGGCTGCCAGCCTGATCCAGCGCGCGGGACGCTGTGCGCGCCGGGAAAATCAGGAAGGGCGAGTTCACGTCTTTCAGCCTGTTGGTGAAGATGGATCGGTGAGTTATTCACCCTATGGCAATGCAAAGGATGAGGATGGGCTGGAAGCTGTATGCCGCCTGACTTGGGAGGCGATCAGTTCGAGCGCATGCAATGGGCAGGTCATCCGCTTTGCGGAAGAACAGCGGTTGGTCGATCTCGCGCATGGCGAAATGGATCGCCAGTTTGTTGACGGGCTCGTGAGCAAGGTCGATAGCCGAATGCGGGAAATCACCGACTGCCTCGCGGTGCGAAACGACTCCTGTTTGAGCCAACTGATTCGCAATATTGCCAGTGTGCCACTGTTTATCCATCCAAATCCAAAAGGGAATACGACCGCCAGCGAAAGCGGCACAGGCGACGAGGGCTTGACGATTCAGCCGTTCCGATATGAATCACTGAGTGTCTCACGTGGTCAAATCTCTCACCTCATCAAGATTACCCTAGAACTTGATCCCGATGCAGAAATCCCGATGTTCGGCTGCGATGGCGTGGGCATCCGCGATCAAGGCGGTGATGATGCCATGACCAAAACGACCTATCAATGGACTCGACTGCGCGAAGGGAACGAAGTTTTTGGCGGTGCTTACGCCTGGTTCGCCGTCGAACCATTCGCCGTCAGTTATCGATCCGATACGGGATTCGGTTTCGGCGCTGCTGACCAGCCCGCCCCACCATCACCCTTGAGCGAACAGAAATCGCGTGAGAGCAGCGCATTCATCGCAGACACCTATGTCGAGCATATCTCCGGACTGAACTACGCCTACAGCCGTCCTCTCACCATTAAGGGACGCGATCATCTGCCACTGCACGATGAATTTGCTTACCCCCTCTCCGTCCTCTGTTCTGTGTTCAACGAGGATGTGGCACTAGGAGAACGGATGCTGCGCCTCGCGCTGGCGCTGCACGACGTTGGCAAACTGAACCGCCGCTGGCAAACATGGGCGTCGGCATGGCAGCACTACTATGCACAGCACCTCGGCACACCGACGCGCCCTGCCGACGGGACACCCCTCGCCCATACCGACACCGCCTATGACCGCCGCGACCCTGCCCTGAAAAAACTGGCGAGCGATTTCAAGCATCCACCACGCGGAACCCATGCCGTCGAAAGTGCCGAAGCGGTATTTACGGTGCTTTTCAACGCCAGCGGCAGACATCCCATTTGGACGGCAATCACAACCGCCGCCATCATGCGGCATCACACCCCCGACGCTGAGACCTGCGAAGCCTATCGCATGGTCGAGAATGCGCAGTCCGCGCTGGTTGAGTCATTGCGTGTCTGTGGATTCGATGCCGAGGCGGACACATGGGTGGGTCAGATTGTCCAAACCTTCGACGGGAGTGGTAGCAACCTTCTCAAATCGGTCAAGATGATTGCGAACTCAGCCAGTAATCGCGACATGAAACCGTTGTTTTTCTATCTGCTGATAGTGCGTATCTTGCGTCTTGCCGATCAACGTTCCGGCGATGCGCTCCGCCATTCACACCCTTTGTTCTGATTGCACTAGAAAGGAGCGTTCAAGTCGATGGATTTGTATGTCGAGAAAGACACAGACCTAATGCGTTCGACGTTCGTTGCGGTCGGTCTGGCGGCACTCTTCGATCAGCTTCCCTCATTTAGCGAACAAAGGGAGGTGCGTATCGTCGATGTCGGCAGCGCCTACCATATCACCGTGCCTTACGAGCGCGAACAAGCACAATCCTACTTGAGTGCGCGTGAGGGTCGGCTGCCACCGCTGATTCCTGCCATTCGTAAGGCGTTTTCAGGTGGCGAGAAAAAAGAATTAGACGCCAACCCATCAAGCACGGTTCGCTATAAATATGTGCCGCAAGGATTCCCTAGCGACCATATTGTTGAATACGAAAAAGAGCAGCAAACTGCCAAAGCTGCTCCGAAAAAGCGCTCAAAAGATGCACGGCAGGAAGGCGATGCGCCACTGCCAGATCGCAATTATCCTCTCTGGGCGCATCTTTGTTCCTATTTTGGCAAAGGATCAGCCATGCGTGTGGGCTATCCGAGTGTTTTGCATACATGGCACGCGCATCAAGGAGAGATGGCTGCTGCCCTGCTGGACGCCATTATCACCCGCTACACATACTCTCCGACCGCTACAGCGGCTGTGCGGGATTGGTGGCGTGCCAATATCTCCCCAGCGCTCGATTATCCTGACTTCGCGAT
>JBBSNT010000219.1:0-7123 GCA_038260485.1 Aggregatilineales bacterium | reverse complement strand
TAATCTTGGATTGATCGCGCAGTTTTTCAGCCTGCTTCAGCAGGCTTGGGTTTCGTAGCCCTACCCTTTCAGGGTAGGGTGGCATCCCCCAAACCGCTGCTTCGTCGCCTTTCCGTCGGAATATTCAAATGGCTTCTTAGAGGGGTGGGGGGCTAAACGTCGTCAGACGAACCCTGTTCCAGAATGTCGTGGCACAGTCGGTGCGTTCGCAGAGCGTCGGCGTAATCGCTGAATATGAGGCTGTGGTCGTTCGTGCGGACGGCGTTCAGGAAGGCGCGGTTCTGCGCTTCGTAGGTATCCATCGCGGTGGTTTCCACGCGCGTCGTTTTGCCGTCGTCGTAGCTCACGTCGTCGCGGCGAACCGTAATTAACAGGTTTTCGCACATCAGTTGAAGCTGGGCACTCGCGCCTTTCGCCAGAATGCACGTCGCCGTGAACGACCCAATGACGCCGCCTTCGAAACCGATGATCGCTGCACTGACGCCGGCAATATCCCCGTTCGGATAGGTTGGGCGGTCGAGATAAGCTGCCCGCGCGTAAAGCAGCGTGCCCTCGCCCAGCAGGGCGCGCGCGAGGTCTATGAGGTGCGTCGCCTGCTCAACCATCTGTCCGCCACTGCGCGCCTGCCGAATCCACCATTCGGCGTGTGGTGTATTGACGTGAAACGTGCCGATGACCATACGCGCGGGGCTGCGCGCCAGTTCCGTGCGAACAGCAACGACTTTGTCGTTCGCGCGCCAGTTATAGCCTACGGCGACCAGCGCATTCCTGCGCGCAATGGCTTCGCCAATCGCCTCGGCAGTCTCTCGGTCAGCGGACAAAGGCTTCTCGACCAGAAAGGGGATTCCCGCGTTCAGCAGCGCGGTTTCAAGTGGGCCATGTTGGTCGGGCGGTGTGGTGATCCAGACCGCATCCGGCTTCTCAGCAGCAATCAATGCTTCGATGCGTGTATAGCCGCGCCCCCCCCACGCTGCTGCTGCGGCGTCAGCCTTCGCCTGATCAGTCCCAACGTGACCGGCGATCTGGACGTTTTCGATCTGCTGAAACGCTTTGAGATGCCGCTGCGCGATCTGCCCCGTGCCAACCAGCGCGATTTTCATAGCGATTGCGGACTCCTTCGCCTATCGCTGCAAATACTCACAGGCTCGCTAGTTCTTTGAAATCCGTCTCAGCCAGCCCACGATGCAGAGCTGCACGCTGGTCGTCGGTCAGCGGCAGATAGGGTAAGCGCGGTTGACCGCACGGCAGCCCGTTCATCGTCAGAATTTCCTTCAGCGCGCCCTGGAAATTGTTAGCGACCATCACGGCGATTACCCGGTTGGCACGTTCCTGCAGATCCTGCGCGCCGGCGTAGTCGCCCCGGTGCACGCGTTCCCGAATTGACCTGTATACACCGGGCATGATGTTGAGCGTAGAGCCAATAGCGCCAGTCGCGCCCATCATCGCTGCGTACACGCATTGTTCGTCCATACCCGACCAGACCGACCATCCTCCGTTGCCCATGTCGATGATCTGACGCATTTCGTACATATTCGACCCGGTATACTTGGCGCCTTCAAAAGAGGGTATTTGCGCCAGTTCGCGGATCAGACTGGCTGCGTCGTAGTTGGGCAGGAGAAGATACACGAACAGTGGCAGATCAGGAGCCGCCTGAGCAATTGTTTCATAGTAGCGGCGTAAGACCGGCCACGCGGTGTACAACGGGGGCAGAATGCTGCTGATCCCGGCGGCGCCGCAATTCTGCGCGTGTCGTGCAAGAACTACGGCATCGCCAGAAGCCACCGCACCAACATGGGCGAGTACGGGTGCGCGCCCCGCAACTTGATCCACAACGGTTTCGATAACAAGCTGCCGATCAGCAAGCGATGAGAAGATGCCTTCGCCAGTCGTGCCGCCGACGAAAAAACCGTCGACCCGCTTGTCAAGCAGATAATCCACCAAGTCGCGCAGTACGGGCTGGTTGACGCGGTTGTCATCGGTAAACGGGGTGACCAAGGCTGGCCAGATTCCCTCAAACATCAGCATGATTCTCCCATAGATACTTGTCGGTCAGGCAACCATACACGACCGTTGCGGCGCTGGCAAGCGGCTTGGAAGAATACTTCCAGTTCTACAACTACCAGCGCCCGCACCAGAACCTGGACTACCGTGTCCCCGCCGACGCTTATTTCGCCGTGACCGTCCCCGATCCTGGGGTCACTTGATCCACCTTAGTTTTGGCGATTCGTGGTCTTGACTTTGGGGAGCATTTTGCGGCTGGTGCGTTCTCGCTCACGCGGCTGGTTCCTGACCGACGCCACACCTGATCCGAGCGGGTGACTTTAGAAGTCTGTGAATCTCTGATGGCGTCGCCGTAGAAAATAGTTATAATAATTAAGAATTGAATTTTGCATCCACCTATAGAACGAATTCTGTTTACTTTCTCGCACGGTGGAACAAACACATTATCCCGTCAGGGTTGTTAGATTTTATAGCTGAATACGATCTTTTACAGGCTGCAAAGCATACGCACTTTGCTCACTAGCATAAACGAAACGATGACAAACATGAATCAACCCCAGCCCGCCTCAGGCGCTCCCGGCGAGGAGCCGCGTTGGATTTCGAGCGCTAAAAATGGTGTTGGCACTGCTGTTGAACGGAACAGCAGTGTTTGGTTTACGTTGAGTTCCGGCATTTTGACTGAGATTTATCACCCGCGACTAGATCGCGCCAGCATCCGTGACATGGGCTTTATCGTCACCGATGGTCAAGCGTTTTTCTCGGAAGAAAAGTCCGATACCGATTCCGAGATCAGCTATCTCGCTGAAGGTGTGCCCGCTTATCACGTCGTCAATACTTGTCGTGAGGGGCGCTATCGTATCGAAAAAGACTTTATCACTGATCCCGAACGCAATGTCGTCCTACAGCGTGTCAAGTTTACGCCCCTGCAAGGCAAGTTGTCCGACTATCACCTCTATGCGCTGCTTGCTCCTCATCTCGGTGATCAGGGGGCGGGTAATTCGGCGTGGGTGGGCGATTACAAAGGCGTGCCCATGCTTTTTGCGCGCCATGCTAATGAAGCGCTGGCACTGGTCTGCTCGAAGCCCTGGCTGCGTCGTTCGGTTGGCTACGTTGGTGCGTCCGATGGCTGGCAGCAGCTTTCCCAACATAAGCAGTTGATCCACGAGTATACGACCGCCGAAAATGGTAACGTCGCCCTCACTGGTGAAGTCGATCTACAAGCGACGCAGGGCGAATTCGTCGTTGCTATCGGCTTTGAGCCGCAGGGTTTATCGGCGGGCTACGTCGCACGGGCGAGTCTTTTGGCGGGCTTTGATGATGCGCTCGACGTCTACGTGGAATCGTGGCAGTCGTGGCAGCAGACCGTGTTGCAACTGGGCGATTCTGAGTCGTCGGAACGCGACTCTTATCGCGTCAGTACGACTGTGCTCAAAGTTCACAGCGCTAAAGATTTTCAGGGCGGCTTAATCGCCAGTCTATCGACCCCGTGGGGAGCGTCGCGCGGGGACGATAGTCCCGGCGGCTACCACATCGTCTGGACGCGCGACTTGGTCGAAGGTGTCGGCGGCTTGTTGGCGTCCGGTGCTGCGTTCGAGGTCGCGCGGGTGCTGTCTTACCTACAGGTGACGCAGGAAGCGGATGGTCACTGGGCACAGAATATGTGGCTCGACGGCACGCCCTACATGAACGGTATTCAGCTTGACGAAGCGGGTTTTCCCATTTTGCTCACCGAACAAGCGTGGCGTGAGGGGTTAATCACCGGAGAATTTATCGAAGAGTTGTGGGGGATGGTACGGCGGGCGGTCGGCTTTATCGTCTGCAACGGACCCGTTACGCAGCAAGATCGCTGGGAGAATAACGAGGGCTATTCACCGTTTACGCTCGCCGTCGAAATCAGCGCGTTGCTCGGCGCGGCAGAGATCGCTGAAAAGGTTGGTGAAGCTGACCTCGCGGGCTACCTGCGCGAAACTGCTGACCTCTGGAACGATGGCGTCGAGCGCTGGACCTATGTGGTCGATACCGATTTCTCGCGTCAGTATGGCGTCGAGGGTTACTACGTGTATATCGCGCCCCCCGGTACAGCCGACTCTGTGCCGCTGGATCGCAGTTCGGTCACGCTCAGCAATCATCCGCTCGATGACAGCCAGAAGGCGACCTCTGCCGTCGTCAGTCCTGACGCCTTAGCATTGGTGCGCTTTGGGCTGCGCGCCGCCGACGATCCGCGCATCCTCAACACGATTAAGGTTGTTGACAATCAGTTGAAGGTTGATACTCCGACCGGACCCGCGTGGCATCGCTATAACGGCGACGGCTATGGCGAACACGAGGATGGCAGCCCCTATGATGGCACGGGCATCGGGCGGGCTTGGCCCCTGCTCACAGGCGAGCGCGCCCACTACGAACTCGCCGCCGGACACCCCGACGAAGCACTGCGGCTCTTGAAAACGTTGGAGTCCTTTGCAGGTGAGGGCGGGATGCTGCCAGAGCAGATATGGGACACCGACGACATCCCCGCACGCGACCTCTATCGTGGTCGTCCCAGCGGTTCAGCGATGCCATTGGTATGGACGCACGCTGAGCATATCAAGCTGCGTCGTTCGCTGCGCGAGGGGCGTGTCTTTGATATGCCACCCTATACGGTACAGCGTTATCTGGTGGATAAGCTACATTCACCTTGTTTTCTCTGGCGCTTCAACCATCAATCCGCGCGTTTGATGCAGGGTAAACGGCTGCGTATCGAGGTCAACGCGCCTACCACTATCCATTGGACGACGGACAACTGGCAAACGATCCGCGATACACCCGCTGACCCCACCGGACTCGGTAATTACTCTGCTGATCTGCCAACCGATCAAGTTCCCGTCGGCGCGCAGGTCGAATTCACCTTCTACTGGTCACAATCCGATCAATGGGAGCATCAGAACTTCGCCCTCACCGTGATCTGAAATCACTTTCAGGTTAATCGTCTCGCCCCGAAACCAGCAGCGCCAGCACCAAACTCCCGATCAGCGCGCTCGCCGCAAGGATGCGGCTGCGGTTCATGCGCGCTTGCAGCCATGTGCTGTGGCTGGTCGCGCGGTCGTCGAACCGCCCATGCGCACCGTAATCGCCATCGACCGTTTCGTATAAGTTGCTCGGACGGTCGGGATCGGCAGGCTGGTTTGTCTGCTGACCTTTGTAACCCGTCTTGGCGAGATACCAATCGCCCAAGCCGGGGAACAGCTTATTGCCCATAATTACCGTGTAGGCGGGTTCACCGACGAACAACTCGCGCGGGTGATGATCGGCGGCGTATAGGATCGCGCGCGCGGCGACTTCCGGCTGGAAGATCGGCGGCACGGGCTGCGGTTGGTTTGGCAGTTCGCTCTTGACCCACTCGAACTGCGGCGTGTTCAGGGCGGGCATTTGCACCATCGTCACCGTGACATGGCTGCCGTCGTGCATGAGTTCGCTGCGCAGCGAATCGCAGAAGCCCTGAATCGCGTGCTTCGCCCCGCAGTACGACGCCTGCAGCGGGATGCCCCGATACGCCAATGCCGACCCAACCTGCACGATTGCGCCTTTATCGCGTGGCAGCATTCGCTTGAGCGCTGCCATCGTCCCGTAGACGTAGCCAAGATACGCGACTTCCGTCACACGTTTGAAATCTTCGGCGCTCGTCTGCTTGACGGGCGCGAATACGGCGGTCATCGCGTCGTTGACCCACACGTCGATTGCGCCGAACGCTTCTTCGGTCGCGGCGGCGGCGGCTTCGACCGCGTCGGCGTCCGCGACGTCGGTCTGCAAAACGATTGCTTGTCCGCCCAATTCCTCGACCTCGCGCTTGGCGGCTTCGAGCCGGTCGCGGTTGCGCGCCACCAGTCCGATGTGCGCGCCACGTTTGGCGAATTCGCGGGCGGTTGCTCGTCCCACGCCCGCTGACGCGCCGGTGATCACGACGACTTCTGCTTTTTGATCTTGGCTCATGCTCGACTCATTTCTGGTGTTTCGATGGCGATCAGGCTCAATCCAGTGGCGGGATCATATTTACGGCGCAGATGCTTCGGCGTCTCTTCCAGCACAACTTCCAGCGTCGGGTACACGAATCCTTCCAGCACGTCGCCGCCATGAGCGGTGCCGTCGCGCTTGCCAACCACCACGTGCGCGTGAATCTTCGGCTTGCCATCGTCGTCGCTGATGTCGCCCATGAACGTCAGCACCTCGACCTGCTCATTGAGCGGAATCTTCTGGTATTCCCTTTTCTCGCGGTCGAAGTAGCGGAACGTCACCCGTTCGAACGCGCCAATCGCCGTGAAATGGCTCGCCAGCAAATGCTGATCATTCGCAAAATCGGTCAGCGTTTGCATCACTTCGTCGCCCGCATCGAGGATCAGCGCATAGGTCTTCGCGCCCTGCTGGTTGTTCAGCAGCTTAGCTTTCATCGTGAATTTCCTTTCTCGCTTGCCGCAATTGCAGTCAAACCACACCCAGCGAAACACGGTGCTAATTTGAGAAAATCGGCAGCTTTTGTTATAACAATCGTTATATCACTATGATAGCGCTGAATAAAGGTCACAAACTAAGAACTATGTGAGAGTGAAAGACGCACCCCGACCAACCAGCTTTTTTGAGGAGAGCCATGCTTCAGCAGCACAGCGAACACTGGTACAAACACGCCGTCATCTACGAACTCGCCGTCGAAACCTACATGGACTCGAACGGAGACGGCATTGGCGATTTTCCCGGTCTAACTCGCTCGCTCGACTACATCCGCAGCTTGGGCGTCAACACGCTCTGGTTGCTGCCGTTTTACCCATCGCCCAACCGCGACAATGGCTACGACATCAGCGATTACTACAGCGTTGACCCGCATCTCGGCACACTGGGCGATTTCGTCGAGTTCATCCACCGCGCGCGGGATCGCGGCTTTCGCGTTCTCGTTGATCTCGTCATCAATCACACGTCGGATCAGCACCCTTGGTTTCAAGCCGCCCGCGCCGACCCCGACTCGCCCTATCACGACTACTACCTCTGGTCGCAGGACAAGCCCGCCGATGCCGATCAAGGCATAGTTTTTCCGGGCGTCCAAAAGACCACATGGACCTATGATCGCAAAGCGAAAGCCTACTACTTCCACCGCTTC
>JBBSNT010000218.1:0-7140 GCA_038260485.1 Aggregatilineales bacterium | reverse complement strand
GTGTTCCAGCCGAAAGATGCTCGTGCCAGACCTGCCCTCGTGACTTTCTTCGAGGACGGCATCGTCAAGCAAGGTCTGGAGTGCGGCAGGGATTTTCCGCAGCAGATTCCCGAGTCCCCTTCACGCGCAGCCGAATAGATGCGGTAGCCGTCGGCGTCGTAGATCGCGGTCAGATCGGCTGCCCATGCCGGTGAATCATCCGGTGCGAGCGCGCGTTCGAGCGGACCCCACATCACGTAGCGGATCGTCCCGACGCACTCGAACGTTAGCGCGCAGGGATGGGCGAAGAAGTCGGCGCGTTCAGGGGCGGTCATGGCGTCGCTGTAGAAGTATTTCAGGCGGGCGGTTTTGAACTGCCAGTTGAGCGTTTCCGGTCCGTGCCCCATGTAGACGCGCAGGTGCGTCCACGCTGGCAGCACGTTGCCCGTTTCGACGGCGCTCAGGACGATCTCGCCGGACTGCGAGTGTTCGTTGAGCCAATCGAAGGCGGCGATCTCGGCGGCGGGGCGAAATAGCGGTCGCGCCGGAGTTGCCGCCGCCAGCAAGCCGCCCAGCAGCAGGAACAGGCTCGTCAGCAGCGTGGCGGTGACCAGCACGGCACGGGCGACACGCGGCACGTGCCGTTCCGCGAGGACGCGCAGCCCGACCGCCGCGAGGATCGCCAACGGGACGATCACGGCTTCGCTCATGCGCCGCTGCACGTTGATCGGCAGGTAGACCAGTATTGGCACAATCAGCACCCAGCCGATGATCAGCGGGGCATTGTTCGACCCCACCGGATCGCCTGTAGGGGGGGGGTTCAAACCCGCCCATAATCGCCGGACGCCCAAGATCGCCAGCAGACCAATCGGCAGATAGGCGAGCAGGTATTGCAGCGGCGGCGGCGATGCCAGCAAGTTCTGTGCCGACCACTCTGCGAACGCCGGATTGAGCGTAAAGGCGAGCGTGTAATAGGCGAACAAGGGCAGCGCGATCAGCGCCGGAATCAGCGCGCGCACGAACAACGCTAACGGAAAGCGCCTCTGCTTGACCCACGCCGCCAACCCCCACGCGCCCAGAATGCAGTAGAGAATCGCCAGATAGAACGACACGCACAAGCCGACGACCAGCCAGCAGACGCCCGCGAGCATCAGCCAGCGCCACTGTAAATTTGGGGTAGCGGGCGACGCAACAGTCTCCCCTACGGTTACCGTATCAGGCAAACTCCGCATCAGCGCGATCAAGCCGCCCAGCAGCGCCGCTCGTGCCAGCGCCAGATGCGGCAAGCCGAACAGGATCAGGAACGAGAAGCCTTCTGGAATGTAGAAATCGGCGGGGAGCGCGGCTTGCCCTGTGAAGCTCAGCAGCCAGCCCAAGCCGCCCGCGAACGCCGCTAGCATCGTGGCGATCAGGCGGTCGCGCGGGTCGCTCAGGAACACCGCGCTGAAACGGTAGACGACCACGATCAGCAGCGCGTCGGCGGCGATCCGGAACAGGTGAAAGGTCACGATCAGCGCGGGCGTCAGCGCGGGATCAGTGTCGGCGATCAAGCGCCCGACGATTTGCCCCGGCAGGATGTAGGGCAAAAAGACCAACGGCGCGCTGTCGTGCGCTTCGGTCGTGTAAAACAGCGAGAAATTCCACTCGCCGCGCGCGCCGAGCCGCATTTTGCCGAGATACGAATTGCCATCCTCGACGCCGAACAGGAATCCGCTGAACTGCCAGTCTGCTCCCTGTTTCGCCCACGCCAGCAGATAAGGCGCGGACGTGATCACGGCGACGACGAACGCCAAGAGCAGAACGTTACGCCATTCGCGCCGCTCTAGACGATGACTCACAGCGTGTCCTGTTCGTCGCCAGTGACGACCGCCCAATGATTCTCAACGAGACGAATGTAAGCCTGCTCAACCATGCTCTCCTGCTCCTTGCGTTCGTTGTCCAGCAGTAAGACGCCTTTTCGCTGCGATGGGTTGCAACGTCCTTATTCTAAACGGAGTTCTGGTCTTTGGATCGTGGACAGACGGGGTGGCGCGTGTTTCAATAAGGGGCATTCACCTTTAAAAGAGAATGAGTTCATGAAACTAGACGCTTATTTGCGGCGGATTCAGTTCGATGGCACGCGCGAAGTCACGCTCGATACGCTGAACCGGCTGCATCGCGCCCACCTGTTCAACATCGCTTACGAGAATCTCGACATTCACTTAGGGCGAATGCTCTCGCTCGATACCGAGCAGATTTACGACAAGATCGTCACGCAGGGGCGCGGCGGCTGGTGCTACGAGATGAACAGTTTATTCGCGTGGGCGCTGCGCGAGATCGGCTTTGACGTGACGCTGCTCGCCAGCGACGTGACGAGCGAGTTCAGCGGCGATGGCGCGGGCGGCGAACACCTGATCCTGCTGGTGAAGCTGGGCGATCAACCTTATCTGGCTGACGTGGGCTTCGGCAATGGGCTGCAAACGCCGATCCCGCTCGAAGCGGGGGCGTATACGCAAGGCTTCCTGACCTATCACTTGCTGCGCGAGGGCGAACGCTGGTACTTCCAGAATCATCGCTATGGCGGCGTGGGCTTCGTTTTTACGCTCCAGCCGCGCACCATCGACTACTTCGCGCCAACCTGCCAGCGCTTGCAAACCTCGGCGGAGTCGGGCTTCGTGCGGACGACCGTCTGCCAAATTTTCACGCCGGACGCGCTGGTGTCGCTGCGCGGCGCGCTGCTGCGCCGTGTCATGGCACGCGGGGAAAGTGATCAGGTTGTCGATAATTCGGCGAGTTATGAACAGGTTTTGAACGAGCGCTTCAAGCTGCATCTGCCGGCTGAGGAAGTCGCGCGGCTCTGGAAAGCCGTTTGGGCGCGCCACTTGGTCTGGGAACAGGAACATTCGTAAAGGGGTTGCATGGATAAAATTGCTGTTATCTCAGACGTTCACGGCAATATGTCCGCTCTGGAAACGGTGATCGAGGACATTCGCGGGCGCGGAATCGATCTGATCTACAATCTGGGGGATTTGATCGGCAAGGGTGCGCGCTCTGACCTGACGGTTGACCTATGCCGCGAGCTGTGTCAGGTGATCGTGCGTGGCAACTGGGATGACGCCATCCATGAGGGCGATTTCGTCGGCTCACAGTGGTATCGGGCGCAGTTGGGTGCTGATCGGCTGGCGTACCTGCGCGCCTTGCCCAACATCTATGACTTCTGGTTGAGCGGCAAGCGCGTGCGCCTGTTTCACGCCTCGCAGGAGAGCCTATACACGCGCATCTATCCGACGGACTCGCTGGATACGCACAAAGCGATGTTCGCGAACACCGCCTTCACAGGGTTAGACGCGCCCCAACCGGAGATCGTCGGCTATGGCGACATCCACACGCCTTACCTGCTGCCGCTCTATCCTCACAAGAAGCTGCTGTTCAACACGGGCAGCGTTGGCAATCCGCTCGACGTGCCGCTGATCTCCTACGTGATCCTTTCCGGCACGCTCGATAGCCAAGCGGCGGGAGCGTTTTCGCTCGATTTTATCCGTCTGCCTTACGACATCGAGCGCGAAGTTGAGGACGCGCGGCGAGTGAACGTGCCTGAATTCGAGGCTTACGCGGTCGAACTGCGGACGGCGGTCTATCGCAGGGCGCAGCGTGAGGCGAACGAGGCGTAGATCAAAACTGGCTCATACGTCCGCGTCAGTCACGTTCAGGATGCGCGCTTATAAGGGTGAGGTGCGTTTTCAATTCACGGAGGCGAGAAATCAGGGGATAATGGGTATTTAACCGAAGCTGCTGAAACAGCAGACCGAGACGGACTCATTGAGGCGATGGCATAAGCAATCCTTCGTAGTGGTGATTCTGCTGTTGGCGGTGTTTGGCTTTTACGCCGCCTTTTGCCAGCGCACGCTTCAGTACGACGAAGCCTACACGCTGCGGCATTTTGCGATCAATCCGGGGATCGCGCTGCTGTCGTACACCGAGCCGAACAATCATATGCTCCATTCGCTGCTGGTGTGGCTCTCGACCACGCTGATGGGCTTCGGGCTGATCGCGATCCGGCTGCCGACGCTGATGCTGGCGCTGCTGAGCGTCGCCCTGATCTTCCGCGTGGGGCGCAAACTGGGCGGCTGGCGAGTGGGCATCGCCGCTGCCGCATTCCTGAGCGTCAATCGGACCTTTGCCGATTACGCCGTCAATGCGCGTGGCTATACGCTCTCGATTTTTCTGGCGCTCGTGCTGGTCGATCTCGTGTTTCTGAGTCCGCCGAAACACACGCGGCGCTATCGCTACGGGCTGCTCTTCACCTGCTTGGCGCTGATGATCACGCTGCCGACGCACATTATCCTGATCGCAGGGGTTCTGGCGTGGTTGGTCTGGCGCAGCCTGTACGCGCCTATGGCGCGACGAGCCTATCGTCAAAGCCTGCTGGCGGTCGTGATCGGCACGCTGCTAGGGTCGATTTTCTACCTGCCGTCGGCGCTTTTGGGGCAGGTCAGCCGCAGTTTCGAGCGCTTCGGCTATACCGATCTAGGCGCGTTAGCGAGCGGCTGGCTCGACAGCATCTTTGGCGGCTCCTTGCTGGGCGTGCTGCTGCTGTTCTGTTTGATCGTTGGGCTGGTGGGGCTGCTGCGCAAACGGGATCGGCGTCTGCTTCAGATCACGCTGAGCCTTGCGGGCGTTACGCTGGCGGCGGTGCTGGTTCAGTTTGTGGTGCTTGGGCGCACCTTCTACGAGCGCAATTTCCTCTACCTGCTGCCCATCGTCTGCCTGTTCGCGGCGCTGGGCTTGAAGGCGCTCACGCGCCGCTGGACGCTGCTGGCTGTCGTCGCCATGCTGATCGGCGCGGTGCTGCTGCTGCCGCCTTCCTTGAGCGCGAAAACCGTCGTCGATCAGATGATCACCTACATCGATACGCAGTTGAGCAGTCGCGACATGGTTCTCGTCAGCAACTTTGCCGACGAGCCAATGATTTATACGCTGCAAGAAGGCGGTGAATGGGATCGGCTGCTGCTGCCAGACAAAGATCGGCTGGTCGTGTTCGCGCAAGCCGAGGACGAACTCCCCCCCCTGTTCGCAGCCTATGGACTAACGCCCTACGTCGATCAGTGTGCGCCGCTGCCCGCGATTTCAGACACGTTCAGGGTTTTCGCCTGTTCGCTGCGGCAAACCGAGGCGGGCGCAAGCTCGTGAGCGGACGGGCTGGAGGGCGGTGAACCAATCAGGGTTAAATCTATACCGTCGTCCGCTTATGGGTTAAAATGATCATGACTGTGACAAGAGATATAAAGAGAGACGACACGCTATGCCGCTGCGGATATTTAATGTATTGGGACGCGAAAAACAGGACTTCCAGCCGCTGGTGGCGGGGCAGGTTGGGATGTACGTCTGCGGCCCGACTGTCTATGACGAATCGCACATTGGTCACGCGAAAACCTACATCTCGTTCGACTTAATCGTGCGCTACCTGCGCTACAGCGGTTATAACGTGCTTTACGTGCAAAATCTGACCGACGTGGGGCATTTGCTCGACAGCGGTGAGGATCGGATTCTCAAGAAAGCGGCGCAGACACAGGCGAAGCCGATGCAGATCGCCGAGAAGTACGCCCGCACCTATCAAGACGCAATGGATCGCTTGGGCGTGACGCGACCGGACATCGTGCCGCGCGCCAGTGGACACATCCCTGAACAGATCGAGATGGTCGAGACGCTGCTGAGCAAAGGCATCGCCTACGAGGTCAACGGCAGCGTCTATTTCGACGTCAGCAAAGACCCGGATTACGGCAAGCTCTCCAACCGCCGCGTCGATCAGCAGGAAGCCGGTTCGCGCGAGACAGTGCGCGGTGACAAGCGCAACCCTGAAGACTTCGCGCTCTGGAAAGCCGCTGAACCGGAACACATTCTGCGTTGGAACAGCCCTTGGGGGGAAGGCTTCCCCGGTTGGCACATCGAGTGCTCAGCGATGGCGCGCAAGTATCTCGGCGAAACCTTCGACATTCACGGCGGCGGTATCGACAACATCTTCCCGCACAACGAGAGCGAGATCGCGCAGAGTGAATGCGCCAACGACGCCGAATTCGCCCGCTACTGGATGCTGGTCGGCAGCCTGCTCATCCCCGACGAGGACGGCAATCCGATCAAGATGTCCAAGAGTCTCGGCAATTTCGTGACCATCAGCAGCGCGCTCGAACGCTTCCGCCCTGAAGTCATCCGCATGTTCATGGAAACCGTCCATTACAGCAATCCGGTCGTCTACGACGAGGGCGCGATGGAAGCGGCGGCGCGCGGTTGGGAACGCTTGTACAACTCGGTGCGGCTGGTACGGCGCACGATCAACGATGCAGATGAAGGCAGTGACAGCAACGGCATTCTCGCCCGCGTCGAGGAAACCAGAACCACCTTCACCAATGCGATGGATGACGACTTCAACGCGCCGCAAGCACTGGCGGCGCTGCAAGAATTCACGCGCGACGTCAACACCCTGCTCAACAGCGGGCAGAGCGTCGGCTTGGACGTGCTGACGCAAATCAATGACCTCTACAATACGCTCGGCGGCGACGTGCTCGGTATTATCCCGCAGGCGGACGAAGCGACCGGCGGCGACGCTTCCCGCGAAGCCGCGCTGATCGAGCTGCTGATCGCCTCGCGCGCGCAGGCACGGTCGAGCAAGAACTGGGCGGAAAGCGACCGTATCCGCGACCAACTGGCGAACATCGGCGTTGTCCTCGAAGACCGCGCCGACGGCACTATCTGGAAGACGACCTAATGGCATCTGAATTTCTCTATGGACATTGGGCGGTCATGGAAGCGCTGCGCGCCGGACGGCGGGACATCGATCAACTGCTGGTCACCGAAACGACCGAAGCGAAAGGGCTGGTTGCGCAGATTTTGACGACCGCCGCCGAGCGCGGCGTCACCGTCAAGCGCGTGCCGCGCCGGATCATCGACGACCTAGCGCAGGGCGCGAATCATCAGAACATGGCGTTGCGCACAGGCGGTTATCCCTACGTTGACGTCAAGGAGGTGTTCGCGCTGAGCAAGCTGCGCGACGAGAAGCCCTTCATCCTCGTGCTTGACCTGCTCAAAGACCCGCAGAACGTCGGCGCGCTGCTGCGCGTCGCCGACGCGGTCGGCGTTCACGGTGTGGTGCTGCAGGAGCGTCGCGGCGTGGCGGTGACGCCTTCG
>JBBSNT010000217.1:0-7211 GCA_038260485.1 Aggregatilineales bacterium | reverse complement strand
TACTGGCAGCGCGTCTGCACTCGGATCATCCGGCACTTGTGCTCGAAGTCGACGATCCGGTATCCGCCCTGCCTCAAATTCAAGCGGCATTGACCTCCTACCGCGTCGAATGGGTCGAACGAACCTCAGCGACCGTTTAGCAAAACACCCTTATCCCCGAAATCGATTTTGTATGCAGAAGTGGCGACTAAGGCGCGATCTATTGTGTCTGATGACCTGCTTCTGCATTGGCAATCGCTGAGATTTCCCTGCGCCACTTGCTTTCATGCGCATCTCTGACAGCAATATCGCTGCGCGGCTGACTGCGTCTGCATGTTATAATCGTCTAAATAGACTAAAAAAATATGTGGGCGGGAGGCAGTATGGCAACCCCCGATTTACAGGTTCAAACGCTTAAACTCCATCAACACGAACGCAATCCGGGTCTTCCGCTCGACTTGGGCTGGGTCAACAGCGCCCGCGTCAACCTGCGCGCGACCGAGCGCCGCGCGGCGACCTTCGGTACGCGCCGCTCGATCAAGAAGGATTGGCAGGCGGCGTGGCTGCTGCGCGCGATCACCTGTATCGACCTGACAACCCTCTCTGGCGATGACACGACCGGCAACGTCAAGCGCTTGTGCGCGAAGGCGCGCCAGCCTGTGCGTCAGGATTTGCTCGACGCGCTCGGCGTGGGTGATCTGGGCATTACGACGGGCGCGGTCTGCGTGTATCACGCGCGCGTGGCTGATGCTGTTCAGGCGTTGGCAGGCACGACTATACCGGTTGCCGCCGTTTCGACGGGTTTTCCGGCAGGGCTGAACCCGTTCAAGCTGCGCGTCGAGGAAATTCGCGCGTCGGTGGCGGCGGGCGCGGACGAAATCGACATCGTGATCACGCGCGAACACGCGCTCAATGGCAATTGGGAAGCGCTCTACGAGGAAATTCAGCAGTTTCGCGCGGCTTGCGGCGATGCACATATGAAAACGATCCTCGCGACGGGCGAACTCGGCACGCTGCGTAACGTGGCGAAGGCGAGCCTCGTCTGCATGATGGCGGGCGCGGACTTCATCAAGACCTCGACGGGCAAAGAACCCGTCAACGCGACGCTCGAAGTCAGCCTTGTGATGTGCCGGATGATCCGCGCGTATCTGGAGCGGACAGGTTTCAGCATCGGCTTCAAGCCTGCGGGCGGTATCCGCACGGCGAAACAGGCGCTCACATTTCAGATTTTGATGAAGGAAGAACTCGGTGACGCATGGCTGTTTCCGGATTTGTTCCGGATCGGCGCAAGTTCGCTGCTGACGGACATCGAGCGGCAGTTGTCGCATCACGTCACGGGGCGGTATGCGGCGGAACAATACATGCCAATGGCGTAGAGATGGCGGTTCGGAGTGCCCCTCTCCCCGTGCGTCCTACGGACGCCCACCCCTCTCCCACGCAAGCGAGGAGAGGGGAACAAAGATGCACCGATTGTTGGAGAATGCTCTTTATGAGTCAAGAGCGATGGAAAATATTACCAGAACTCAAGGCGAAGATGCACGATTTAGCTGCTGAGCTACGGAAAGAGCACACACGGAGTGAGGAGATACTCTGGCAAGCATTACGTCGCAAGCAGCTTAAAGGGCGAAAGTTTCGCCGTCAAAATCCCATCGGCGCTTTCGTGGTCGATTTTTACTGTTCGGAGGAGCGGCTTGTTGTTGAAGTCGATGGTGGCATTCATGAAACGCAGGTCGAAGCTGATCGACTGTGGCAGGAAATTATCGAAGCGCTTGGGATTCGCTTTGTTCGTGTTAGCGCCGAAGAGGTTGAAAATAATTTGCCTATTGTTTTGAACAAAATTCGCTCAGCTTTTCGAGAGCAATCTCGCTAAAAGTCCCTCCTCTCCCCGCTGGCGTGGGAGAGGAGCCGGAGGAGAGGGGTAACGACGATGGTCGTCCCAGAGAACGTGAAGCTGATCACTGAAGCCGAGTTGATGGCGCTTGGTTCGAACGCGCGCGTCGAGGTCGTCGAAGGGGGCATCGTCGAAATGGCTCCTGTAGGGATGCGGCATCAGTTTGTTGGTGGCAACATTTACAATGCGCTCTATCCCTTCGTAAAGCAGCATGATCTCGGTTTCGTCTTCTATGACGGGTTGATCTATCTGCTCAATCAAGAAGGGCAGCATCTACGCGGCGCGCGCGTGCCAGATATTTCATTCATTCGCAAAGGGATGATTCCCAAAGGCTGGAACATCGAGCGCCCGTTCCCCGGCGCGCCGACGCTGGCAGTTGAGGTCGTCTCGTCGGATGACGACGCCGAAGATTTGCTCAAGCGCACCCGCGACTATCTGCGCGCCGGATCGGAACAGGTCTGGATCGCCTACCCGAGCGAGCGCGAAGTCCAGCAGCATCGGCGCGACGCGGACGTCGTGCGCGTCTACACGAAAAACGACGACGCCATCGACAGCGCCGATCTGTTTGCGGGACTGACGTTGACACTCACCGAGATTTTCACCCTGCCTGACGTGGAGTAAGCAAAGAATCAACCTTGTGCGTCGTTCTCTGATCTGGATTGGAATCGCTGCGCTGTGGATCGCGTTCGTCGGGCTGGTGTGGCTCCTGAGCCAGCACGGCGACGCGCGGATCGTTGATTTCCGCACCTACTACGATGCCGCGTGGCGCTTGCGAGACGGAGAAGCGCTTTACACAGGCGTAAACGGCGTCTTTTACGTCTATCCGCCGCTGCTGGCGCAGATTTTTATGCCGCTGGTCGGCGCATTCTCGCTGGAAGCCCTGTGGAACGGCTGGATTGTGGTCAACATCGGGCTGCTGATCGGGACGGTCGCTTTGCTGAGCCGCCGGATCAAGTCGCCGGTTATGCTCTGGTTGATCGTGCCGCTGTTTATGCCGATTGTCGAAGCCTTCTATGTCGGTCAGGTGACGATCATTTTGTTGGCGCTGCTGGCGGGCGCGTGGATGGCGGCTGAGGACGACTCGCCCGTGCTGGCGGGCGCGCTGCTGGCGCTTGCCGCGTGGATCAAGGTGTTTCCGGCGCTGCTGATCGTCTATTTCATCTGGAAGCGCGATTGGCGCGTCGTGCGTGGGGCGCTGGTCGCGGGGATTGGGCTGGCGGTGGTGCAAGTGCTGATTTCGGGGATCGAGCCGATGATCAGCATGATGAGCACGTTGTTTTCGCTTAATCAGAGCGGTCAAGCGTGGACGGTCGTGCGCAACGCATCGGTATTCGGCTTCACGGCACAGCTCTTCGAGGCGCACGCGCAGGTCACGCCGCTGCTGGTCAGTCCGGCGCTGTTCTGGATCAGCCGCGCGGTGATGACACTGGGGCTGTTAGGCGGCTGCTTCTACCTCGTGCGGCGGTCGGACGACTTCGACGCGCAGTTCAGCCTCGTGCTGCTGACGTCGATGTTGATCAGCCCGACGTTGTTTCCGGCGAGTATGCCGCCGCTGCTGCTGGTGTTTTTTCTGCTGCTGCGGCGTAGAAGAAGCGCGCGGTTTGTGCTGATGGCCTGCGTTGTGCTGTCACTGTACTGGCTGTACGCGGGCGGTTATCAGGGCGAGCCGCCGATGAGCGGGCTGGTGCTGTCGTTCGGGTTTTACGCGCTGATTGCTACGTGGGGTGTTCATGCGCTTTTGCTGCATCAACAAGTTCAGGTTCGCACAGAAAAAGTATTTAGCGTAGAAATTAAGGGGTAATGCTATGTCAGTTGCTGAAATCTTTCAAACCATGACCTATGGACCCGCGCCGGAAGCGCCGGACACCGCTTATGCTTGGCTCGACGCACACGAGCGCAAGTTCGGGCTGTTCGTTAACAACAAATGGGTCGAGCCGAAGTCCGGTGGGTACCTAACCAGCACTAATCCGGCGACAGGTGACGCGCTGGCACAGGTCGCGGACGCCGACAAAACCGACGTGGATAATGCCGTCGCGGCGGCGCGGACGGCTTTCGCTTCGTGGAGCAAGCTGAGCGGACATGCGCGGGCGCGGCATCTGTACGCGATTGCGCGCAACATCCAGAAGCATTATCGTCTGCTGGCGGTGCTGGAGTCGCTGGACAATGGCAAGCCGATCCGCGAATCGCGCGACATCGACATTCCGCTGGTGGCGCGGCACTTTTATTATCACGCGGGGTGGGCGCAGTTGATGGAACGCGAACTGGCGGATTATCAGCCGGTCGGCGTGGTCGGTCAGGTGATCCCCTGGAACTTCCCGCTGCTGATGCTGGCGTGGAAGATCGCGCCGGCGCTGGCGATGGGCAACACCGTCGTGATCAAGCCTGCGCCTTACACCAGCCTGACCGCCCTGTTGTTCGGCGAGATCATCGCTGAGGCGGGCTTGCCGCCGGGAGTCGTCAACGTGATCACGGGCGGCGACCAAACCGGCGCGCTGATCACCGAGCATCCCGACTTCGACAAGATCGCCTTCACGGGATCGACGGGGGTGGGACGGATTATCCGCAAGGCGACGGCGGGCAGCGGCAAGCGGCTGTCGCTCGAACTGGGCGGCAAGTCGCCGTTCGTGGTGTTTGACGATGCCGATCAGGACGCGGCGGTCGAGGGCTTGGTCGATGCGATCTGGTTCAATCAGGGGCAGGTCTGCTGCGCGGGATCGCGCTTGCTGGTGCAGGAGAGTATCGCCGCCGAGTTTCTGGCGAAGGTGCGCCAGCGGATGAGTCTGCTACGGGTGGGCGACTCGCTCGACAAGAGCGTTGACGTCGGCGCGATTGTTGATCCGGTGCAGCGGCAAGTGATTGACGGCTGGGTGCAGCGCGGGATCGCGGAAGGCGCGGAGATTTATCAACCGGACTGCCCGCTGCCGGACAAAGGCTGCTGGTATCTGCCGACGCTGATGACCAACGTCAGTTCGGCGTCGAGCGTGGTGCAAGAGGAGATTTTTGGACCGGTCGTCGTGGCGATGACCTTCCGCACGCCGTCCGAAGGGATCGCGCTGGCGAACAACACGCGCTACGGGTTGGCGGCGAGCCTGTGGAGCGAGAATATCGGCTTGGTGCTCGACGTGGCGCGCAAGGTCAAAGCGGGATCGGTCTGGGTGAACTCGACTAACCTGTTCGACGCGGCGGCGGGCTTCGGCGGCTATCGCGAGAGCGGTTTCGGGCGTGAAGGTGGGCGCGAGGGCTTGTTCGAGTATGTGCGCCCGAAGTGGCAGGACAGACCAAGACCAAGTTTAACCATAGAGAACACAAAGACCACAGCGAAGAACGGAAAGAAGAACCAAGCATTAGCCGTGTCCTCTGTGGTTCAATCTTTGCCTGCGCCGTTGAACGGACATGAGAACGCCGCCGGACTGCCGAGCATCGACCGGACGGCGAAGCTGTTCATCGGTGGCGCGCAGAAGCGACCCGATGGGAACTATACGCTGCCGGTGTTTGGATCGAACGGCGCCAGCGAAGCCGAAGTCGGGCAAGTCGCGGACGGGAATCGCAAGGACATCCGTGACGCGGTTGAGGCGGCTCGCAAAGCTGAAGGTTGGGCTTACAAAGCCGGACATACCCGCGCGCAAATCCTCTACTACGTTGCCGAAAACTTGAATGCGCGCGCCGACGAGTTCGCGCGGCGGTTGGTCAGTATGACGGGCGCGAAGCTCAAGGACGCGCAGGGCGAGGTCGAGGCGTCGATTGAGCGGCTATTCACCTATGCGGCGTACTGCGACAAGTACGGCGGCGCGATTCAAGAGACGCCGCTGCGCGGGATCACGCTTGGCTTGCACGAGCCTATCGGTGTGATCGGGATTGCTTGCCCGGACGACGCGCCGCTGCTGGCGTTCGTCTCGCTGTTCGCTCCGGCGATTGCGCGCGGCAACACGGTCGTGATTGTGCCGTCGGAGCGTTACCCGTTGAGCGCGACCGACTTCTATCAAGTGTTGGAAACGTCGGACGTGCCTGCGGGGGTGGTCAACATTGTCACGGGGGCGCGCGATACGCTGCTCAAGACGCTGGCGGATCACGATAACGTCGATGCGGTCTGGTATTTTGGATCGGCGGCGGGCAGTATAATGGTCGAGAAGCAGTCGGCGGGCAACATGAAGCGGACGTGGGTCGATTACGGGATCGCGCGCGACTGGTTTGATCCAGAGCAAGGCGCGGGTGAGGACTTCCTGCAAGAGGCGACGCAGGTCAAGAACATCTGGGTGCCGAGCGGGGAGTAAGGAAGGGAAGTGCTGGGTGTCGAGTGAGGGATCACTCGGCACTCCCGATGCCCTCGCCGTCGTGGAAAAATGGCGGCGAAAGCAGCAAGAGCAGCAATAAAAGAGCGAGGGACTAATTACCTGCTGCCGTGACGCTTTCGCCGACGGCTGCCAGCGCTTTTTTGACGCTGTCCGTCGGGCCGACATTGATCTGCTGGTCGATGAGCACGCCGTTCTCGTCTAGCACCCAGTAGGAACGGTTGACCATCGGAATATTGATCAGCCCCAAGACCGGAATGCCCCACGCGCCCCAAGGTTGCAGCACTTCGTGTTTTTCATCCGAGAGCAAGTCATAAGGCAGCTTCTTATCGATCTTCCAGCCGTGCAGCGTGGCGATGCTGTCACCGCTGATGCCGAGCACGACCGCGTTGGCGCTGGTGATTTGCGGTAATTCGTCGCGGAAGCCGCACGCCTGAGCATTACAGCCGCCGGTGTTGGCTTTGGGGAATGCGAAGATGATCAGCTTGCGACCGCGATAATCGCTCAGGTGAACACGCTTGCCATCTTGGTTCGATAATTCGAAATCCGGGACAGTGCTACCAATTTCCAACACGACTCACTCCATACTCATTGATTTGCGCTATGCTGGCGCAGATTATGACACCTGAATGTGAATGCCGCTTTAGAAATCAGCGACTTATGGTAATCTCTCACCCATGACTCACGCGCGAACGTCTCACGCATTGCTCTCACTCGCGGCTGCACTGGCGATTCTGCTGGTCGCTTACCTGCCCACGCTCCAGACTATTCCCAACGGCTCTGAAAATTATTACATGATCGACGTCGGTGAGACGCAGGTCGTGTTGAACAAGTGGGGTACGCTCCACGCGACAGGCTATCCGGTCTACGTCATGATCGGCAGCACGCTGGTGGCGCTGCTGCGGGCTTTTGGCGTCAACGCGGCAACCGCGCCCGCCGTCGTTTCGCTGGCGTGGGGGCTGCTGGCGCTGACGCTGATCTATGCGCTGGCGCTCAAGATGACGCGCCGCCCGATACTGGCGGCGGCGGTGACGGTGCTTTATGGGTTGACG